>CAZHMZ010000070.1:0-17722 GCA_964532655.1 uncultured Anaerolineaceae bacterium
GAATACCGCGTTCGCGTGAGAGATCCTGCTTCTGGCGGTAGAGGGCGTTGTACTTTTTCTCGGTTTCAGCCAGCAGACGGGCATTCTCATCCTTTTCATCGCGTAACTGGCCGGCTTCCGACTTTTGCTTCTCTACCTGAGCACTGATCGCAATCTCCTCTTCCTGAGTCCGTACAAGATCGGATTGGAGGAAATGCAGTTGTTCATCCTGAGATCTGACGCGTTCTTCCATGACCGCGATGGATCGGTTGACGCTGTCGAGCTGGCGGTGAATGGCGGAAGATTTTTGGTGCCACCCGCTCAAATCCACGCGAAAACGTGTGATCTCTTCCTGTTGCGCCAGGATTTCCTTATCGACGATCTCTTTCTGTCCGCGAATATTTTCCAGGTGCTCTTCCTGTGTACGCAGAATTTCGGTCGAGCGCGTCAGCTCGTCCTGGGTGCGATGCCACTGGTAACCGTACCAATCCTTCATCAACACCTTCAGATCCGCTTTCAGACGTTCCTGTTCAATCACCCGGTGTGCCTGTCGTTCCAGGCTGCTGACACGCGGTTTCAACTCGCTGAGAATATCTTTCACCCGGTCCAGGTTGCGCCGGGTAGTATCCAGCCGGTGCAGGGCTTCTTCGCGCCGCTTGCGGTGAATGGTGATTCCGGCAGCTTCCTCAAAGAAATCACGCCGTTCGTCCGGCCGCAGTGACAGGGCTGCATCCACCAATCCCTGCCCGATAATGGTGTACGTCCTGGGGGTCACACCGGCCTGCGCCAGCAGTTCGACGATATCCTTCAACCTCACCTTTTGATTGTTGATGAAGTATTCGTTTTGCCCATCCCGGTATGCCCGGCGGGTGATGGCCAGTTCCGAGAAATCCAGTGGAAACCAGTTATCTGCATTATCAAATGTAATGGTGACGGATGCCATGCCTGCCCGGGGACGCTGCGCAGAACCGGTGAAAATCATGTCTTCCGTTTTGCGAGCGCGCAGCAGGTTATAGGATTGTTCACCCAGCACCCAGCGGATGGAATCAGCCACATTCGACTTGCCTGATCCGTTTGGGCCAACCACGCAGGTAATCACCCCGGGAAATTCAAATTTATACCGGTTTGCGAAAGTTTTAAAACCTTGCAATTCAATGGACAATAATCTGGACGGCATCCACGCCTCTACAAGTTGTTTACGTTATTTTTTTGAAGCGCATCGGCTGCAGCATTCTTTTCGGCAGCCTGTTTACTGTAACCCTCGCCTGTGCCAAAAAGCTTGCCATCCACAAAAACGCCCACCACAAAATGCTTGCGATGTTCAGGACCACTCTCTTCTTTGATACGATATTTGGGTGCGGCATACCCTTGAGCCTGCGCCCATTCCTGAAGTTGACTTTTGGGATCGACCAGTTCGATATTCACCAGCAGTTCATCGATGGCCATTTCAAGGAATGGGAACATGAATTTTTCAACGGCCTGATATCCTTTATCAAGATATAAAGCGCCAATCACAGCCTCAAAGGTATCGCACAGTAAAGCAGAGCGGTCATACCCGCCTGAATGGGATTCGCCGCGGCCCAGTTTCATTGCCCTGCGTAAATCGATCTTGCGAGCAAAGACGGCCAGTTGCTCCGTATGCACCAAACCGGATCGCATGCGGGTTAATTCACCCTCGGGCATCTCCGGGAAACGGTGGTACACCCAGGATGCAACCAGAAAGTCCAGAACGGCATCGCCCAGGAATTCCAACCGCTCATTATCTTCCAACGCTTCCGGATGTTCATTGAGAAACGAACGGTGGGTCAATGCACGGCTGAGCAGAAAACTATCCTGGAACGGTAGATTAAGTCTCGCCGCGAATTCATTCGGGCTTTCGTTCGGGAATTCAATACGCTCTGCTGTCATACTTTTTTCAGCCTCGGTTACAGTGGTTTCCTCTTTTGAATCAGAACCAGGCTGGTTCCGGTGCACAAATTTGAACAAACGGTCCTTTTTCACCATTCTCATTCTCCCGGGCGCGGATGATAATCACCGCTCACCCATGCTTCACCGTGTTCAGAGATTTCTTTTTTCCAAACCGGAACAATCTCCTTCAGCCGGTCGATTCCATATTGTGTGGCCGCAAAGATACCACTGTCACGATGGCTGCTACTGCAGGCTACCAGCGTACTGGTTTCACCAGCCCTGACCAGACCGGTGCGTTGCACGATTGCCACCTGCTCAACAGCCGGCCAGCGTTGATAAATTTCTTCGGCAATCTGGCGCATTTTCTCATACGCCATGCTTTCATATGCTTCATAAAACAGCTCAGGGGTAATTCGATTTTCCCGAACTGTATTCTCTCGAACCACACCCGAAAAACAGCATATCGCGCCGGTTGTGCTGGTGGACAATTTTAGAACCAAATCATCCGCCGAAAGCGGTTCCGGGGTGATCAGCAGAACAGGCGGTTGATTACCTCCCCCGCTTACCGGCGGGAAAAACGCAACTTCATCGCCGTCGTGTAATACCTGTTCATCCGATGCAAATTCACGGTTAATCGATTTAATTGCGCTTTGCAACTTGTCCTGAAGAATGGGAAAACGTTCTACCAGCAGGTGAGATAATTCCTGCACGGTGGTTTCAGCCGGGAGGTCAATTTTGACCTTCCCGCCCGGGATTAAATCTTTCAAATAGGCGAAAAATAGAACCGAAATCATCAACCTTCCTGCTCAAAGTGATAATCGCCGCTCTTTCCGCCTCGTTTTTCGACGAGGTGGATGCTGCGAATCACTGCGTTTTTTTGGACTGCTTTCACCATATCATAAATGGTCAGCGCGGCAATGCTGACAGCCGTCAGGGCTTCCATTTCAACGCCGGTTTTCTCAAAGGCGCTTACTTCTGATGTGATCATGATCCGGCCGGTTTCATCATCAATACGAATCTTCACCTGGATCTGATCCAGCATAATGGGATGGCACAATGGGATCAGATGCCCGGTTTGTTTGGCGCCCATAATACCCGCCAGTTGAGCCACGGTGAAAACATCGCCTTTTTTGATCAAACCATCTCGGATTAACTGAAGCGTATGCGCATTCACAGATACTTCAGCCTGAGCCGCGGCAAAACGCGCGGTTTCAATCTTTTGGCTGACGTCTACCATACGGGCATTTCCACCCGAATCAAGGTGAGTGAATTCTGAACCTGACATCCTGTTATTATATCGTTAAGTATAGCATCCACTTTCCATCCCTGTGATTGATCTGAAGAAATCTGTTCTCTCTGAATCTTCACCGGACAGGCATCGGCACCCTTCTGTGATCCCTCTACCGCATTTTCGATCGCATTGAAAAGTAAGTGTATAATTCCGCTGATGAATACCGCCAGGCTCCCAGGGACATCAGAATATGTCGTTTCTACCTCCATTTTTGAGGGGCCGCTGGATCTGCTGCTGGAGCTGATTGAACGGGCAGAACTGGATATCACCACCCTTTCTATCGCAAAAGTGACCGATCAGTTTTTGGAGCACATCAAGAACCTCACCGATCGAACCGCAGATGAGGTGAGCAGCTTCCTGGTGATGGCCGCCCGCCTGGTACAGATCAAATCAGCAGCACTGCTTCCCAGACCTCCGTCCATAGAAAAAGAACTGGAAGAAGACACCGGTGAAGCGCTGGTTCGGCAGTTGCTGGAGTATAAAAAGTACAAAGCCGTTGCTGCGGTATTGGAAGAACGCGAGAAATCCGGCATGCGCTCTTATCTGCGCCTGAACGCGCCGGTGGTCCACTTTGAAGCGCACCTGGATCTGGATGATTTCAATCTGACAGATCTGGCTCATCTGGCGGAAGAGATTTTCAACCTCAATCAGAATGCTCTTCCACTGGAGACGGTAGTTTCGTTTCCCCGTCTGACCATCCGCGATAAAATCACGCAAATCCTGGAAGGCTTAAAAACAAAACAGGCTTTATCCTTCTTCAGCCTGTTGGAACACCGTACCCGTGTGGATATGGTGGTGACATTTTTAGCCGTGCTGGAGCTGATCAAACAGCATATTCTGGAAGTAACCCAGGAGAACACCTTCTCCGATATTGTGATCAGCCCCACTACGATGTTGGAAGACGATAAAGTCCTCGAAGTTGAGTTCTAGATCCCTCTGCTCTCCAACGGAACAATGATCCACAAAATCCCATAAATGAGTAAACCCGGAATTCCACCCGGAATAAACGTCAACACCATCGCCAGCCGGAACCAGAACGCACTGATCCCGAAGAATTCTGCAAGACCGCCGCATACACCTGCCACCCAGCGGTTGCTCCTTGATCTGCGTAATTGATGTGTAAATTTTGCCATCCCTTACCTCCTGAATCCGTTCTTACTTTATTTACGCATTTTATCCTCGTCGGTTGCACAAATCGAAGACCAGTTTGCATATTTTGCTTGCCGAAAATTGGTGTGACTAATAGAATTAGTCCATGACCACATCTGAAATCACCCCCATCCGTCAGCAATATCTTGATATCAAAAAACAGTATCCCGATGCGATCGTTTTCTTTCGGCTGGGTGATTTCTATGAAACCTTTGACCATGATGCGGAGATCACCTCACGCGAACTTGAAATTGTGCTGACGTCGCGCAATGTAGCCAAAGGTCAGCGCATACCCATGGCGGGTATTCCCTACCATGCGGTGGATAATTATCTGGCGCGCCTGATAAAAAAAGGGTATCACGTTGCCATCTGTGAGCAGTTATCCGACCAGCCCGAAAAGGGACTGGTTCCCCGCAAGGTGATTAAGGTGGTAACCCCGGGTACCGTCATGGAGAGTGAACTTCTGCATGGCGCTCAGAACAATTATCTGGCCTGTCTGGTCCAGGAAGATCGTGCGGCCGGTATTGCCTATCTCGATATCACCACCGGCGAGTTCAAAGTGACCCAGGTAGATTTGCAGGTGCAGCCCAACAAGGCTCGCGATGAAATCAATCGGCTGAATGCCGCTGAACTGTTGATGGAAGAGGATCCATCGCAGAGTAACGGCTTCCGGGCGCATCAAACTGTTCTTCCCAAATGGAAATTTGAAATCACCAACTGCGAGGAAGCGCTGAAACGCCAGTTCCAGGTGACCACGCTGGATGGTTTTGGTCTGCGAGGGAAACCCCTGATGATCCGCGCCGCCGGCGCCATTTTGCTGTATTTGCAAGACACTCAACCAACCGCGCTCAAGTTGCTCTCCAACCTGTCCACCTACTCGCTGGATGAGTTTGTCTCGCTGGATCAAGCCACCTTTCGAAATTTGGAAATTATCACCAACCTTCGCGACGGCGGCGATAAAGGTTCACTGCTGCATGTGCTGGATCAAACCGTCACCCCCATGGGCAAGCGCCTGATGAACCAGTGGCTTACCCAGCCATTGATGGATGCGGTTAAAATCAACGAACGGTATGACTGGGTAGAGTTCTTCACCCAGAACGGTATCCTGCGTGCTGAGATCAGAAACGCCCTGAAACGCCTGGGAGACCTCGAACGTCTGATTAACCATGTGATCTCCGGAAACGCCTCTCCGCGCGATCTGGACGCGATACGGAACACATTATCGGCAGTTCCTGCCTTGCGTGCCTCCCTGGCGGGGCACCCATACCCCGAATCGGCCTCGATCAACGTGGAGTTGTTTGACTGTACCGCAGAGGAAAATCTGATCACCCAGGCCATCGTCGAGACGCCTCCGGCCACCCTGCAAAAAACCGGCATCATCCGTCCTGGATTTTCGGCTGAACTGGACGGATTGATTGAATCCTCACAGCACGCCCGCGAGTGGATTTCAAACCTGGAAAATGTGGAGCGCGAGCGCACCGGTATTAAGAATCTCAAGGTCGGTTACAACAAGGTTTTCGGCTACTATATCGAGATCACCAATTCCAACACCGCTTCAGCCCCCACCAATTACATCCGCAAACAAACACTGGTCAATGCCGAGCGCTACATCACCCCCGAGATGAAAGAGTATGAAACGCTGGTATTGAACGCTGAAGAGCAAATTCACGAGGTTGAGCTGCGCGTTTTCCGCCAGGTTACGGGTCAGTTGGCTCAAAGCGGCGCCAAACTGCTTGAAACCTCACGCCGGCTGGCTTTACTGGATGTGCTAACCGGGCTGGCAGAGGCTGCCTCGTTATATGATTATGTGCGTCCGGTCATCACTGAAGACAACTCGCTCGAAATCATCAATGCCCGCCACCCGGTGGTGGAGTTATCCCTGGCTGGCAAACGATTTATCGCCAATGATATTGTGCTGGAGCCCGGCGAAATTGTGCGGATCATTACCGGTCCCAACATGAGCGGTAAATCGACCTTTCTGCGCCAGACTGCGTTGATCGTTTTGATGGCTCAAATGGGCAGCTTTATACCGGCCGAAAAAGCCACCATCGGGCTGGTGGACCGCATCTTTACCCGCATCGGCGCGCAGGACGAGATCCATGCCGGGCAGTCCACCTTCATGGTTGAGATGGTGGAGCTGTCGATCATCCTCGGTTCACAGACCTCGCGCAGCCTGGTGATTCTGGATGAAATCGGCCGTGGCACCAGTACCTACGACGGCGTCTCGATTGCCTGGGCGGCTGTGGAGTACATTCACAATCACCCCGGGTTGCGTGCCAGGACCTTTTTTGCCACCCATTATCACGAATTGATCGAGCTGGCACGTATTCTGCCTGGTGTGCGCAATTACAATGTGGCCGTCACCGAATCCGAAAACAATGTGGTTTTTCTGCATAAAATCGTTCCGGGTGGATCCGATAAATCCTACGGCATCCATGTGGCTCAAATGGCGGGTGTGCCCAAACCGGTCATCCAGCGTGCCAACGAGATCCTGGCGCAGCTTGAATTGAGTTCCGGTAGAACGGTAAAGGTGAATGCGCAGCAGATGGCTCTGTTTCCTGAAATCAATCCACTTTTGGATGAGCTGCGCAGCCTGGATATCAACGCCCTTTCACCCATCGAAGCGCTCAACCGGCTATATGAATGGAAACACCGCTATCTGGAAAAATAACCGACGTTCAATCGAAATAGCTTTGCTCGACTACCTGATCCCCGATTTATGCCCTCAAACGGGGATTTTTATGACCTGCGACCTGTTATAATAAGGGCAGTTAGCCAGAACACAGCATATTAACAAGGGAGGTTTATGTGCAGCAGGATATCTTGTTTGGCACCGATGGCTGGAGAGCGGAAATCGCCCGCACCTACACATTCGACAATGTTCGCAGATGTGCCCAGGGTTTTGCCAATTTCCTGATCCGGGAGGGGAAAACCGGTCAGGGCATCATTGTAGGGTTTGACAGGCGTTTTCAATCTGAAAACTTCGCCCGCGCTGCCGCCGAGACCATGGCTGCCAACGGTTTTCATGTATTTCTGACTGACAAAGCCACCCCTACCCCGGTCATTTCTTACTCCGTAATCGCCAAAAAAGCTGTTGGCGCGATTAATATCACTGCCTCACACAACCCGGCAACGGACAATGGTTTCAAGGTTCGTGATGAAAACGGTGGCGCAATCGCCCCGGAATCACTGACCGAAATTGAGCATTTGATCCCTGAAAGCATCAATCAGGTGAAGATAGATCCTTCATCTGACAAACTGATCGATGTTTTTGACGCCATCCCGGATTATGTTGCTCACCTGAAAGACTTAATCGATCTCCAACCCATCCGCGATGCCGGTTTGAATATTCTCGTGGATCCCATGTGGGGCAACGGTTCCGGCTGGTTCCCCATGCTGCTTTCCAGCGGCAAAACCACCGTGACTGAGATTCATTCGGAACGGAACCCGTTATTCCCCGGGATGCGCCGCCCTGAACCCATACCGCCCAACATCAATGATGGCCTGCTGGAAACCGGAAAATGTGGTGCGGATGTTCTGATCATCAACGATGGCGATGCCGACCGCATCGGTGTGGGTGATGAAAAGGGGCAATTTATCAATCAACTCCAAATGTACGCACTGCTGGCCTATTACTTCCTGGAAGTGCGAAAAGATCGCGGGCCGATTGTAAAAACACTTTCCACCACCAGCATGCTTAATAAACTGGGCAAGCTCTACGATGTGCCGGTGTACGAAACCGGCGTTGGTTTCAAATACGTGGCTCCCAAAATGATGGAGACCAATGCGCTGATCGGCGGCGAGGAATCCGGTGGATACGCATTCCGTGGTAATGTACCCGAGCGTGACGGTATTCTGGCCGGTCTTTATCTGCTCGATATGATGGTTCGGTTGGACTGTAAACCATCCCAGTTGATCGAGAAGCTCTTCGCCAAAGTGGGTCCGCATTATTATGATCGCATCGACCGTCGCTTTACCGGTGACCGCTCTGAACGAGAACAGCGTATCCGCAGCGCAAATCCAAAGGAGATTGGCGGCTTGAAAGTAGAAGGGTTGAATGACACGGACGGCTTCAAATTCAGCCTTCAGGACGGCGGCTGGCTGTTGATTCGCTTCTCAGGCACCGAGGCGGTTATGCGCGTTTACTGTGAAACCACCCATCAGGATGCGGTTCCCAAAATTCTGCAGGATGGATTGAAGATCGCGGGGTTGGAATAGACCGTTGAAACTGACCGATACGCACTGTCACCTGAACCTTGATGACTTTGATCAGGATGTAGAGCAGGTCCTGGACCGTGCTCAGGCAGCCGGCATTGAATTCATCCTGGTTCCTGGCATCGATGTGGAAACCAGCCAGGCGGCCATTGATCTGGCTGAGCGGTTTTCGATCGTCTATGCTGCGGTAGGTTTTCATCCCAATGAGACTGCTCGTTGGAATGCGGAAGCCGCCGGGATGATACAGGAAATGACGGCTCATCCTAAAGTGCTGGCAGTAGGAGAAATCGGTCTGGATTATTATCGCGATCGGGCAGAAAAGTCGGTTCAGATGACCGCTTTTCAGGAACAACTGGCCATCGCCGCTGAAGCCGATTTGCCTGTGGTGATCCATAACCGGAAAGCAGGAGATGATCTGTATCCCCTCCTTCTGGATTGGCAAAAGGGCTTATCTTCTTCCTCAAAAAAGATCAGAAATCGTCCGGGGGTGCTTCATTCCTTCCATGAGAGTGAGCCTCTGTTCGACCGGATGGTTTCAGCCGGTTTCTATTTTGGCATCGGTGGACCGGTCACGTACAAAAACAGCCACGGCCTGTCTGAGGTGATACGATTCATTCCAGCGGATCGTCTGCTTCTGGAAACGGACGCCCCCTTTCTGACGCCTCACCCGCATCGCGGCCAGCGAAATGAGCCGGCATATATACAACTGATCGCAGAGAAGGTAGCGTTGATTCGAACGAATGAAGAAATCCCTGAATTAACGACGGATAATGCCGCCAGGTTATTTGCATGGAGAGAGAACATTGAGCAATAAAATGATTTACAGTGAACTCGTACGGGATGATTTGCTGAACGTTGAAGAACTCATGCGCCGGCAAGCGCTTGGCGAAAATGAAGATCTTCGAAATGCGCTTGACCTGATTCTCTCCGCTGGTGGTAAACGGATCCGTCCGGTGATTACTTTACTGGTTGGCAACATGCTGCAGGCTCCCAAACCTCAACTGCTCACCCTGGCAGCGGCCATTGAGATGCTGCACACTGCCACTCTGGTCCATGATGATCTCATTGATGCTTCGCTGCTAAGGCGCGGGCATCCCACCCTGAATGCCCGCTGGGCGCCTGGAGCCACTGTGCTGACCGGTGACTTTGTGTTTGCCCGTGCGGCTGAGCTGGCCGCCGATACCAACTCCATCCCGGCCATGAAAATGTTCGCCCGTACCCTGGGTGAGATCATCAGCGGTGAAATTACACAGTTTTTTGCCAGCAAATGCATCATCAATCGCGAAAATTATCTGGAACGCATCTATAAAAAGACAGCCTCCCTGTTCAAAACCTGTACCACCGCGGCTGCTCTCATTTCACCCGCCAGTGAAACAGTCATTGCCGACATGAGCACGTTCGGGTATGAAATCGGCATGGCATTTCAGATTTTGGATGACATACTTGACTTCACCGGTGAACAGGTGACCATCGGTAAACCGGTTGGGAATGATTTTCGCTCTGGCCTGATCACGCTGCCCGCCCTGTACTATTTTGAAAATCGCCCGGATGATCCTGATGCGCAGGCGATTCTGGAAGGCAAGTGTGATACGTTTGAATTCCTCAATCGGGTGGAAGGCATCATCGCTGCGATCAAAAACAGCGAAGCTATCCAGTTTTCGATGCAGGAAGCAGAACGCTTTATTGGACGCGCGCTCGAAGCGCTTCATCGACAGCCACCCAGCGAAGAACGTGACGCTCTGGAAGAGATTTCACAATACATCATACAGCGTCAGATCTGATACAGATAAAGTTTGGAAACACCCAGCCCCATTCCGAATTTATGAATGGGGCTTTTTAATTTGCATGAAACTGGGTTAATCGATGGCCAGTATCTGATACCGGTCAAATCCATTTGAGAAGCTGAAATGAGAAATGCTGTACAAGATAAAAAGATACCGGGTGATCGATATACTCCGAATCACCCGGTATTGATCCTTAACCTTTATTCTCTGTTTGCTCCAGGCTTAGCTGCCTTGCTGTTTCTGGATATACTTTTGGGGATCTTTTTGGAAAGACTGCTAGCAATCCATGGAGCAAAAATAGTAAGTTTTCCCCTGATACTCGTATTTTTCGGCTGTGTTGGAATCAACTTCCATTCCACAAACCGGGTCTGTAACCATCATATGATACTCCTTTCAAATCGTCTATGTTGACTTATTCGACATAATTTGGAGTATATTGCATGTCAGGTCCATCTGACACGGTATAAATCAAAACGTTCATTTGTGTTTAATTTTAAGCAAAACATGAGTACCCTGCGATGGAAATGAGGTAACTGATAAATCGGCGCCAATCAATTCAGCGCGTTCTTTCATTCCCAGCAGACCAAAATGCCCCTGTTTGGCAAACTGAACTCGTTGTCAGGTGGATTAATGTTCATGTCGACCTGCCTGATACAACCAATTTCATGAATATTTATGTTGCCGATTCGGTAAATCCATGGACCGAAGCGGCATTTGTCATGATGATAAACGTATGATTTTTGAGCCAGGTAATTTCTATGGGCTGTCTTTTCAGACGATTCGAAGGTGGTTATTTTCACCCACCCAATCAGTAAGTGATCCAGTGTTGAAAATTTCACGCTATATTCCCAAAAACTTTCTACAAACAAGCGTATCAGTCCTGGTTCTATCCACAGCATGATCTGGATGGAAATCAACAAACCTGGTAGAAAGAAAGAAATGTAGTTTCTTTTAATATCTAAACCACCAAAAGAACAGATCAAAAGTGATCTCCTATCCGGATCTTTTATCAATCAGTTCATATATATCTTGTCTGAGCGCCTTGAGCAATGGCAACTGGCTGCGGATACTGTCATTCATCGCCAGATCCAGTTCCACCTTCAGCGTGGTTTCTTCTGCGCCTGCGCGTGAGAGCACATCACCCCACGGAGAACACACGATCGTATTTCCGTACGACACATAGATCCCCTTTTCATCTCTGGCCGGCGCCACACCGATGGTGAACAGTTGATTATCCACAGCCCGCTGGCGGAAGAGAATTTCCCAATGGGCTGGCCCGGTGGTCATGTTGAAGGCAGCCGGTGCGATGATGATCTGCGCCCCTTTCAATGCCATCAGACGGCACAGTTCCGGAAAGCGCATATCGAAACAGATACACAAGCCGATCTTACCGAATTCAGTGTCAATCACCGTCACCTGGTCTCCGGCTGTCAGGGTGATCGATTCAAAGAAACGCTGACCGCCTTTGACATCAATATCAAACAAGTGCATCTTCCGATGATAGCCGATCTGTTCTCCCTGGCGATTAAATGCGAAACTGGTGTTATAAACCCGCCCCCCATACAGTTCCGGGATGGTTCCGGCGATCAAATAGATATCGTTTTTTCTGGCACAATCCGACATGGCCTGCCAGGTTTCTCCTCCGGCCGGTTCTGCATAATCGCGAAAATAATCATTGGAATATGGGCAGTTGAACATTTCTGGCAGCCCCACGATCTGAGCTCCTGCCTGTGCAGCCTCGCTGATTTTTGAACAGGCGTGTGCTACATTTTCACGCTTATCCATTCCTACCGGCATCTGGATCAGACCCAACTTTACCATCATTTTTCCTCCAACCTATCTAGCCCCGTTTCCCGGTTTCATTTGGCACAGCGGCCGTGGTATGGTGTGTGAAAACGATCCCGTCGTAACATTCCGAGAGCACCATTGGAAATTCGTAATGGTGAAGACCATGAACGGGATCCCAGGCCTCGTCCAGCATTACAAACGGTTTACACTGATCAGCCCACGCCCTCATTTGAATGTCAGCGCATGCACCTCGTAAATCCATGAAAAAATCATTCGGATACAGATTGGCCAGTTCGTGCTCCCAGGTATGCTCCCCAAAAGCCGGGATATCAAAGTTCTGCAGCGCTCCGAATTCACTGGTTTCACGGTTGAATAAACGCGATTGGAAGATGCCACCGCCTAACGCGAACCCCATGGCATAGTATTGAGAGCCGTATCGCTCCGCCAGCCGTTGCCCCAGATTTTTCCAGGTGAACTTTTTAGAGATGTGCCCGTCATGCGCCCACAAAATAACCTTTGCAGCCGGATCCAGGCTGTCTACCTGGCGGGCCACATTCTCAGCCATGTACTGATCACGAACATCATTCACATCACCCTGCTCGGTCATGATGATGTACTGCACCAGGGTGCGTACCCCATCCTCAAAGTGAGCGACCCTACCCGGCCCCAGCCTGGCTTTCAGCGTATCCTGGTTCGCTGTGAACCATCCATAGAACTCCAGGGTCTGTTGCTCCAGATCCGCATAATCGGTACCCCGTCGGGTTTCTTTCAACGACTGAAGAAGCTGTCTGGTTTTTTCTACCGCATCCGGTTCCATCAGGTCGAGCAGTTCCGGCAATTGAGCACAGATATCGCTGATGATCTGCATATCAAAACCCCAAAAATGGCATTCCTTCCCGCGTGGGCAGCGCAGGTTGTACTCACGCATCCAGTCGATTAATTCCATCACCTCATGCGTGTCCCAGGTCCAAAACCGCTGGCTGGCCAGAGCAACATTTTTATCGCCCTTTCCCATCATCACATAATCATCGATGTTCTTACAATCCCACAGGCTGGCTTCAATCGAAAAAATCTGGAAGCCCATTTCTTCCACCAGGAACCGGATCATGCGGTTCTTAAGTCGAAAATGCTCGCTGGTTCCGTGACTGCCTTCACCCAACGCGACAATCCGTACGCCGCGCAGCATATCCCGCAGGGGTTCGAGGTCGGATCCGTCTCGATTGATCCCATAACCGTGAATGGGATGGCATTGTTCTACCAGCTTCCTGTATAAAACATCTTCCATGAGGGTCTCCTTGAGGGATGGATTGAATACCGGGTCAAACGTTTCGGGATTGGTTTACCAGGTAGAGCCTGACCAATGCGAATGATTATAGTGTAATTTTTGGCCGTATTAATCAGATATCAGTTACTGTAGCCTGGGATAATGCCACGATCCAGGAAATCCTTCGGCGATACTCCAAATCACCTCAGATGGTTTTCCATCCGCTTATCTTCATTATGCGGTCAGGTGAAAATATCCAGTATAATAACACGACCCAAACCTTGTGTTCTTTTCGGAGCCGCACATCACCGCACACTGGCAGCCTTCATCTTTAAAGCAAAACACCCCTGTCAGGGTGTCTTCACTCCAGTGCGCTGGGGGGGACTTGAACCCCCACGCCTTTCGGCACATGGCCCTCAACCATGCCTGTCTGCCAATTCCAGCACCAGCGCGCGCGGTTTCGATATTATAATCGGCAATCGGTGAAAGTCAAGGAAAATATCGTTGAGTAAGTTTTCGGGCCATTTTACTGAGGTTTACTGGAGGATGAAATGAAGATTGTTCTGGACGCCATGGGGAGTGACAAATATCCAAATCCGGAACTGGAAGGCGCTGTGATGGCTGCCAGAAACTTTGGCATCCAGGTGATCTTAACCGGCGATCAGGCCATACTGGAACCGCGTCTGCGTGAATTGAACACGGAAAACCTGCCCATCACCATTGAGCATGCCCCGGATATGGTAGAAATGGTGGATCACGCGGTGGAGAGCGCCCGCCAGAAGCCAAACAATTCCATGGCTGTGGGTCTCGAGCTGGTGAAACAGGGGAAAGCCGACGCCTTCGTGACGGCCGGTAACACCGGCGCCGCCATGTTCAATGCCCTGCGTAAATTGGGCCGGATCAAAGGCGTTCAGCGCCCCGGACTGGGCGGTACTATCCCCACCAAAACGGGCCACTCCATCCTGATCGATCTGGGCGCCAATGTGGACTGCCGCCCCGAATACCTGCTCCAATTCGCCATCATGGGCTCTATCTATGCGCAAAGGATGCTGAATGTGCAGAACCCGCGTGTAGGACTAGTATCGAATGGCGAAGAACCCGGCAAGGGCAACCAGCTTGTCAAAGATACCTTTGCTCTGCTGGAACAAAGCCACCTGAATTTCATTGGCAATGTGGAGGGCAAAGAGATTTTCGGCGGCATGACCGATGTGGCAGTGACAGACGGGTTCATCGGCAATGTTCTGCTCAAAGCATCCGAAGCCGTAGCCAAACTCTTTTCTGAAATGTTAAAAGAAGAACTCCAATCTTCATTACGCACGAAGATTGGTGCAGCACTGGCCATGCCGGCATTCAAAAACCTGCGCAAGGTACTCGATCCATCCGAGACCGGCGCCGCCCCCTTATTGGGGATCAACGGTCTGGTGTTTGTAGGTCACGGCCGGTCTGATTCAAAGGCCATTATGAACGCGCTCAAAATCGCCAAACAGGCAGTTGAGATTGACCTGATGGCTGCCCTTTGTGATGCCATCCAACAGCAACTTTCTGAAACATCCGCCGGTCAATAGACAGGGTTAATAACCAGGGTTAACAACCAGGAGATCCTCCATGAAGATCATCACCAATCACAAGCTTGTGAAACGCAATCGCAGAATCGGCCAGATCACCACATTTGTCAGCATGGGTGTTCTCGGGCTCGGCCTCTACATTTCTTTTTCTCAGAACTACGTTACCCTTTCATTTTTGGCGCTCCTGGTAGGGTTTGCGCTTTCCCAGGTCGGTATTTATTTTGGCTCACGCTGGGGTCGTTCCCCTCGCCCGGATGAAATCATTTCTGCCGCTCTGAAAGGTCTGGATAACAAATACACGCTGTATCACTACACCTCCCCGGTCCACCATCTTCTGGTAGGCCCGGCAGGTTTATGGGTCCTTTCACCCTACTTCCAAAAAGGGACCATCACCTATGATCAGAAGAAGAAGCGCTGGCAGCAAAAAGGCGGCAACCTGTACATGAAAATCTTCGCGCAGGAAAGTATTGGCCGCCCCGATCAGGAAACCACGCATCTGGTTCAGGATATGGAGAGCTTTCTGGCAAAAAATCTGCCGGACGGAATCATTCAGCCGAAAGTCCAGCCCGTTTTGGTCTTCACGGACAGCAAGGTCGTCATTCAAACCGAAAACGCCCCCATTCCCACTTTGCAGATCGAAAAACTAAAAGATTATATTCGCCGTCAAGCAAAAGAAACACTGCTGATTCCGGAAATCATTTCAGCGGTGGAAGATACCCTGCCAAAAGAAGAAATTCCAGCCTCATAAGAGGCTGGTTCTTTTTACCCTTGTTTTGTTACCTTGCGGGCAGGTTTTTCAGGTTTGTAGGTCTTTAATTGTTGTACTTCTTTTGGACTTAAATAACGCCACTCTTTTGGTTTGAGATTACCGATGGTCAGCGTGCCCAGTCGCACCCGAATGATCCGCAGCACCGGTAGACCGATACGGGTGCCGATCTCACGGATCTGGCGTTTTTTGCCTTCCTTCATGGTGATGCGCAGCCAGGTCTGGTCGCCGGTGTAATTCTCCACCTCCACATTGGCAGGTAGTGTGCGGTAACCGTCTTCCATCACCACACCTCGCCGCCAGATGGCGAGCTGTTCTTCATCCGGTTTGCGGCCGATTAAGACCTTGTACTCTTTCTCATGGCCGTAACGTGGATGGGTAAGCCGGTTGGCAAGATCGCCGTCATTAGTCATCAACATAAGACCTTCGCTGTTCAAATCCAGCCTGCCAACCGGGAACAACTGCTCTTTTACAGGGATCAAATCCATCACATTCGGGCGCGAGTCTTTTTCATTCAAATCAGAAAGGACTCCGCGCGGTTTGTTCAGCGCAATGTAGATCATCTGAGGTACCTTGCGTGAAATGACTCGTCCGTCTACTTCAATCACATCCGCATCGGGATCTGCTTTTGCACCCAATTCAATCAATTTACCGTTAACTTTTACCCGCCCCTGACGGATATAATCTTCACAGGAGCGTCGTGAGCCGAATTCATGCTGGGCTAATATTTTTTGTACTCGTTCTTCCATTTTCCATTCCAGTGCATTAATACTTAATAATGATGATTTCAATAAGGAGGTAATAAGCCGCCGGTTACTCTTTCAGCAGTTGATTACCGTTCCCATTCCCATTCGTGTTTTCGTCTTCCAAAGGCGGAAGCTCATTCAAAGAACTGATCCCGAAATAACTCAAAAAATCCTCAGTGGTTCCGTAGATGATGGCTCTACCTGGCCCATCTGACCGGGACACTTCTTCAATCAAACCTTTTGACAGCAGGCTGCGCATCACACCGTCTGAATTCACGCCGCGGATGGCATCCACACCCGGGCGGGTAATAGGCTGTTTGTAGGCAATGATGGTCAGCGCCTCCAATGCCGCCCGGCTCAATTTTGAGGTAGCTTCCAGACCCAAAAATCGCTCGATTATCGCTGCGGTTTCCGGCGCTGTTGTTAATTGTACTTTCCCGGCGTGCCGTTGGATCCGCAATCCGCTGGCCTGTTCGTAACGCGTCTCCAAGTTTTGCATGGCGGCATAAATGTCCTGAGTGGAGACCCCAAGAGTCTCCGCAATCTGCTGCGTGGATACCCTGGAAGATGCAACAAAAAGCAGCGCTTCGATCAGGCTCTCGAGCGGCATGTTCAATGGAACAACCTGCACCGGGGTGGAAGCCGAATTCGACGCTGACTCCGGAGCTGAAACCGGAGCCTGAGCCGCTGCGTTCATTTCAGGTGAAACATCCATGCTATAATAAACCGTTCCTCAAAATAGTAGCCGCCAATTTGAAAATCAATTCTATCAGAAAAGGGATGAGAAGTCTAAGCGGTTTTCTTCCTCTCATAGGATGATTTTTTACCGAATGAACCCGTCACCTCGCACGACTCTTCCCTGCCCTTTTACCTGCTGGCATTTGCCTGTTCTTCTGTGCCTTTTCCTGCTCGCCGGGTGTTATCCGTCTGCGCAGACGGTGAGCGCTACGGTAGCGGTTCAAATCCTTGCTGATGGACAATCCCAAACGGTCGAACTGCCTGTCGGTTCGACTGTTTCTGATGCGCTTGATCACATCCATCTCATACCATCCGCCATGGATCGCCTGGATCATGATCCCGATCAGTTTCTGGTGGATGGAATGCAGATCCATCTCGTCAGGATCACCGAGCAGTATGTCATGGAAGAAATCAGCATCCCATATGAAACACAAACCATAATCGATGAAGCACTTCCCCTGGGGCAAAAATCAGTCATACAGGCTGGTGTTACCGGTTTGCTGCAAAACACCTATCGCCTTTTGCTGGA
>CAZHMZ010000071.1:0-17668 GCA_964532655.1 uncultured Anaerolineaceae bacterium
AAATCTGAAGGTCTACTTTAATGTCAGCCGGCCGTTCAGTTTTCTCAAGAAAGACACCTTCGTCCACGCCGTAGATGATGTGGATTTACATATCGATCAGAACGAAGTACTTGCTCTGGTGGGTGAGAGCGGATCCGGAAAATCAACCATCGCGCTCACCCTGATGGGGCAGGTGGAACCGACCAGCGGAACCATCCTGCGTGACGGACAGCCTGCCAAAATGAGCGGCAAGCACTTCAAAGCCTGGGCGCGTGAAGTGCAAATGGTCTATCAGGATCCCTACGAATCGCTCAACCCGTTGATGAACATCGGCGAACTGGTGGAAGAGGCGCTGAAGGTCCACAACATTGGCAGCAGCCGCGATGAACGCTTTTCGATCGTGGAAAAAGCGCTGGAAGATGCCGGGCTGAAACCCGCTGTTGACTACATGTTCCGCCTGCCCCATCAGCTTTCTGGCGGGCAACGCCAACGTGTGGTGATCGCCGGGGCGCTAGTGTTGCAGCCTAAGGTGATCCTGGCGGACGAGCCCGTTTCGATGCTGGATGTTTCCATCCGCGCGGAAATCATCAATTTGTTGGATGATATTCGTAAAAGCGGCAAATCCATCCTGTACATCACCCATGACCTAAGCACGGCGGTCAACTTTGCCGACCGGATCGCGGTGATGTATCTGGGAAAAATCGTCGAAATGGGTCCCACTCTCGATGTTTTGGAGCATCCCGCGCACCCGTACACCAAAGCGTTGCTTTCGGTGGTGCCCGTGCCCAACCCGCGCTTGCGGCGTGAGCGGATTATCCTCAAAGGAGATGCCCCCAACCCAATCAACATACCGCCCGGCTGCCGTTTTCACCCGCGCTGTCCGGTTGCCCAGCCGCGCTGCTCAATCGACACCCCCCAGATGAGTACCCAGCCCAACGGACACCAGGTTTCCTGTCTGTTTGCATAGTTGAATAAAGTATATAAAAACAGACACCCGTTCTTCGTAACGGGTGTCTGTTTTGTTTTGCTAGAGACTTCTACACAAGCCGTGAGGTGACCTGGTCGATGGTATAAGGCAGGAAGTGAAGTAGCGGGATTTCCAGCATGATATGAGCGCCGGGTTCCATCCGCGTGGCAGCACGCACCGATGAAATAGCAACCTGGGCAGTGGAGGCAGGATTGTGGAAGATTGAATCAAATTCCACGATCTGATTGTCGATACCGCAGGCTCCGCCCTTGCGGGAAACACGAATGCGATGTCCCATATCGATCAGGGGCTTTACGGTTTCCACCTGGAAGAAATGCACATCATCGTGAGCGAAATAAGAATCCTTCTTAATGGTGGCTGTCAGTTCTTCGAAATCAACGCCTTCATCCGGAACAATGTACACATCGCGCTGGTGCACGCCGGGACGTCCGGGCCGAGTGATGGACAGAGCGTCTTTGACGCCCTTGTAGGATTTACAAGCCACCGTGTGACCCATGCTCATGCCGGGGCCGTAATTGACGTAGGTCAGGCCGGTCGGCGCCCACATTTCAAACAGAGCCCGGATCATGGTGCAGGCGCCCGGATCGACACCGCTGCCCATAATGGAGACCACATGGTTATCCTTGGCAATCGGATCCAGCAATGCCTTGAGTTCCATAAACGCCTGGCCGTGCATATCAAAGCAATCGACCGTGCTGATGCCCATTTTCAGGAACTTGGGGGCCTCTTTTGGCACTACCCGGGTCGGACATGCCATGAGAATGACATCCGGTTTTTCCGATAACTTATCGGCATCCTCTACCACCTCAACACCCGGAAAGCGGGCTTTGATGCCTTCGATCGCGCACTCGACATCAATAATACCAACAAGTTTCATGTCCTCGGTCAGCATAAGACCCTGGACAGCATACGTGCCGATATGTCCGCAACCCATTACTGCCACTTTAATCTTTTTTTCCATACGCTCTGTCTCCTGATAGATACGGATTTCTTACTTCGATACTCGTAACCAGAAAACCCAAATTTTATCCCTGCTTGTACTCATAAAAACAACAGCCTGTTTCTTCTATTTTATTTCCGGATTGAATGTGAATTTAATCTTCGATCCTAATTTTATGCCGGCTTCCCGGCCTGTCTTCAGATATTGATCCGATTTTATGATGATATTCATATGGTTTGGCAGGTGAGTAAAGTCATAACCTGCCACCGTACCGATCACCACGCCATCTGCTTCCACAGTATCGCCTACCCACAGAACACCGGAGGTCTGCATTTCAAAGAAGCAAAAATAGATCACATTGTTGACCGTGGCATTAGGTCCGGCGTCCATCTCAGGCGTGATAATCAGCTCATGGATTTCGTGTTTCTGGAAGGCACGCGAGGGATACGGGCTTATCTGCATGGCGCGTTTATCATTGCGAGCCTGCAGGATGGTATTCACACTGCCGATCACCGGTAATTTGTCATAGCATGGGTTCGGGGGATGGTTGACAGCTTTGTCGACATAAGGATCAAGACTCATGATTCACCTCACTGAAGTAATGCGAGTAATTCTGATGGATTGACTTCTTCAACATTGATGACCGTCACATGCGGAATTCGGGATTTGATTTCATTCAGCAAATCCCGGGCGTCCACATAAGCCGGCTCATAGGTATGAGATTTTTCTAAATACCGCGGATAAAAAGGGCTAACTGTAACAAACATCAGCGGCAGTGTTTCAGTGTAACCAATCCTGACGCCGCGCTGATCAAATTTGGCCAGTGTTGCTTTCCAGTCAATGGGATCTCCCGATGCGATCAAAAACAACGGGTTTCCAAGTACCACTTCTTTCAACAGGATATCGTTGGGAAGATTCTCCAAAATCCTGGCCAGCATAGCCGGGTAACACGCCCCGGGGATGGCAAGACGGCAGATCCCTTTGCCCAGATGGCTCCTGATTGCTTCAAAGGTTTCATCCGTGATCAGCGATGTGGAGAGAATGTGCACCATCTCACCGGATTGTAATTCCAGTTGAATGGTTCTCATCCTATGCGCATCAGCCAGCCGGTCGTAGCTAAACAAATGGGCAATTCCGTCAATATGCTGCGCAGTACTGGCAATATCCTCATCATAGGAGGCGCCGGTGGAGATCACAATCCCGTCCGCGCAGATCATAGGCACAATTCTGTTCAACGCCCCATCGATCAGCGTCACATCCACATGCAGGGCTTTCAACCGACCGAGTACCTGTTCCAGGTCGGTCCGGCGGTTGGGCCCTGCGATAGTGTACGTACGGTTTTCGATGATTTCAACAATCTGGATCTCGCCCAGAATGGTTTGAATGCCGGTGGTCTCGAGCAGCCTGTAATCACCTGATTTGGAGACCTTCAGGCATTGCTCGGCCGTTGCGATGATGTCACCGGCTTTCAGATAATACAGCGGTTTCGGCAGGCCGGTTACGTTGTCGATGTTTTCACCGTCATAGCCAATACTGGTCACGGCAATCCGCTGCCCGTTTTCTCTCAATGTTGAAAGCACTTTTGAGGCAGTAGTCGTCTTGCCCGTATTTTTTGCGGTGCCGGCGAAACCAATCGACTTCATAACGCGAACCTTTTCCTCTTATATTTTATAGATGGTGTCTTTACCGGTACGCCCGGGGAACAAGCCGTCTTCTTCGTTGCCCAGCAAACCTTCATAAATGCTGGCGACAAAATCACCGCGGTTGGCAATGGCCTGCAGAACATCAGTGATCTGCGTATGGATCTCCTCGCGGATGATCTGCGCCTGCGCAGTGGGCTGGAATTTGGCATCTCCCAGGAAACGCAAGGCATCCTTGACCGCCCGCAGCGTATCCACACGTGCCTGTGAAGAGATGGGTCCCTTTGAATAGGCTTCATCCGATGAGGCGATGGTAGCGGCGGTTACACCCGCGCTGCAGGCCAGTGCAGCGTGCAATGCGGTGGTCATGGCGGATTGGACGCGTTCGGGTGTGTGGGTCATAAAGCCAATCGGCTCGCCGGGCCACACCGGTGTATCCACGATATCCTGCCACACCCCCAACTTGGCCAGGTTCATATCGACCATGTTCTCTTCCATGCGCCCGTAAATGGTCATGTACGGTGAAAGGCACATAAGTGGCTTGGGAATGGGTTTGGCGCCCAGTTTGAGACCCAGCGCCATCATGATCAGCAGACCGGCAAAGGTTTTGTAAGGGGGCACTCCGCTCAGCTCATCATTTCCGGGGATGTCAAACGGCAGGCCGTATTCACCGGCCAGCTTCAGCGAATACACGCCATCCACCGTCAGACGGGCCGGGTCCGTTCCGCCGCCGGTGCTTCCATACGGGATATTGATTTTCAAAATATCGGCGCCGGCCGCGTGAGCCAGAACCTGTGTTTCAGGTGTGTTCAAACCACGGTGGCCGCGCACATTCCAGATTGTTGAAGGCTCCATGTAATGCTTGATGAAGCGCAAATTTTCGAGAGTTAAAATGGTGCCGTCATGCTCGTGTGACAGATAACCTTCCAGCAACCCTTCTTTTTGAGCGTTCCACGAGGGATCAAAGTGCAGCACACCGTCAATGCCCCATGCTTCGGCGATACGGATATGGACTACATCCATCACCGGACAGCCGGTGCCATATTGCGCAAAGAAAAGAGTCTTCTGGTCGCTGTGACGCAGATTGTTTGAGAGATCAATCTTCTGCTGATACAGACTGGGCAAATTTTCGCGTTCTTCTTTGCTGAGCCAGCGTACGCCTGAAGGCAATTGCTGTTTCTCATAGAAGGCCTTAACTTCAGGATCACACAATTCAAGATATTTTTTGAGCAGTTTTTCGCGAACCACCGCATTGGGTGCATCTGGCCCTGAAGCTTTTTCGGCAATCATCTCAGCTCGGATCTTGGCCCGTTCCACACCGGTGCTGTTTTTGTCTTTGGTCCAATCCAGAATTTGATCGGTAATCTGATCCAGCAATGCTTCGATCTTTTTATCTTTAAACTCGTAGGTAAAACCGGCCACCACATCCGGTTTTTCTTTTTTGGTGGTGGTCGAATCATCCAGACCGGCGATATTAGTCTGGTGACCTTCTATAAAATTGACTACTTTTTTGATATCCAGTTCGCCCAGGAAGGTGGCATCAAAACCCAGTTCGGCGCCCACTTCTTTGGTGAGGGCCATACCCCCCACCCCAAAGCGGGTGTGTTCCCGTACGCCTGCTGCTTCAGCCAAATCCACCAGGCGGCTGAGCGTCTCAGCAACTTTATATCCCAATGTGCGGCTCACCAGCACTGCCGCGGGGCGTTTCTCCTGTGCCAGTTGAATCACCTCTTCAACGGTCGTACCCGGGCGCATGGCAATGGCGTCATATCCCAGGGTGGACAGTTTTCGTCTGATCAACTTGACGGCATTATCGTGTACCGGATCCAGGGGTGCAAGAATAACGGTTTTCATTGTCTATTCTCCCTTCTCCAGCCAGTTATAGTGATCGCCTGGATGATGGATGTGACTGCGCAGCCGAACCCGTGCACCCAGTCCTTTATGTTCAAGGAACACGATATCGCATTTCCCCAGGTTTAATTCACTTGCCAGCTTATACGAGATTTCTTTTGCTTCGTCTTCATCCTGGCAGATCAAAAATGTTTCGATATCAATTGTGTCGCATACTTTATCGATTGCCCGAGTTTCCATCCTGTTCACCTCTCCAGTTTCAAGAGAAACTGTTAAATATCAGGTAATGGATCGGGTCTTTATTATCTAAAGCCACCGACCCATTACCTTATTTCAATCAAAATTGATGCGAATACTTACAGACTAGTCCAGCAGACCGGCATAGCGGGAGATGATCTCAACAGTCTTGAGTACGCCCTTGACGATCAAGCGGGTTTCTTTTTCCATCAGGCGGCCTTCTTCATCGATGTTGCCGATACCATTGGAGAAGAAGATGTTGGAGTCGTATGCGATGGTGGGGACGATACCCATCTGTGACATACCGTTCTGCAGAATGTTACTGCCAGCGTACATGTCTTCGATAGAGAAGATCGGGATACCCCATTTATCGCCAGCCCAGGTGTCCTGGTAGTTCATCTCAACTGCATTGCTGTTGAATGATTTGGAGATCTTCCATCCACTCTTCAATGCAGCGGGCAGGAGTTCGAACTCTTCCATGGCGATCTTGTACAGGCCTTCGAGGGAGGCTTTCATGATTTCGGGGTGATCGCGCAGGATCTTCAGGGCGGCGATAGCGCCAGCCAGGGCTTCCTTGCCGGGATCGAAACCAACATGGGCGGCCTTGCCGTGGGAGGCCAGGGTTCCGTAGCGGGCGCCGTGGATACCCATGGCGCGGCGGATCGGCACCATCGATTCGGATTTACCAATGATCATACCGCAGGTGGGGGCGCCGGAGGCCTTGTCCATGCTGTAGATGATGGCGTCAGCGTTGATCTTGCGGATGTCGCAGCCAAGGAAGGGAACGCCCCAGGCATTGTCAACGATATAAGGCACATCGTATTTCTTGGCGAGCTCGCCCAAACCAACCTGCAGTTCAGGAGCGCCGTTGGCGGCTTTGTCACCATAACCATAACCGGGGGTGTCATATGCCAGGCTGGCATAACCAACCAGCAGTTCGCGATGACGTTCGGAAAGTTCAGCAAAACGTTTCACGGAGTCTTTGCCATTAACATGCAGCATATTCTGGACGGGGTTGTGTTTGATGCCATGCAGGCTGTAATCGGCGCCATCCAGGCGAACATAAACGGTTTCCAGATTGGTCTGGCGTTTTCCGGTTACACCCAGCTCACCGGCGGCCTCACCACGTTCGGCATTGACCTCTTTGTATTTGGGCGGGAAGGGACGGCCGTAGGCGCCCTGGTGGTGCATATGGCGCTCGTAAGGAGCCAGATAGCGACCACGATAGTTTTCGCCACGGCCAGCCATCGGGGGAGCATACAGCACGTCGTAGCAGATCACCAGACCACCCTCGCAGGTGTTGGTCAGTGCGGCATCATACTCATCACCGTAGACAGATTTGACCACTTCGCGCAGCTCTTCATCCAGCACCATGCTGTGGACGACTTTGCGGGAATATTTTTCCATCGCTTCGGAAACTTCGCGCATGAGCAAACCATGGCAGCCCGAGATAGCGCCGGTAGCGCCGATATTATTTTTCATATCGGTGGTGATGCCCATGTCTTCGCCGGCTTTGCGGCATTCAGCGTAAATGTTGGCTGAGTTGGCTTGTAAATGCTTGTATAACTGATATCGATATTGGAATTTGGGGGACATTTAATACTCCTTAAAATAATTGGGTTATTTCTCTGACTGTTGACTGGCCTGTTGCACCAGGTTATTGAGATCATCCTGTGTTTCCAGGTCTTCCAAAACACTGATGATGTGTTGTTTCATAAGAGACTCTGCGTAATCCGGATCTTTTTTAACAATTGCGTCCAGAACAAGTTGATGTTCGTGCAACGATTTCTTAAGTCTGCCACTTTGGTAATTTGAAAGAATTCGATACCGCTTGAGATGATCATCCAGGTTTGACAGAATTTGACAGAGCCATTCACTGTCTGCCTTGGAAATGATCAGATCATGAAAGTGGGTGTTATTTGCTGATGCCTCTTTAATATCTCCTTTCTGTATCAATTCATCCATCAAATTGATGTATTTTTGGGCTTCGGCAATATCCTGTTCATCAAGCCTGCCACATGCCAGACGGGCAGCCAAGCTTTCCAGTTGAGCCCTGATCATGAAAATGTCGGCAATCCCTTTTATGGTGATTTCCGCTACGTAAGTACCCTTATACGCAACTTTCTTTACCAATCCTTCCCGTTCCAGACGGAGTAAAGCATCCCGCACCGGTGTCTTGCTGATCCCCAGCATGGAAGCCAGATCGCTTTCAACCAGGCTCTGTCCGGGGACTAATTGGAACTGAATAATTGCGTTTTTGATTGAATCATATGCGAATTTTTCGAGAGAAATCGGAGCTGAGATCGGATTGAGTCGGTTGTCCATGTATTTTTCCCATTCACATAATATATGATATATCATACATTAAGTCAGCAAATTTTGCAAGTCTTTTTCGGTATTATTTGGCTATTCAGCCAGATGAATTTTTTTGGTTTGTCTCGTGCGCATTCGCACAGTGAATCCGTTGATGAGTTTGATACTTTCACACCTTTCCCACCTCCTCAGGATATCCATTGAAATTTGGGTTTCAGGCGTACTTAACAATATTATTGCTGTTATGCACCAGAAAAACTTTCGCCCCCTGATAATTTCATGTTCGTTTCGTCGATCGAAAATCTGCATGTAAAAATTTTTGATTGATCAATGGATCAACAAATATGGCACATAATATACTATGTACTATAGTTGGACTGTTATTATACAGGATAAACTCGTAGAAATAGTCGGCATTCTGCCTCAATTTCACAAAATCCTTATTCCTGCTGATCAGGCTCACAAAAATATTTAACACCTGTGTTACAATAACCCATAAATCTTCCTGTATTACTCTGATCATCGCAGCATTCATCACAAATCGAATACTTTTTATCGGAATTTTTATTGTTATTTTAGGTAACAATTCGCCATAATGGAATCTATCGGTGTTCCTGCCTTCGAATGTGGCAGCCTTGCATGGTGAGTTTCAAGAGGAAGTGATGATGACTGAGTCGGACGGTCTATCTATCATTAACAGCGAACAGGCAGATTTTGTCAATTTTTTTCCAGACTGCATCAAACCGGACCCGTGGATCCAGGAGAAGAATTACGCGCCCAAATCGGGCGCGTTTGTTACTCTTAAACAGAATTCATATCTGACACTTTGCTTATCAATCGATATTTCTCCAGGCCATCTGATTGAGTCTTCCTGTCCTGCAATCTCGGCTGAAAAATTCCTCTTTTCGGAACTGATGATTTCCCGGGCTGACCGGCCGGATTTATTCCATATCATTCGATACACGATTAATGGACGCAGTACTGCGTTTTATGTGATTTAACTTCATCGGGCATATCTTTATTGAACTGAATGGATATTGGTTGATATGAATGATCAAACCCAGTTGAAAAAGAAACTGTCAGAGCAGGAAAAGCTACTGCATGGGTTTTTTACTCTATCGGAGCTTGCCGGCTCAAAAGACCTCACCCTGGACGGAATCTGCCAGCGATTTATTGAGCTCCTCCCGTCGAGCCTGCGACATTCAGACAGAGCTTATGGAAGACTGAATATTCTTGGCAGGGAATACCGGTCATCAGGTTATCAAGATACTCCCTGGCGGATCACCATTCCTGTTCAAAGGTTAGAAACCGAGATTGGTTTTATTGAAATCGGATACCTTGAAAATTTCTCCCTCGACGAAGAAGGCCCTTTCTCCCCTGATGAGCAGCGTTTCCTTCAGACCATGGCGGAACAAATCAGCCATTTGGGTCAGTTAAGGCAAATCGAAACCACGCTGAATCAGAGTCTTTCCCGCTATCACCTGATCGCTGATCACACCTCTGACGTCATCTGGGTGATGGATGCGAAAACTGAAAAGCTCACTTATGCAAGCCCTTCTGTGCAAAAGCTGCTCGGCTTCTCACCGGATGAAATCGTTGGGCATTACCTCAAGGAGATTCTTACACCGGAGTCATACCTGAAAGCCAGTTTAGCGATTTCTGATGAGATGATTGCGGTTCTCAGTACCTCAACCTCCTTTGATCCGATCCGTATCGAACATATTCGCAAGGATGGAACACCCGTCGATACTGAGGTTAGCACTTCACTGGCATTCGATGAAGATGGGAGGCCCCTGATCATCGGCATTTCGCGCGACATCACGGATCGGAAAAAAGCAGAAGATGAGCTCAGGGTGAGTCTGAACACTACCCGGGCAATCCTTGAATCAACGCTTGAACAGGTGTTTCTGGTCGATACGGATGGCATTATTCTGGCGGTGAATGAAGCTGCGGCGAATGTGTTTGCTTTACCGCAGAATGATTTGATTGGACATGCTCTTTATAGCTTTCTTTCCCCAAAAGCGATCGATATCCTGCACGTTCGATTCGAACAGGTGATAGAAAAAGGTGTGGCGGTATCATTTGAGGATGAATCCCAGGGCGAATATAAAAAAATCACCCTTTATCCGGTTTTTGCAAATGATGGAACGGTCAACCGTATCAGCATCTACGCAGAAAATATCACCGCTCAAAAACAGGCTGAAATCCAGAAAGCGCAGTTCTATGAGGACCTCGATTTCGTTAATCAAATAATTAACAGTATAAACCGGGGAGTTGAAGTAAACCTGTTAACTCTGCAGATGAAGAATCTTCTTAAAAAAGTTTTTCGGGCTGATTCGTTGACTATTTTCCTGCTGAGCGATGACAGACTCTCGCTGACGGCATCTGACTTCACAAACATCGACGATGACAAGCATGTTTACTTTGCAAATCTCAACCGCCGGATCGGAAGTGAGGTACCCGCGAAAGTTATTTCCCTTGCAGAAGCAGAGGTGTTTGCGTCGGCAATTAAAGTAAAAACCGGATCCGTCGTCACAGACCCGGACCAAATAATGAAACGTATTATTGCGATAACCCAATCTATCTCGCCGTCATCCGTCCCCGAGACAACACGCGCAGGCATCTATCAGGAAATTGCGGCTTTTCTTGGTGTGAAGTCAATCATTTCTGTCCCCATGTTGTTCGATGATGAAGTAATAGGCTTGATCGAAGTATCCAGTAAAAATATCTATACAGAACAGGATCTTGTGCGGTTGCAGGGTTTGCTGGGGCAGATCAGCCTGGCAACCCTGCATCGAAAAGCTGAAAACGATCTTCGGATCATGAATAACCGCTTTGAGATGTTATCGGGGAATATCCCTGAAGTATTTTGGATCTTTGATTACAGAAGTCAAAAATTTGTCTATATCAGTACGGCTTTCGAAAAAATTTGGGGGCTCAACCGTGACGCGATGAATGATGATTTCAATTACGTACTTAACCAGATTCACCCGGATGATCAACAAGAATTGCTCGATTCTCGCGAGCGCGTCAGGGCCGGGTATCCGTCCGAGCTGGAATATCGAATACTACACCCGGGCGGATCCGTGCGCACCATTTGGGAACGCAGCTTTCCGGTATTTGGGCAGGATGGCACAGTAACCCATTATACCGGCGTCAGCAGCGATATCTCGGCCAGCAAACGGGTGGAAATGGAGCTGAAGGAACACGAGAGTTTTCTGCAATCGATCGTAACCAGCGTCCCGGGCACAATTTTCCTGGTTGATTTGGGTGGCTATTTCCTGTATACCAATCATCCAGTCACTGACGTCTCGGATGAACAATTTTATAAAAGAAACTTCCTGCGCGGTGTGCACCCGCAACATGAAAAACAGGCTGTTGCGTTATTCAATAAATCAATCCAGACCAAATCAATCCAGCAGGCAGAGATGCAACTGCTTCAACATAATGCTGAATATCGTTGGATGCTGGTCCTGTTCAGCCCCGTTATTATCGATGATGAAGTCAAACGGATGACCATTCACACCATCGATATCCATGAGCGGAAACAGGCGGAGGAAATGCTGCGTAAAGTAGAAGACTTCCGTCGTTCCATGTTGGAAGCGATCAACGAATCGATCTTTCTCGTTGACTCAGATGGAATGGGCGTGATGGCAAATTCTGTCACCCTGAAAAGGCTAAATGTGACAGAGGAGGAGTTTATCGGCCATAGCATCTACGATATTCTTCCACCTGAGGTGAGAGAAATCCGCCGCGAAAAAATGAAACAGGCGATCGAAACCCGCACCCCGGTAAAATGGGAAGATGTACGCTATGGCAGGCAAATACTGAATGTCGCAAATCCTATCATGGATGAAAATCAGAACGTCACATTGCTGGCAATGTTTGCCTTTGATATTACCGATCAGAAGCTCGCTGAAGAACAGAACCGTCGTTTTGCCCATATCATTGAGCAGATGGCGGATACGGTTCTGGTACTCGATCAGAACTGGCAGATCCAGTATGCCAATGCGGCGTTTGAAAAGATCTCAGGTTACAGTTTGGAGGAAATCCGCGGGAAAACCCCCAAATCAATCCTGGGTTCTGAACAGCATAAAGATGATTTCTATGAAGAAATGAATGCTGCGTTGCAAAGGGGAGAGGTATTTGTTGCCGAATTCAAAAACCGGAAAAAGGATGGTGGTATTTTTTACGAGATCAAAACGTCCACCCCGCTCATCGATTCGGATGGCAATATCACAAACTTCATCGAAACCGGCAAGGATATCACCGAACGAATTCGAGCAGAAGAAAGATTCATCAGCAGTGAACTGCGGAACCGCACCATGGTGGAAGCCATACCTGATGTACTCTTCCGGGTAACAAGAGATGGGACATTTCTCGATTTTCACGCCAAAAACACGGACAAGTTATTCGCTCCGCCTCAAACATACATCGGCCGCAAAATCGACCAGATGGTGCCTGAAAGCATTTCACAGCCTTATATGAAAGCTGTTCAAAAAGCATTTGAACAAGACTCGCTGCAAATCTTCCATTATCAAACCCACAAAGGCAGTGAAAATTACACTTTTGAAGGCAGGGTGGTAGCCAACCTGGCTGCGAATGAAGCGGTCGTGATCGTTCGTGATATTACCGAGCAGCAGCAGATGGAAATTGAGCTTCGCCACAGCGAAGAAAAATATCGGCGGCTGTCAGAGGTGTTGGAGCAGCGCGTCATAGAACGAACTGCCGAAATACAGGATCTGTATGACAATGCCCCTATTGGCTATCACTCCCTCAATGATGACGGAGTTTATCAGATGATCAATGAAACTGAGCTGCACTGGCTTGGTTATTCACGTGATGAAATCATCGGGAAAAAGAGTTTTGGTGATTTTCTTTTCCCTGAAGAGTATCAACGTTACAAAACTGAATTCAATCGAATTAAAGAATTAGGCTACACATATAATCTTGAGTTTGACCTCATTCGCAAGGATGGCAGTCGTTTACCGGTAATTGTGAACGCCGTCGCAGTATATGATAAAGACAGAAAATTTTTGCACACTCGCTCTACCATGTTCAACAATACGGAACGTAAAGCGATCGAAGCTGAAATTCGCCGGATCAACAACCTGTCTGAAACCGCTTTTGAACTGGCCAAATCAGGCTATTGGTATATTCCACTGGATGACCCCGACTATTACTACCCATCAGATCGTGTGATTGAAATTCACGGGGATGAGAAACATTCCGATACACGCTACCATCTGAAGTCAGAATGGCTGATTAATCTGCAAATGGCCAATCCTGATATCGCCTCAGGTGTAAAGGCTGCCTTTGATGATGTAATCTTTGGCAGGAGCGACCGGGTTGATCAGCAATACCCCTACCGCCGCCCGGTGGATGGGAAGATAATCTGGATCCATGCCCGGGGGAATGTTGTTTATGACTCAGCCGGTCGAAGGATTGGCATCTCCGGCGTTACACAGGATATCACTGATCAAAAGGAGATGGAATGGGAACTCAGCAAGGCAAAAGAGGCCGCTGAAACAGCAAATATGGCTAAAAGCGCATTCCTGGCCAACATGAGCCATGAAATCCGCACCCCCATGAATGCTATTTTAGGTTTCACCCAGATCATGATGAAAGACAAAACGTTGGATGCAAAAAGCCGCGAGTATGTTGGCATTATCAACCGTTCCGGGGAGCATTTGCTGACTATCATTAACGAAATTCTTGAGATGTCAAAAATCGAAAGCGGTCACGTGACCTATAATCCGATCACCTTCCATCTCCCATCCCTGATTAATGATATCAAAGACATGTTCCTGCCCCGTCTGGCGGCAAAAGACCTGAGCATGACGGTAGAGCTGGACCCCCGCCTACCCAAATATATCTGTACCGATGAGACAAAGCTCAAGGAAATTCTCATCAATTTACTCGGAAATGCACTCAAGTTCACCAATACAGGGGGCGTAACGCTCCGCTGCTGGTCCGAAAAAGATCCCTCCAAAACGGATCCGGCAGGTCTTCTCCTATTCATCGACGTTGAAGATACCGGGATAGGCATTGCTCAGGAAGATATTCCCCATGTCTTTACTGCCTTTGAACAAAGCCGCGGCAGTGACCATTCCCACAGCGGCACAGGGCTGGGATTGGCCATCAGCTTGAGCCACGCCCGTTTATTGGGCGGCAATATTACCATTTCGAGCACACGCTATGTAGGCACCTGTATGCATGTGATACTGGCAGTCACCGAAAGCAAAGGCATCAAAGCTCGTACGCTCAGTCCTAAACGGCAGGTGACCGGCCTGAAACCAGACGCTCCTGAGATCAAGGTCATGATCGTGGATGATAATGAGGATAACCGTAAGGTTATCCAGGAGATGCTCGAGCCATTAGGTATCCTCACCTGCAACGCACAGGACGGCGCGGAAGCGGTCGAAATGACCAGATCCTGGGTACCGGATTTAATACTGATGGATCTTCGCATGCCCGTCATGGACGGATATGAGGCCGCCAGTATTATTAAAGCGACTGAAGCAGGAAAAGAGATACACATTATTGCAGTCACCGCTTCACCGCTGGAGATTGATGAGCAGCGTATTCTCAACAGCGGTATGAGCGGATACGTAAGAAAACCCTTCAAAGAACATCAATTGTTTTCAATTTTGGAGGCAAAATTTGGAAAAATTTTCGTGTATTCCGATGAAGAACAATCGGATGAGAATAAATCCGCCTCCAGTTCGAGTGAAGTCACCTGGCAGGAAATCCAGACCATTCCACATGATTTAGTCGAGCAACTAAAAGCTGCCACAATCAACGCACAGTTTGACCAGATTCTTATGTTGATCCAAAAAATTGCGAAGTATGCGCCAAAAACATCCATACTGTTGCAAAAACTGGCCGACGGGTATCAATACGACTCGCTCATTAAACTGTTCGAACAAGAGGACACCAATGGACATTAATCTATCATTGTTATCCGAGAACGCCAATATCCTCGTGGTGGATGATACCGTTGAAAATCTGTCACTGCTCACACGCATGCTGAAAGATTGTGGGTACACAGCCCGGCCGGTCCCCAATGGCCGGCTGGCCATCCAGGCAGCGCGCGGGAAAAAACCGGATCTGATTTTGCTTGATATCAATATGCCGGAAATGAACGGCTATGAAGTGTGCAGGCAGTTGAAGAGTGACGCTTATTTGAAAGAGGTACCGGTTCTGTTCATCAGCGCCCTCTCTGAGATCAATGAGAAAGTGAAAGCATTTGAAGTGGGGGCGGTAGATTACATCACCAAACCGTTTCAGTTTGAAGAAGTACACATGCGGGTTGAAACTCATTTGCGTCTGCACCAGTTGCAGGTCAACCTGTCGGATCAGGTAGCCAGCCAGGTGAAAGAAATCACCGAACTGCAAATGGCCATGCTGTTCGGGTTTGCCAAACTGGCGGAAGCACGTGACAGTGATACGGGAAAACATTTGGATCGAATACGCATCTTGTGCAAGCTGTTGGCCGAGAACGTGTTGGGACACCCAAAATTTGGTTCGAAGGTCAACCAGGCGTATTGTGACCTGCTTTATCACGCCAGCCCGCTGCACGATATCGGCAAGGTGGGTATTGTGGATGAGATCCTGCTCAAGCCCGGGCCGCTCACCCCGGATGAGTTTGAGGTGATGAAGACGCATACTCTGATCGGCTCGCAAACGCTGGAAGAAATTCAGCAGCGCTTCCACTACAGTGAATTCCTCAACATGGGTGTCCATATTGCCCGCTCGCACCATGAGAAATGGAACGGTACAGGCTACCCAGACGGTCTGTCGCATGACGAGATCCCCCTGGCAGCGCGCATCATGGCCATCGTGGATGTGTACGACGCGATGCGCTCCAAACGGGTGTACAAACCGCCTTTCTCCCATGAAGAAACCTGCGCGGCCATTCGCAAAGGCAGCGGCTCGCACTTTGATCCCGATCTGGCGGAGGTCTTCATCGGTCTGGAAGACGCCTTTGACGAGGTCTGGAATAAGATGAAGGATTAGGCCCGACTGTGCAGGCGAGTCATAAATAAAATCTGGCCTTTAGTGGCCAGATTATTATTTAAGCATGAAATAACCGAAGACTATACTACCTACACATCCAAATTCCGTACATCATGGGCATGCGTGGTGATGAACTTGGTGCGCGGCGGCACGGCGGCCCCCATGAGCATATCAAACGTGCGATCGGCTTCGGCGGCGTCTTCAATATCCACCTGCAACAGGGTGCGGTTCTGCGGGTTCATGGTGGTCTCCCACAACTGATCGTCGTTCATCTCACCCAGACCCTTGTAACGCTGCACGGCGGCCTTCTCTGAGGTGGAGCCGAGCCGTTTCAGGATGGTTTCTTTTTCAGCCTCTGAGTACGCATACTCGATCTTCTTTTTATAGGAGATCCGGTACAACGGCGGAAGTGCGATAAACACATGCCCTTCCTCGATCAAAGGCTGCATATAACGGAAGAAAAACGTGAGCAGCAGCGCACGGATATGGCTGCCGTCCACATCAGCATCTGTCATGATAATCACACGCCCGTAGCGCAAGTTGGTGAGGTCAAAATGCTCACCCACCCCGCCGCCAATGGCAGAGATCAATGCTTTAACCTCGTTGTTGGATAAAATCTTATCCAACCGGGCGCGCTCGGTGTTCAAAATCTTACCGCGCAGCGGGAGGATGGCCTGGAAATGACGGTCGCGGCCCATTTTAGCCGTACCACCTGCGCTGTCGCCCTCTACAATGTACAGCTCGGAATTGGTAGCATCGCGGTTGGAGCAGTCTGCCAGTTTACCCGGCAGGGTCAGGCTTTCCAATGCGGATTTACGGATCACCAGATCGCGGGCTTTGCGGGCGGCGTCACGCGCGCGGGCAGAGGTGAGACACTTTGAGACGATGGCCCGACCAATAGAAGGGTTCTCTTCCAGGTAAGTGCCAAATCCTTCCACCACCACCTGGGCCACCAGGCTCTGCACCTCGGGGTTCATCAGCTTCACCTTGGTCTGGCTCTCAAACTGCGGATCCGGGTGCTTGATGCTGATGATGGCGGTCAGACCCTCGCGTGTATCCTCGCCGGTGAAGTTGGCGTCTGAATCTTTCAGAATGTTGTTCTTGTGAGCGTAATCGTTGATCACGCGCGTAATGGCGCTGCGTAAACCGGTTAGATGAGTCCCGCCGTCAATGGTATTGATGGTATTGGCAAAAGAATAGACCGATTCGGTATAGGCATCGGTGTATTGAACCGCAGCTTCCACCACAATGTTATCCACCTCTTTTTCGGCATACACCACCGGGTGAAGAACCTCGCGGTTGCGATTCAGATAGCGAACAAACGAGACGATCCCACCGTCATAGTAGAAGTTCATCTCGCGGTCGTTTCGTTCGTCAAAGATGTGGATCAGCACCTGGCGGGTGATAAAGGCCATTTCACGGAAGCGCTGGATGAGCGTTTCAAAACGGAAGGTGACCTCATCTTTGAAAATGGTGGTATCAAAGCGGAATGTGGTTTTAGTGCCGGTTTTTTCGGGATCGGTTTTGCCAATCACCTTCACCGGTTCCAGAGGGATACCGCGTTCGTATCGCTGGAAATAGATTTCGCCTTCGTGGTAGACCTGTACTTCGCACCATTCAGAAAGAGCATTCACAGCAGATACACCCACGCCGTGCAGACCGCCGGATACCTTGTATCCGCCGCCGCCAAATTTACCGCCG
>CAZHMZ010000072.1:0-13606 GCA_964532655.1 uncultured Anaerolineaceae bacterium
ATGGAGCCATTATCCCAGAAGAACATAATGGTGGCTTTCCACAGGTTGGAGAAAAAGGTGATGATTACGGGCTGAGTATAGGTCTGCTCCACCGTTCCGATGCGCGTCAGCGAACGGTAAAAGACCATGGTTGGATCATCCGCCCAATACCGCAGCAGTGGAACGAATACCAGCAACGCGAGGAACGCCAAAACGAAAAATCCAAACACCACCAGCTTGCGCTGCCCTTTGGATTGCGGGTGGAGTAAATAGAGTGCGAAGGCAATCGTCACCACCACCGGCACAATCCGCATGGCGCTGTAACCGTGCAAACCCAGGCCTAAGAATAAACCGGCCAGCAGCAGATCGTTCCACTGTTTGCGGCGTAATCCGCGCAGCAGATAAAACAACACCGGCGCGGCAAAAAGCGGATACAGCGGAAAACGCAGCCCGATACGCGAGATCACATTGGGCCAGTAAGCTACCCCGGCAAACAGAAAAGCGAACAGGCCCGTCCAGCGACCGCCTAACTCTTTTCCAAGCAGGTAAACATATGGCAGTGCAAGCAAGCCGGCTAGTGCTGTGCCGATTTTCAGGCTCATGAACGAAAGTCCGGTTCCGAACACCTTTGCCACAAAGGCTGTCAGATACATCTGGAAGAACTCACGCCCGGTATTGCGGGGGAAGAAAATCCAGGTCTGCCCATTGAGTACATCACCCACATCGATCAGCTTTTCAGCGTGGTCGCTGAACATCTCACCCGGAACCTGATCCAGACGGTAGAAACGGAAGAAAACCACCAGTGCTATTGCCGCCAGCATCAAAACCGTCCAGGGCGTGATCTTCAGGTGCAGACGTGGTTGGCGCACAAAATCGGTTAGCTTCTCGGTGATTTTTCGTCGGCCGGGTGCTGATTGCCAGAACGCCGCCGTGCCAAATAAAATGGAGGCTATCCAACAGCTTGTATTCAGCAGATGAAACTGATGGCTGGAAAAGGTGAGAAAAGCCAGAAACGCCAGGATCAGGCTGGCGATGAGCAGACCGCTGTTCACCTCAACCGTCGGCCAGCCTGTTGGTTGTTCGGCTGGCGGCTGAGTTGGTTGAACAGCCGGTTTGCGAAGCAGATACACCAGAAAGAGGCTCAACGCCACCGCAAAGCCTACCAGCGCCGGCCCAACCTGCCGTGATTGAGGTTCGAGCAGCAACTGGGCAAATACGGCGATAAAAACCGGTACCACTGCCAGCCATGGGAAAGGCCGCCGGGGTTCAGGTTCCGGAACAACCGCATCCGGTTGGATTCTGATATCCGGTTCAGGTGTTTGCGAAACCAAACCACCTTCGATTGTCTCAACCTGCGGTTCTGGTACCGTACTCAGTAGACCTTCCACCTGCTGTGATTCACCTGAGGGCTCGATTTCATCGGTCCGAGGAATGCGAATTTTGTCCCTGGCCCACGGGTTCAGGATTGATTTAAGGTAATCCAGTACGCTTGGTTCTTCCATTCTTCTATCCGCCTGGCTCAAGTGACAATCTTACAACATTGTAAACGAAATGACAATTGAATCACTCCACAGACGACGCATATCAGAACAGAACCCAATCCGCCTATCATTCGGTCTCTGCACAGCCCCCTCCCCCTCAGGATTATTCTGCTTTATGAGTGATATAGAAAGTGTAGGATCCTTCAGGCTGAGAGCGCGGCTCCAGGCTGTAAGGTCTCAACAAACCAAGAAGCCAGTTCAGGTTCCAGCGTGACGGCGCCAGGATCCATCGACCGGTCAGTTTTTTCAGAATCCAGGCCGGAAGTCCAAAGTAATGCCCCCATTCCAGCACCCCCAACGCGCGCGGAGAGAAATAATCCCAGGCCAGGTCAATGGCAATGTGATTTGTCCCCAGGCGTTCTTTCCAGACAGCCTGTGAATCGCAGTGGTGATGGCGTGAAATTTTGTTGAACCAGCCGCGATAGGCTGCTGCCAGTTTTTTCAGACCCAGCCGCTCCAAAAGACGGGAGATCGACAGATTATGGGTGAAATTCTGGTTGGGCACGCAAAAAATGAAACTGGCGCCGGGTTTCAGCACTCGTGCTACCTCACGGATCACATCATCCACCCGCGGGATATGTTCCAGAACCGAGTTGCTGATGATGGCATTGAAGGAATCATCCGGGAATGGCATATTACAGCCGTCACCCTGCAAAAGCAACTGGTAAGCATCGGTATCAGAAGCCTGCTTCAACTCCTGCAGCCAGGGATCCATCCCCACATCGATTTTCCGGTCAAAGGTGTTGGTGGCAAAATCGCCGTCACCGCATCCCAAATCCAGCATGGGCGACGTGAGAGGCAGATCCTGGTAATAGGCAGCCTCAACCGCCCGCAGCAGCGCCCGAAAATACGGCAGGCCTTTCAAATTCAACCACAAAAAATCTTTTTGCTCTTTATGATCGGTCATGTTCCAGAAACTTGTTGGTATGAATATTCAAATAATGAAAATTTTAGCCGTTCAATTCCTGCGAGATTTCCCCAAACAGCTTTTCGTATTCGGCAGCCACGGTATCCGGTTGATACTGAATGGCAATTTGCTGCGGATCCTGGCGATAATCATTCGGGTGCGATAGGATCTCGCAGATCGCCTGGGCCAGCCCGGCCGAATCACCGATGGGGACTACTTTTCCCATATTATGACGCTTCGGTGGCTGGCGAACACCCGGCAGGTTGGATGCCACCGACGGCACGCCGTTGATCATGGCTTCAATCTGTACCAGGCCAAATGCCTCGGTGGAGTTCAGGCTGGGGATGGTCAGCACATCAATATTGGGGTAAAAACAGGCAATCTGGTGCGGGTTCAGGTTTCCCAAAAACTGCCAGTGTCCACTGGCAATGTACCTTTGGATCTGCGGATAAAGCCGCTCAAAGTACTTTTCTTCGCCGTAGATGTTCTTATACGGACCGGCAAACCATACCTGCGCATCGGGAAACTGCGTCAATATTTGGGGCAGCGCGCCCAGCAGCACCTCAACCCCTTTTTCACTGGCAAACCGGCTGGCCATGCCAATCACCGGTCCTTTGCCTTGTGGATTATGCTCGGCTTTGAAGGCTGCAATGTCTGCCTCCGTCACTGGCGGCAGTTCAACCGGTGGTGGGATGATCTCCACCTTGTCGAGAAAATTCTTCAGCATGGCCGAATGATCGGCGTAATCCTGAGTGTAGGTGACAAAACGGTGGGTGAATTGCGAGGTCAGCCGGTTCATGATCTTGACAGCCAGGTTGGCCGCGCGGCTGAGTAATCCTTTCGGCATATCCAGATCGCAGTGATAGGTCACCACGGTGGGTTTTTTCAGCAGCCTGCCGCGCAGGGCAATCCCGGCGGCGTCAAATTGTGGCAAATGAAGCTGGATCACATCATTTTCAAGCGCCAGCTTGCTGGCCATGTACCCAAAATTGGGCATGATGACGCCCTTGCTGATGCGGAAGAGCACCGGCACGCGGATCACCTTCACCCCGTCCATCACTTCGGTTCTGGGCAGGTTTTTATCATATTGCGAGGTCAACACGGTAACTTCATGACCGCGTTGCACCCAGGCCTTCGCCAGCCGTTCAGCATAAATGGTCAGACCACTGGTGTGCGGGCGATAATAGGTCAGGACAGACAAAATTTTCATGCGGCCTGCTTATCAAACAGGTGAAGGTTTTGCTGAACCCAGTAAAACAGCTCGGTGATGCCGTCATTCACGCTGTATTGGGGTTCCCAATCCAGATCGCGTCTGACTTTGTCGATATCGGATACATATACCAGTTGGTCGCCGGGACGCCAGTCAGCCCATTTGACCGGGATCTTCTCACCCATCAACCGTTCCAGGATGGGAGCAAACTGCTCCCAGATAGAGATGGTGTTGGTAGGTCCGCCGCCCACGTTGAAAACCTGCCCGGCCACCCGGTCGATAAGTTCGATGCTGCGATCATACGCGTTCAACAGATCGCTGACGAACAGGATATCGCGCACCTGCTTGCCGTCGCCGTAGATGGTGATCGGCCGGTGCTGCAGCGCGGCGATCACAAACCACGCCACCCAGCCCTGGTCTTCAATACCAAACTGCCGTTTGCCGTAGATGCAGCTCTGTCGTAGAACCACCGTGGGCAGCCCGTAGATGCGGTGATAATCACGCGTATACTGGTCGCCGGTGCCTTTTGAGCACCCGTACGGTGAGTGGAAATCCAGCGGATGCTTTTCGGAGATCCCATCCGGGTAATCTTCATACTCATAGTGATCATTCGATTTGATCACCGATACGTCTTCCATGCCGCCGTATACTTTATTGGTGGATGCAAACAGCACAATGGGGTTTCGCCCCGATTTTCGCGCTGCCTCGAGCATGTTGAAGGTGCCCAGCGCGTTGACCTCAAAATCTTCGCGCGGATCCGTCACTGATGTGGTCACCGCTACCTGCCCGGCCAGATGGACGATCACATCCATTCCGGCTGCCGATTTTTCCAGCAGGTCAGCATCGCGTACATCACCCTCAATCAAATGAAATGAACCCTGTCCGTATTCTTGCCGCAGCCAGGCGATGTTTTGGTCAGCGCCTTTACGGGAGAGATTGTCGTATACATGTACTTCTTCGCCGCGGCCGAGCAAACGATCCACATAATTGGATCCGATAAATCCCGCTCCGCCAGTGATCAGATATTTTTGTTTCATTCCTCGCACCCTGTTATTTCGCGGTCTGCTTCATTTTTGCGACCGAATCTGGTTGATAATTTGAATATACCCTGTAATGAAAGCTTTTCCTTCACCAGTCCGTAAACGCCAAAAATACTGGTGATGGCAATCTGTAAAAAGTGCATCACAATGGCATAAGCCAGTGCGTGTGAGTAATCTACGCCCAGCACTTTCAGCGCGGCGACCACTGAGGCCTCAAAGACACCCAACGCCGCCGGAGCTGATGGTAAAGCAATTCCCATGGCCAGCACCGAGTTGACAAACACACCCCACCAGAGCGGCGGCGGTGTGATGATGGCCAGCATCAAAATGTAATACAGAAAAAAAGCTACAAACCAGGATGAGCCAATCGCCAGAAGACACACCAGAAATTGCCTGAGATCGGTCAGGATGGAAAACCCACCCAAAAACGAGGCAACCTGCGGTTGGATGTATTTGCATATCCACGGCCGCTTTTTTCCAATTTTCTCAATCCAGCGGGTGATCGGTTCTTTATTTCTTGCCATGATATACAGCGCAAACAAGCCGGCAATCACCAGCGACAGCACGATGATGGCGACCGGTTTGGTCCAGCTCATCTCCAGTACCAGAGGAAGTACGGCCAGCAACATGGCTGCCGCATAAAACAAATCAAATGCACGCTCAATTACGATACCGGATAGAACCTTCGTCACCCCCAACCCGCTTGTTTGCCCCAGAATGATGGCTTTTCCAAATTCGCCCGCGCGAAGCGGAAGAATGTTGTTCAGCAAGTACCCGGCGTTGATGGCTCGAAACGTTTGCAACGTTTGCGCCTTGCCGGACAGTATCACCTTCAGCGCCAACGCGCGCAGGATCAGCCATAACACGAACAGGGCAGCGGCTGGCAGGACATAAACCAGGTTGATAGATTGAAGCGACTTGACCAGTTCAGCCGGACTGACAAGAGAGAAAATGGCATAAATGGCGATGCCGCTGATGATGACACCTGGCAGCCACCGCGTTGCTCCGCGTAAAGGGTTTTTGCGTTGTGGTTCCGTGTTTCTGGAACCGGTTTCATTGGCTCCGGAGCCGGTATTGCTCATTCGTCCTCAAGTTTCAATACAGCCATGAAGGCTTCCTGGGGGATTTCCACGTTTCCCACCATCTTCATGCGCTTCTTTCCGCGTTTTTGCTTTTCAAGCAGCTTGCGTTTACGGGTGATATCACCGCCGTAGCACTTGGCCAGCACATCTTTACGCATGGCCTTGATGTTGGCGCGCGAAATCACCCTCCCGCCGGCAAACGCCTGGATGGGAACCTCAAACATCTGCCGGGGCATCAATTCTTTCAACTTGGTCACCAGCCGCTGGCCTTTGTGGTAGGCCATGTCCTTGTGCACGATGGTCGTGAAGGCATCCACCGGCTCATTGTTGACCAGCAGTTCCAGCTTGATCAGCTTTTCCGTACGGTATTCCAGAAAAGCGTAATCCATGGAAGCGTAACCGCGTGTGCGGGATTTCAGATCATCAAAGAAGTTGACGATCATTTCGGACAGCGGAATTTCGTAGATCAGTTGCACCCGGTCCGGCGCAGGGTATTCCTCTTCCTTATACAGACCGCGCCGTTTACGTACCAGATCCATGATGGTGCCGTAGTACTCGGTGGGGGTGATGATTTGAAGCTGCATCCACGGCTCGCGTACTTCCACAATGGAGCTTTCATCGGGGAGCTGAGCCGGCGAATCGATCTTGACCAGCTTCTGGTCAGCGGTCACCACTTCATATTCCACCGACGGCGCGGTCACCACAATATCCAAATCGTATTCGCGTTCCAGTCGCTCCTGGATGATCTCCATGTGGAACAGACCCAAAAAGCCGCAGCGGAAGCCAAAGTTCAACGCCTGGGAGGTTTCCGGGACGAACACCAGAGAAGCGTCATTCAGTTGTAATTTTTCCAGCGATTCACGCAGATCTGGGTAATCCTCGCCCTCTACCGGATAGATACCGGCATACACCATGGGCTTCACCTGTCGGTAGCCTGGCAGCGGTTCAACAGCCGGCGCTTCCGTCAACGTGATGGTATCGCCCACGCGGCAGTCGTGGATCACTTTCAAGCCGGTAGCAATATACCCTACCTCACCGGCCACCAGCGTGTTGCCGGGTTTCATGCCCGGTGAAAAATATCCAATCTCAACCGGGTTCATATCCACCCCGGATGACATCACATGCAGTCTGGCGTTTTTATCGATACGCCCATCCACCACACGGATGTACGCCACCACGCCTTTGTAGGAATCATAATGTGAGTCAAACACCAACGCACGCAGCGGAGCGTCCTGATTATCGGCTGGCGGCGGGACTTTCTGCACCACCATTTCGAGTACCTTGTCGATGTTGATGCCCTCTTTGGCGGAAACGCGCACAATTTCATCCGGGTCGGTGCCCAATAAATTATGGATGTCATTGGCGATCTCGTCCGGGCGGGCAGAGGGTAGATCAATTTTGTTGATCACCGGCAAAATCACCAGATCAGCTTCCAGTGCCAGAAAGAGATTTGCCAGCGTCTGGGCTTCGATACCCTGCGTGGCATCCACAATCAGCAGAGCACCTTCACAGGCAGCCAACGCACGGCTGACTTCATAGTTGAAATCCACATGCCCTGGGGTGTCGATCAGATTGAGTTCGTAGTCCTGTCCATCCTGGGCATGATACGCCATTCGCACGGCCGAAGCCTTGATGGTGACACCCTTTTCTCGTTCCAGATCCATGCTGTCAAGCACCTGTTCCGTCATATCACGGTCGGAGATGGTGCCGGTATATTGCAGCAGCCGGTCGGCCAGGGTAGATTTTCCATGGTCGATATGCGCGATAATACAAAAATTGCGAATGTGGGATGTCATAATCGGCTAGTAGTATACCCTGAATTGTCTTAAATTTACGATTCCGTCTCACCCTGAGCAGACGGCTCCTGCCCGTTTCGTTCGGCCAGCAGTTGATCGACCCTGGAGGCGTAATCGATCACTTCACAACAGGGCATCTGAAGCGATACCAGAAATTCGATATTGCCTTTCGGCCCTGTGATGGGTGAAATAATCAATCCGTCGATCCCCCAGCCTTCCTTTTCGGCAAACGCCAGAACCCGGTTCAAAACCAGGCGGTGTACCTCCGGATCACGGATCACACCTTTGCCGCGCGCAGCTTCTTTGCGCCCGGCTTCAAACTGCGGCTTGATCAGCGCCACCACCCGCCCTTTTTCCGGCGCAAGCCATTTCCGCACCACCGGCAGCACCGTTTCCAGCGAAATAAAAGATACATCGATGGAGATAAAATCCACCGGCTCGGGCAGCGATTCCACGTAACGGGCGTTCGTGTTTTCCATCACCACCACCCGCTCATCCTTGCGAAGTTTCCAGTGCAGAATGTTGTGCCCCACATCGATGGCGTACACTTTGGCGGCGCCATGGGTCAGCATACAGTCGGTAAACCCGCCGGTTGAGGCCCCCACATCGGCACAAACCAGGCCGTCCATCTTTTGCAGATCAAAGGCTTCCAGGGCGGCTTCGAGCTTTTGGGCGCCGCGCGATACATACTTGAGCGACTCCTCAATTTCCACCGGCGCGTCCGGATCTACCGCGGTGGACGGTTTGATCTCCACCTGACCGGCTACACGCACCTGGCCGGCCATGATATAACGTTGAGCCTGAGAACGGCTTTCAGATAGGTTTCTTTCAACTAACAGTTGATCAAGGCGGATTTTTTTCATGTGCTTCTATTTTAACCGGGACGGCCGTGGAATGCGACAATTTTACCAATTTCACCGCACAATCCGGAAGCACGGCCAGTCATCCTGTGATAATATAATCACATGCTCCAGGGATTAATCAAATCATTGCGGCCTCGCCAGTGGATCAAAAACGTCTTCCTGCTGGCGGCGATTGTATTTGACCGTCAGCTCACCAATGTGGATGCGGTTTTGCGTACGCTGCTGGGTGTAGTGATTTTTTCGTTGCTGTCCAGCAGCATTTATCTGCTCAACGACATCGCTGACCTGGAAGCAGACCGGCTTCACCCGGTCAAGCGCAATCGCCCCATCGCAAGGGGGATTGTCTCGGTAAAAGTAGCAGTCGCCGCGGCCATATTCCTCATTTTGGTCACCCTCATCCCCGCTTTCGTGCTCTCGGTGCAGTTTGGCCTGATTTGCCTGCTTTACTTTCTCGTTAATCTCGCATATTCCAAATGGCTCAAGCATCTTCCCCTCATCGATGTGATGGTGCTGGCTTCCGGGTATGTACTGCGAGTGGCAGCCGGTGTATCGTTGATTGTGGTGGAGCGCTTTTCGCCATGGCTGTATGTGGTGACTACCCTGTTTGCCCTGTTTGTGGGTCTGGGAAAACGCCGTGGCGAGTTGAGCCTGTTACAAACTGAAAACCACGCGCATCGGCGCGTGCTGGATGGATACACCATCCCGTTTCTGGACCAGTTGATTACCATTGTCTCCAGCACAGCCATCGTCGCCTACAGCCTGTATACCTTCTCGGCTCCCAATCTGCCCGAAAATCACACCATGATGCTGACCATCCCCTTTGTTCTGTACGGGGTATTCAGATACCTGTATCTGGTGCAGGTGAAGTTGCTGGGCAGCGCTCCTGAAGAACTCGCTCTTTCTGACCGGCCTCTGCAAATCACCTTTCTCCTGTGGGGGCTGCTGGTTTTGATGATCTTTTACTTAAGTTGAAATCTTACTGATTGCCTTATGCCCGCCATCTCCGCTTCTGCTCCAGGAAAAATCATCCTCTTTGGTGAACACGCCGTGGTGTACTCGCGGCCCGCAATTGCCATACCGGTGATGCAGCTCAGAGCGACTGCGTACTTTCAGGCCGATCCTGCATCCACGACCGGCGGCGTCCATCTATACGCACCGGATATTGCTCTCAAGGCTGTCCTGACCGATTTACCGATCGGTCACCCCTTCCGGGTGCTTTTCCAGATCGTTCAGGATCAACTTGGCATCGATCACATTCCTGCCATGCATGTGAAAATCCACTCGGATATCCCCATGGCAGCCGGTTTTGGCTCGGGGACTGCCGTCTCCGTGGCGCTGATCCGCGGATTAACCCGCTTTCTGGGTATCGAGTTGACCCCGGCCAAAATTTCAGCTTTGGCGTTTGAGGTAGAGAAGATCTACCACGGCAACCCCTCCGGGGTGGATAACACCGTAGTAGCCTTTGAACGCCCGGTGTATTTTTTGAAAGGCCAGCCGCCCAAACCGTTGATCCCCGGTCGTGATATGACCTTTATCATCGCAGACAGCGGCATCAAAAGTAAAACCTCCGGGGTGGTGGAACAGGTGCGCCTGAACCGGGAGAAAAATCCCAAACAGGTGGATGCCATTTTTGATTCCATCGCGGCAATCACCCAGACTGCCAAAGAAGTGCTGGTGGATGGCATGCAGAACCGTGTGGGTACGTTGATGAACCAGAACCAGAAATTCCTGGTTCAACTGGGTGTCTCCTGTGACCCGCTCGACCGGTTGGTTAAAGCCGCTCAGGAAGCGGGCGCGTTGGGTGCAAAATTATCCGGCGCCGGCCAGGGAGGAAATGTGATCGCCCTGGTGCAGGACACTGATGCGGGGAAAGTCAGAACGGCGTTGATGCAAGCCGGCGCCGTGAACGTCTTTCAGACTGTTCTTTCACGGCTTGAAAGGAGTTCCGGCTCCTGACCCATGGATCCATACACTTATCTCAAACTGGGCGGCTCATTACTCACCGAGAAGAAATCGGCGCATACACCACGTCTTGATATCATCGAACGGTGCGCGCTTGAAATCAAACGAGGGTTGGACTGTATCCCGGGCCGCATGCTCATTTTGGGACACGGTTCCGGTTCTTTTGGTCATGTACCGGCAAAAAAGTATCAAACCCGCGCAGGAGTGCACACCCCACAGGAATGGCAGGGTTTTGTGGAGGTGTGGCAGGAAGCCCGCATGCTCAATCAGCTCGTGGTTGATGCCTGCATCAGCGCCGGTCTGCCGGTGATCGCCTTCCCTCCTTCTGCTACGATTTTAACTCGGCAGGGTGTTGTCCAGTCCTGGAACATGGAACCGCTGCTGGCAGCCGTTCGGCAGGGCATGATTCCTCTCGTCTACGGCGATGTGGTCTTTGATTCAACTCTGGGCGGCACCATCCTCTCCACCGAGGATGTGTTTGCGGAGTTGGTCAAACACCTGCCCCCGGCTCGTATATTGTTAGCCGGCGCTGAAAAAGGGGTGTGGCAGGATTTTCCGAAATGCACTACACTGATTAAGAAGATCGGGTTCACGACGGATGACGAGATCACCCGTTTTGCCCGTGGATCGGATGTCCCGGATGTGACCGGCGGGATGCAGGAAAAACTCCGTATTCTGATGGGTCTGGTGAAGCAAAATCCAGGCTGTCAGGGGCAGATTTTTTCCGGGATAGAGCCGGGCAGTATTGAAGCGGCATTATGCGGTGCACAAAACGGTACCACAGTTGCTTTGGATCAAGGTGATAGTGAGGGAGGATAAACCATGTTGTTTACACGCATGAAACTGGAAGATATTGAAGACCGAACGTTGGCCGGTTATGCCACCCACTCCAGCATGTCGCGCGGGCGCATGCACCCTGATGGCGAACCAGAATACCGCACCATTTTTCAACGCGACCGCGACCGGATTATCCACACCACCGCCTTCCGCCGATTGGAATATAAAACCCAGGTGTTCATCAACGACGAGGGTGATTATTACCGCACCCGTCTCACCCACACCATGGAAGTCACCCAGATCGGGCGTACCATCGCCCGGGCGTTGGGGGCTAACGAAGACCTGACGGAAGCCATTTCCCTGGCGCACGATCTTGGGCATCCCCCTTTTGGCCATTCCGGTGAACGCACCTTGGCCCGACTGATGCTGGAACATGGCGGCTTTGACCATAACAAGCAGTCTTTTCGCATTGTGACCGAATTGGAACAACGTTATTCCGATTTTCCCGGTTTGAACCTCTCCTGGGAGGTACTTGAGGGGATGGTGAAGCACGAGACGGAGTATGACCGCTCGGATGCCAAAGATTTCAACCCCGATTTACGGGGGCATATCGAGGCTCAAATCGTCAATATTGCCGATGCGCTGGCTTACACCGCCCACGATCTGGATGACGGCCTGCGCTCTGAATTAATCCATCCGCGCCAGTTGGAAGGTCTCGAACTGTGGGAATTACTGGTGGATCGTAATCGCACCAATCCGTACCATATCGATGAACTGGACCGCCATATCCTGATCCGTCAGATGATCGGACTGGAAGTTTCAGATGTGGTGGATAACACCCTGAAGAATATTCATCAAAGCAGTGTAAAGACCTCTGAAGACGTGCAAAAACTGGCTTATAACGTGGTGGCCTTCAGTGAAGACCTTCACCGCCGCAACCGCCAGTTGATGGATTTTCTCTACCGCGAACTGTACAACCATTACCGGGTGGTGCGCATGGCTCAAAAGGCCGATCAAACCATCACAGACCTCTTCACTGCCTATCAAACCCATCCTGAAATCTTGCCGGATCATATCCAGCAGGCGGTTCAAAAGCGCGGTCTGGAACGTACCATCTGCGATTATATTGCCGGCATGACCGACCGTTATGCCATTGATGAATACAAAAAGCTTTTTGAGCCTGGGCGGCTTCCATAATCAAAAAGCACAATTTCAGGTAAAATTGCACAGCTCATGATTAGCAGCCGGTCCGGTTTTATGCGTCAGAAGCCCATTTGGGGATTCTACCAGGTCGCGAGAACCAGAACACGTTTGCAACAGTATTACCGGTTTGCCAGCCATGAAGCCCAGGGATGATTTTATTGCAGGAGCATGCGAATAAATGGATAATACGCAGCAATATTTGACGGCACAGGGTGCCGAAAAGATGAAAGAGGAATTGAATCAACTCAAAACAACCGGACGGGAACAAATCTCGATCCGCCTGAAAGCCGCCATTGAAATGGGCGATCTCTCAGAAAACGCCGATTACACCGCTGCCAAAGAAGACCAGGCTTTCCTGGAAGGCCGTATTCAGGAGCTGGAGTATATTCTCACCAACGCCATTATTATCGATAAGATTCAAAAAGATAAATCGGTGGTGGGCGTGGGTGATACCGTAACTCTTCAGGAAGACAATTACCCCGAGGAAACCTATTTTGTGGTGGGATCAAAAGAAGCAGATCCTCGCAATGGGTTGATTTCGCATAATTCCCCTATTGGTAAAGCCATTATGGGCCACAAAGTGGGTGAAAAAGTAAAAGTAGAGACCCCGGACGGGGCCCTGTATCTGAAGATTATCCGAATCGCATAAATAAAACGTTCAAAAGGGGCTGGCGAAATTTTCACCAGCCCCTTTTCAGTTTAATTTCCGAACAGCAATTGCTGTAAATCAGGCTTTCGGCCAGATGGTCAGATCCATGGTGATGCGGTCAAAGTAGCTGTTTTCAGGTAGCGCGCTCTGTCCGTATGCCAGATCCACAATGCGGGCTTCCAGTTGAAGCGTGGCGGTTTCCAGAAGGATTACCTTATCCTGTTCAATCAGGACAGGCTCACCCTTGGAGACAACCCGCTGGTTGACGGTGGGATCGTTGAAGGAATACTCGCTCAACAGCACCTTGGTAACCGTTTGGATATCGTTTTTATCAAACAACCAGATTTCCAATGCGGTCACTTTTTTGGGTTCGCCTACCCCGATGGTTTCGGTGATACCCACACCGCACTCGCCCAGGAATTCGCCGGTGGGTGAATCCACGCTGAATGAATCATCATACAGATCGTCGCCCACTACATAGGTGGTCATAAACTGAGCAATTGGGGTATCGTGATCCACCTCAGCGCGGGGAGCGGTTTCACGAACATCCTGCATCATATCCGCGCGTTTGCTTGCGGCTGAAACAGCCACTGGCTG
>CAZHMZ010000072.1:13706-17558 GCA_964532655.1 uncultured Anaerolineaceae bacterium
GCGCTGAATGCATTCACATCCTCGGCTTTGACACCCTTGCTTTGCACCTGATCCAGCAGCGCCTGAGCGTCATCACCCATTTCAGTCCAGCGATTTAAGGCGAGCAGACTGTCCTGGTTGTGGGCATACGAGTCAACCATCATGCTCATCACATCCAGCCTGACATCCTCGCGCAAATGCGCCGGCGCAGCATCTGTCCACTTCACAGGGAAAAGTCCCCACCCCAGAATGGGCAGTCCAATGATCAAACCAAGCACGAAACCGACGATAGCAGTTACGAGAGGTTTCTTGAGGCTCTGGCGAATCACCTCGATCGTCGCTTTTAGGTTCATTTATTATCCTCCTGCATTGCCGCAAAATATAAAATTAAGGATGTCGGCCTCATGGCATATCGATTCTGGCAGGATGCCCATCGAATTAATGCGATGAACCATGAATGGCGGCATACATCCGGAAGGATGCAATAAATATGCCTATTCGATTGCCTGTGCTTCGATTTCCTCAAGCAGGAATTCTTCCTGGCACTTCAAGCACTGTACTTTTTTCTTGTTGGAGATCACCAGCATACCGCCGCAGCTCGGGCAGGCGGTCTTGATCGGTTCTTTCCAGGAAGTAAATGTGCAATCCGGGTAACGGGAGCAGCCGAAGAAGACACGCCCCTTGCGGCTCTTTCGCCGGACAACCTCACCGGTTTCGCACACCGGGCAGGGAATATCCATCTTGTCCAACCAGGCTTCGGTGTATCGGCATTCAGGGAAATTGCTGCAACTGATGAACTTGCCATAGCGGCCCCAGCGGATCACCAGATCATGCCCACATTCCGGGCACACCCGGCCGATTTTTTCCATCTCGGCCTTATTCTCCGGCATTTCCTTTTGCGCTCGCGCCACCTCGGGTTCAAAGGACTGGTAAAAATCCCGGACTACGCTGGTCCATTCGCTTTCGCCAGCAGCCACCGTATCCAGCTTTGATTCCATATCAGCCGTAAAGCCCACATCTACCACATCATCAAAGTATTCAGTCAGCAGGTCATTGACCAGGAAACCGGTTTCGGTGGGGATCAGACGCTTGTTCTCGCGATACACATAACCGCGCGCCTGGATGGTGGAGAGAATCGGTGCATACGTGGATGGTCGTCCGATGCCAAATTCTTCCAGCGCCTGCACCAATGAGGCCTCGGTGAAACGTGGTAATGGCTGGGTGAAATGCTGTTCCGGTATCAATCGGATCAGGGTCTGTTTTTGCCCTTCCTCCAGATTGGCCGGGATTTTGACTTCTTCGCTTTCCTCGCTCTTTAGATCTTCATCTTTGGCTTCTTCGTACACCACCATGAAGCCGGGGAAGCGCAGGGTTGATCCGGATGCGCGGAACAGGTAATCCTGATCCTCATGTTTGGCAGAGATCTCGACGCTCAGCGTGTCAAAAATGGCGGCTTCCATCTGACAGGCTACAAACCGTTGCCAGATCATCTGATACAGGCGGTACTGATCGCGAGTTAAAGAATCCTTGATCTTATCGGGTTTTCGCAAGACAGAGGTGGGTCGGATGGCTTCATGCGCTTCCTGAGCACTCTTGGCGCGGGTTTTATATACCGGCGGGGTGGATGGCAAATATTGCTGACCGTAGGTACCCAAAATGTACTCGCGCGCCTCAGTCTGCGCCTGTTCGGCAATATTGGTCGAATCGGTACGCATATAGGTGATCAAACCGGTCGAGCCGCCTTCGCCAATATCCAGACCTTCATACAACTGCTGGGCAACACTCATGGTTTTTCGGGCGGTAAAACCCAGCTTGCGTGAGGCTTCCTGCTGCAGGGTACTGGTGATGAACGGGCCAGAGGGTTTTCGCCGCCTTTCGCCGCGTTTGATCCGGCTGATCACATAATCTGCGTTCTCCAGGTGACCCAATATGGCATCTACATTCTCACGTGCTGGCAGATTGGGTTCTTCCCCGTTGATCCGCACCAGTTTGGCCACATAGGTGTCTTTCCCTTTTGCAGGTTTCAGCTCTGCCCCGATGGTCCAGTACTCTACCGGTACAAAGGCTTCAATTTCACGCTCACGCTCCACAATCAAGCGCAGTGCCACCGATTGAACCCGGCCGGCAGAGAGACGGTTACGCACTTTTTCCCACAGAATGGGGCTGATGCTGTACCCCACCAGACGGTCGAGCACACGACGCGCCTGCTGCGCATCCACCAGAGCCATATTAATATCACGCGGGTGTCCAAATGCCTCAGAAATTGCATTTTGGGTGATCTCATGAAATACCACCCGGTGCGAGTTTTTGGGATCAATCTCGGCTGCTTCCAGCAAATGCCAGGCAATTGCCTCACCCTCACGATCAGGGTCAGTCGCCAGGAACACTTCTTCAGCCTTCCTGGCTGCTGTTTTAATCTCCTTGACTACCGCCCGTTTCTCATTGGGCACACGGTATTTCGGAGCGAAATCATTCTCAACATCGATGCTGAGGGATGAACGGAGCAGATCACGTACATGCCCTACGGAAGCCTTTACAGTATACCCTTTTCCCAGAAAACGACCCACCGTGCGGGCTTTCGCCGGTGATTCAACAATCACCAGTTTTCCGCTACGTTCCACCACAGCCACCGGCTTCTGCAACCCTTCATGCGCGGGTGTGGCCCCAATCCGTACCATGGTGGTACCGCATACCGGGCATACACCGCGTGTGACCGGGCGGGCGGATTTATTGAATTCTGGAACGGGGTTTTGAATCTCCCGTTTTTGTCTGCATTTTACACAATAGGCTTCCAATTTTCTTCTCCTACAGGTACTGCTGTCGGCCTTCGGATTTTAATCGATTGACAACATCCTTCACATTTTGCGCTTTTTCCCGGCTGCACACCAGCAGCGCATCGCCGGTATCCACCAGAATCAGGTCCTCAACACCGATGGTTACGATCAGGCGACCGGATTCCCTGGATAATACCACTACATTCTTTGATTCAAGTCCAATAAAGTTATCATGGCAAACAATATTCCCATTTTGGTCCGGTTGGAGCACATCGTAAAGCGAATCCCACGCCCCGACATCGTTCCAACCCATATCCGCTACCGGGATCACTGCCATGTTTTGAGCATGTTCCATAATTCCATAGTCGATACTTTGCGGGGTGATCTTACCCCATAATTCATAAATATGCTGGTTCCAGTCAGCATCGTTCAGCATTTTTTGGATATCACTCAGAATACCGGCCAATTCAGGCATCTGCCGGTTGATTTCTTTGAAGATATTAGCGGTCTTCCAGATAAACATGCCGGAGTTCCAATCATGGTCCTGGCTTTCAAGGAAGCGTTCCGCATCCGGCAGAGCGGGTTTTTCTTTAAACTTTAGCGCACGATAGGTCTTGAAACCTTCCTGTTCGCCAAGCGCTTCCCCGCGGTGGATATAGCCATACCCGGTGGAAGGGAAGGTCGGCGTGATCCCCAACGTGACCAGATAATCCTGCAGACATAATTGATAAGCGGATCGCAGCGCCTGTTGAAATCGGGCTACATCCTCAATAAAGTGATCCGCGGTAAGCACCGCCATCACTGCGTTGGGATCTTTGTGCTGAAGGACGATGGCCGCCAGCCCAACCACTGAGGCCGTGCCGCGCGGGAAGGGTTCGATCAAGTAATTCTCAGCCGGGATGGTGGGGCATAACTGCATCAGTTGATCAGCCTGATCCTGAACAGTGACCACATAGATATGGTCATGAGGGAACAACCCCTCCAGCCGGTCGACTGCGATATTAAACATAGACCGGCCGTCCACCAGATCGAGTACCTGTTTTGGGCGGCTCTGCCGCGATAACGGCCAAAGACGTGTTCCTCCGCCCCCTGCCATAAT
>CAZHMZ010000073.1:0-15738 GCA_964532655.1 uncultured Anaerolineaceae bacterium
ACCGACTTGAGAAGATTATGCTGTTTATCATTGCGATTGCCATGCTGGTCAGTTTACCGGTTGCAGAATATTTAATCAAGAAAAAGGGATTCTCGTATCCCAAAGCCCTGGCGGTTGCATTATTGCTGTCCTGGACGATCACGGCAATCGTGGCTATGATTTTCAAATGGTTGGGTTCGTTACAAGGGGCCTGACTGGTGTTGCGTCTGGCTCGGAAACTGACATCGGGTGTGGGGTAGAGAAAAGCAAAAGATGAAGGTGGCAGGCAATTATTTGCTGTCAAAACAAATTACAACAGCCGCTGAAAGGAGCATGAATATGAGTATTATCGAACGAAAGCCTTTCGAAGCAATTCAATTGAAAAGGCACACCCCGGTTCCCTCTGATATTGAAATCGCGCAAGAATCCTCAATGAAGCCCATCACTCAAATTGCGGAAGAACTGGGCATTTTACCGGATGAGTTGGAATTATATGGTCCTTATAAGGCAAAAGTAAAGCTCGAAGTCCTGGAACGGTTGAAGGATGTACCGGATGGCAAATACATTGATGTGACCGCCATCACACCCACACCGCTTGGTGAAGGCAAAACCACCACCACGGTAGGCCTGGCTCAGGCATTGGGTGCACATCTTGGCTACCGCGCCATGACCGTCATTCGCCAGCCCAGCCAGGGTCCCACCTTTGGCATCAAGGGCGGCGCTGCCGGCGGCGGCTACAGCCAGGTGATCCCGATGGAAGATTTCAACCTTCACCTGACCGGTGACATCCATGCAATCACCGCTGCCAACAACCTGCTGGCGGCTGCCATTGATGTGCGCATGTTCCATGAAGCCTATCAGGACGATGCCAAATTGTTTGAGGCATTGTTCCCCAAGAACCGCAAGGGCGAACGCAAGTTTGGGGTAGGTATGCGAAACCAGTTGAAGAAACTGGGTATCAACAAGACCAATCCCGATGATCTGACGCCTGAGGAACGGCACAAAATGGTGCGTCTGGATATCGATCCGGACACCATCACCTGGCGACGTGTGATGGATACCTCAGATCGCATGCTGCGCGTGATCAAAACCGGCTTGGGTCCGCAGGAACGCGGCCGTGTGGTGCGCGAAACCGGTTTTGATATCACCGTTGCCAGTGAGATCATGGCCATTCTGGCGCTCACCACCAGCCTGAGCGATATGCGCGAACGGTTGGGACGCATGGTGATCGGTTTGAATAAATCCGGTGAAGCGGTCACAGCCGATGATCTGGGTGTGGGCGGCGCTCTGACCGTATTGATGCGCGATGCCATTAAACCCAACCTGATGCAGACCCTGGAAGGTACGCCCGCCCTTGTACATGCCGGCCCGTTTGCCAACATCGCTCACGGCAACAGCTCTATCCTGGCCGACAAGATCAGCTTGAAACTGGCGGATTACACCATCACCGAATCCGGTTTCGGCGCCGACATGGGCATGGAGAAATTCTTTGACATCAAATGCCGCTATTCCGGCCTGATCCCGAATGCGGTTGTTCTGGTAGCCACCATCCGCGCCCTCAAGATGCACGGCGGCGGCCCAACCGTGATTGCCGGCAAGCCGCTGGCGCGTGAATACATTGACGAGAATCTTGATCTGCTCCGTGCCGGCCTGTCCAACATGGTTCAGCACATCAGGAATGCCCGCAAGTACGGCATCCCGGTGGTCGTGGCAGTGAACAGCTTCGCCACCGATACACAGGCTGAGCTGGAGATGGTGCGCAAAGCAGCCATCGAAGAGGGCGGGGCCCTGGATGCAGTGGTGAGCAATCACTGGTCACTGGGCGGTGAAGGGGCTATTGAACTGGCGAAAGCCGTGGTCAAAGCCTGCGATCAGCCCTCCAATTTCGAATTCCTGTACCCGCTGGATATGTCGATCAAAGAGAAGATCGAGAAGATTGCCTGTGAGATCTATGGTGCTGATGGTGTGGATTATGAACCTCTGGCCGAGGAACGTATTCAAGCCTACACCGAGCTGGGTTTTGACAAACTGCCCATCTGCATGGCCAAGACTCACCTGAGCTTCAGCCATGATCCCGCACTGAAGGGTGTGCCGAAGAACTTCCGCATTCCCATCCGCGATATCCGCGCTTCAGTGGGCGCTGGCTTCATTTACCCGATCCTGGGCGAAATGAGCACCATGCCCGGGCTTCCCACCCGACCGGGTTTCTTCGATATCGATATCAATCTCGAAACCGGAGAGGTATTGGGTCTCTCATAATTCATCTGACTTAGCGAAAAACCCGACAAATCCGCAACGATTTGTCGGGTTTTTTGTTAATCCTGTTCAAAGATAATGGCATTATTGTGTTATTCATGTAATGACAAAATTGGACTATTGACCTATATTGTACAGACATTACAATAAGACCTTTATGACAAACAGGATTTACTAAAAGGAGCGTTATATACATCTGATGATTGAGTTATTTCCACTGGAAAGTGAGCTGGATCAAGCCGGCGGCCTTACCATAGGCCGCCATTCCGTTCGCGAGCTGGCCCGGCAATGGGGCACTCCTCTTTATTTGTATCACGCCGGTACTTTTTATGACCGGGTCAACACACTGCGGTGTTTACTGGATGAAAATTATGCAGGTTCCTCCGAGATTAGTTATGCGGGGAAAACGTACTTATCCTATAAATTCGCAAAGATTCTTAATGAGTGCGGTCTGACGCTGGATACCGTATCACTCGGTGAGATGAAAATCGCGCGAAAAGCCGGGTTTGATCCGGCCCGGATCCATTTGAATGGAAACAACAAAACCCAGGAAGAGCTGGAATTTGCCCTGGAGTGGGGGATTGACAATATCGTGGTGGACAGCCCGGATGAGCTGGAATTTCTGACCACCCTTGCCAGTCAACAAAAGAAAAAAGCCAATATCTGGCTGCGCATCACCCCGGGGGTGGAGGTGGATACGCATCCGTTTGTTCAGACCGCGCACCCGGCCAGCAAGTTTGGTTTTCCGATCGAGGACGGGCAGGCTTCACGCGGTATTCAATATGCCAAAGCCAATCCGTGGGTGAATTTGAAAGGATTGCATATGCATATCGGCTCACAACTGTTTCAGGTGGAGCCGTATTTGAAGGCGCTGCAGTCTATCTTTCAACTGGCCGAAAGTGAAGGCCTGGTGCTGGAACAGATCAGCCCCGGCGGTGGTATGGGCGTGCCTTACCTGCCCGGCGAAAAAGAGGTGGATCTCCCGCAATTCATATCGTTCGTCGCGAATGTGATCAAACAGGAATGCAGCCGCCTGGGTTGGAAATTACCGAAGCTGGTGCTGGAACCCGGCCGCTATTTGATCGCCAAAGCGGGCGTATCGGTCTATTCCATCGGTACCATCAAGCAGTCGAGCGATGGCACACGCTTCGCAGCGGTGGATGGCGGCATGTCGGATAACCCGCGCCCGGCTTTATATGATTCAAAGTACACCGCTCTTGTGCTGGATAAACCGGTGGGAGCAGATGGGAAACGTTACAAAGTGGTGGGCAAGCTGTGTGAATCGGGTGACCGTTTGATCACCAGTGCATTGCTGCCTGCCAATATTCAGCGCGGCGATTACCTGGTAATCCCCGTCAGCGGGGCGTATCAGCTCAGCATGTCATCCAATTACAATCTGGTAGGCAGGCCGGCGGTATTGTGGCTGGAGGAAGATCGGGTGGATGTGCTTCAGCAACGCGAGCACGTGGATCAAATGAAGTGGTGGATGGGAGAGTAGGATCCCTATTCCCCCGGCCCCCTTCCCAGCGGGAAGGGGGAGAAGAATTACCTGGCGGCTGGCTATAATAATGCCAGCCGTTTTTTTGTTCCGGCTCTCAGAGTAGAGAGTGAAATCGCTACTGAATTACAGATTCAACCAGCGCTGAGCGGCCTTGGGCAGGTTGACGGCGGAATCGACGCGAGTGGTGCATTTGGGCAGCGATTCGATGAACAGCTTGCCGTATGATTTTGACAGGATGCGTTTGTCGAGCACCACCACCACGCCCCGGTCGGATTGGGTGCGGATGAGACGGCCAAACCCCTGGCGGAAGCGCAAAACAGCCTCCGGTAGATTGTACTCGTGGAAGGGATCTTCAAACTGTTCGGAGCGTGCGGCAATCACGGGGTCTGAGGGTACCTCAAACGGCAGTCGGGTGATTACCAGCACCGAAAGCGCTTCACCGGGGATATCCACACCTTCCCAGAAGGAACGGGTTCCCAGCAGAACCGCTTTTTCAGCCGCACGGAAGTTTTCCAGCAGAATATTGGGCGAGGCGCCTTTTCCCTGCTCGTAAACGTATATGCCGTTTTCTTCCAGATAAGGGGTGATGGTCTTGGAGGTGAGCTTCAACTGGGCATACGAGGTGAACAATACCAGCATGCGTCCGCCGGTAGCCTGGGCCAGCCGCATGATAATTTGATCCAGCATGCGTTGATAATTGGAGCGGTCCACCGGCTCTGGGATATCGTTGACCAAATAGAGGAGTGCGGAATTTTCATAATCGAAGGGCGAACCGACCGTGTATTCATCGGCTTCGTCGGCATTGAGCCGGTTGCGCAGATAATCAAACCCGGTGCTGGTTGTCAACGTGGCGGAGGTGAGAATGACACTCGATTTTTCATGCCACAGGTTTTTTTCCATCATGGCGCCAATGTGCAGGGGAGCTACTTGCAGGGAGATCTGATTGCTGGTGGGTGAAATTTCACTCCAGTAAATGGATCCTTCTTCGGATTTGAATGCAAACCCCGAGATCTGCTCCATGGCCTCAGTCAGACGACGGTACAGGCTGTTCAGGGTATCCAGGCTGTCGTATACCTCATCGGGCAAATGGTTCAACCCCTGTGCGGTCTGCAAAAAGTCATGCACCATTTCGAGCATGGCCTTCATGCTGGCTTCCGCGGCGCTCCAGGTGATTTCCACTTCCTCCCATTCCGGTTTCTTGCGGATGGCGGGTGTAATGCGGGCCTGCTGCCCGTACACGGTGATCTCGCGGTGTTCACGTTCACCAGCCATAAAATCGCCAATGGCGCGGAAAAAGTCTTTGAATTCGCGATCCAGCCGGAAACCATAATCGGTGATTCGGCGCAGGTTTTGATCGGCCAGGGCAAACTCGGTGGGGGTGAGATAGTTGCGCAGCATGCCCACGGTATGCCCCAGGATACCGCTGTTAATGCCGCCCAGCTCGTGCAGCATGCGCATGAGCACCGGTTGGGTGATGCGGATACTGAGTGCTCCGGTGGTGGCGGCTTCCATGTGATGCGCTTCATCGACGATCAGATAGTCATAATCCGGCAATACCCGGCTGCCGGTGGCGATATCCGCCAGCAGAAGAGCGTGATTCACCACCACCAGGTGCGATCCTTGAGCCGCCCGGTGAGCCTTGTAAAACGGGCAAACGCCTTCCATGCGTGACATACATACTTCCACGCGGCAGTTCTCGTCATCGGCAGATACGTTATCCCAAATTTCGCGTTCAATGGGGCCGTTCAGGTTGATCTCATTGCGGTCACCTGTTCCGCCCTCGATCAGCCAGACCATGATTTTTCCCATCACGCGGATTTCGTCGCTGTTCTCCGGCCCGCGGGTTCTAAAGCTTTCAAACCGGCGCGGGCAGATGTAATTTCCACGTCCCTTCAACACTGTGGCGCGCAGGTTCAGATCCAGCGCCGCGCGCAGTTCGGGGACATCCTTTTTAATCAACTGCTCCTGCAAGTTGATGGTGTTGGTGGAGATCACCACGCGCATGTTATTTTTCATGGCCCACAGCGCAGCCGGGATCAGGTACGCGTATGATTTCCCGGTGCCGGTACCGGCTTCCACCATCAAATGCTGATTCTCTGAGATGGCTTTGGTGACCGTTTGGAGCATTTCAAGCTGCTGCGGGCGGTATTCATATTTGGGGAAGTAGCGTGAGAACGGCCCGCCATATTCCAGCAGGCTGGACACTTCATCCACATCCAGCGGGGTGGGGTTGTCCACCGGTTCGAGCGGCTGAAGAAACATCTCATCCGGGGGTGTGAAGGTCATGCCCAGTTGGGTGATCTTTCTCGGGGATGACTTGAAGACGTCATTTACCCGCTGACGGAGCACCTGCCTGAAAAGCCAGGAGCCATTCCAAACCACCATTTCGCTCAGGCGGCCGATCTCTTCCACCACCTCGTATGGAAGCTGCATGCACTTTTCATACAGTTCCTTGAACAGGGCCTGGGTGGTGCGGGCATCAGAAAGCGCGCGGTGGCTTTCCGGATTGTAGATGTTCATCAACTGGGCCAGTGCTTCCAGGTTGTAGCGGCTGGCCGTAGGCAGCAGAACCGAGGCCAGTTCATACGTGCAAATGGCCTCATTCAGTTGAAGGACATGCTGTTTTTTCAGGAAATCCAGATCAAAATGAACTGAATGCCCTACCACCGGGGCATCTCCCACAAAGCTGGCGAATTCATCGATGACATCGAACACCACCGGCGCATTACGCACCATCTCATTGGTGATGCCGGTGAGTTGTGTGATTTCGCGTGGGATCAGCCGCCCGGGGTTGATGAGCGTGCTGAATTCATCTTCTATACGGCGTTCGTTGAATTTTACCGCCGCGATTTCCAATAAAGCATCATTTTGTGGATCTAAACCGGTTGTTTCTACATCGATAGACACGAAGGTGGGCATGCAGCGATTATACCTTGATTGAACCAGCGGTAAGGCGAATGTGCGGCAGAAACTGGTTACAACCCACTCGGTTTCCATCTCGGTAGGTTGACTACCGTCAGCCGTGCATTCGTGATAACATGCAGACACATTCATCGCGGAGATAAATCCCATGCCATCCTTCCAGTCGAATTTCGATCTGAAACCCGAGCCCGGTCTGCTCACTTTTCGATGCGCGGAACGCCCTGAGTGCCTGCTGGTCGATTCAGGTTTCAGCATTACCTTGCAGCAGGGTGATCAGGATATCCAAATCCCGCTCCGGCACTTCACTCCGGCGGCGGCTGTTTCGCTGACAGAGGACGGCCTGGATATGGGTTCCGCCAGTTTGCAGGCCTGGGCATGGACGGATACCGGCGCGGGGCTGGATGGTGTGCTCGAGTTGCTGGCATCCGAAGATGGCAGCTTTCTGGCGGTTCGGCTACGGCTGCACAATTTTTCAGCAGAGACACGCATCATAAAGCGGATTGATCTACTGAAAGCGGGTAGCCTGGCGAACCGAGATGGTTCCGCATTGCGTTTTTCAACGCAGGATCATGTGAATGATCTGGCCTTTTTTTCAAACGGCTGGCAGTCCTGGTCGTACTCGGCGGCTTTCGGGGCGGGTGAGAAACAGCCCAAACCCCTGCTGAGTTTCATCCCCAATTCGGCCAGCGCCAACCCGCTCACCCCGGCACACCACAGCACAGGGCGCTTCAACGCGGATTTTTTTGGCGTAATTGGCAGCCGTACATCACGGGTGGGCTTGCTGAGTGGTTTTCTCAGCGAGAAGCAGTTCTTTGGGTGCTGTGAAGCCGACCTGCGCGGGGAGGCGGGGTTGAATGTGTGGGTACAGGGTGACCAGACGGAACTGCGGTCGGGCGCCAGCCTGTTAACCGACTGGCTGTATCTGGCCTGGGTGGACCTGGATGACATGGACCCGCTGCAGGGGTATCTTGAGCTGGTGGGGCGTTTCAATCAAGCCCGGATACCGCCGCGTTTTCCTAGCGGGTGGTGTTCTTGGTATCACTATGAAACCGATATTTCCGAGGAAAAAATTCAAGCCAATCTACGAGCGGTTCAAGCGCTGCAGCAGCAATTGCCGCTGGAACTGGTGCAAATCGACGACGGTTTCGCGACTTTGAACGGAGACTGGTTTGATTTTCGCCCGGGTTTCCCCAATGGAATTGCTCCTTTGGCACAACAGATCAAACAAAGCGGACGAATGTCCGGTTTATGGCTGGCTCCGTTTATCGCAGGAGTGGGCGCTCAGTTGATCCGGCAGCACCCGGAGTATATATTAAAAACACGCCGGGGCGGGATGGTGAACGCGGGTTTTATTTCAAACCGGTTTGCCGCCGCGCTGAATATCTCTTATCCACCGGCGCTGGAATATGCCGCGCAGGTGATCCACACGGCGGTGCAAGAGTGGGGTTTCCCTTACCTCAAACTCGATTTTCTGTACGCTCCAGCCCTGGATGGAAAACGCCACGATCCAACCCGCACCCGGGCGCAGATACTGCGGAAAGGGCTGGAAACGCTGCGAGAAGCGGCCGGCGAAGAAACCTTTTTGTTGGGCTGCGGGGTCCCGTTGGGATCTTCTGTGGGTATTTTTGACGGGCTGCGGATTGGCGAAGACACGGCCGGTTTCTGGAAACCAAAACTGTTCAACATTCCGTGGATTTTTACCAGAGATCCTCAGATCCCCAGCACACGCAACGCGGTTCAAAATACGCTCACCCGCGCATCGATGCACAACCGTTTATGGGCCAATGACCCCGATTGCCTGCTGCTGCGCCCGGATACCGAACTGACATTGGATGAGATCAAGTCACATGCTTCGCTGATCGCATTGTCAGGCGGCGCGCTTCTGATCTCCGATGATCTCACCCGCCTGCCTGCGGAACGACTCCGTCTGGCTGCGGTGCTGCTGCCGTTGATCGGGCAGCGTCCGCAGGTGCTGGACTGGTTTGACCGCCAGACCCCGCGTTTTGTGCGGTTGGATTTACACGGCCCAACCGGTGACTGGCATCTGCTGGGATACTTCAATTGGTCGGATCAACCCGAACAGAAGACCCTTACAACACAGGAATTTCACCTGGCGGGTGGGCCATATACAGCTCGCTCATTTTGGGAGAGCACCATCCTGAAGCAGGCCGGAAACCAGCTCTGGTCCGGTCAGTTGGCTCCGCACGGTTGTGTGGTGCTTGCGGTGCGCCTACAGACCACCGAGGCGCAATATCTTGGCTCGGATCTGCATATCTCACAGGGGTTGGAGGTGAAAACCTGGCAGGTAAGCGAAACTGGCATCCGCTGTGAAATCAACCTGGAACGCCTGGCGGATGGATACCTGGATATACAGCTTCCCGGACCGGCCATCGGCGTCTGCTGGCAGGGTCAGGAACTCATCCCACAGGTTCTGGGCGATCAAATCATTCGCTGCCCCATCCAGGTGGATGGAAGCGGCTGGCTGGAGATCACGTTGCAGTAATCAATAAAATAAAGCCCCTGGCGAACAGATCACTCACTAGGGGCTTTTTGTTTAATCTTGAAGGTTATTCCGCAGCAGGGGGTTCGGTATTTTGCGGAGCCGAAACAGCCTTGCGTTGTTTTCTTTTCCGGAGGATGGAGCGGATGACCAGGATGGCCAGTATAACCGGCACCAGGATGCAGATGGCCACCGGTAGAATATACAGGGCAATCCAGATAGCGGCATTTGCCAGGAACTGGAGCGTATCCACCAGCGCCTGAATGGCATCCAGTGCAACGCCTTTCGGTTCCCATTTGCCAATGGAGATTTCCTGCAAACCTTCGCGGGCCAGGATTTTGACCTCCAGCGATGAAAGACGCGCGGATTCATCATAGTACTGGATCTGCCCGCGCAGCACTTCAATCTGCTCATTGACGCTCTTGAGCTGCTCAAAAACGGCCAGCACATCTTCCGTGCGGTTGGCGTTATCCATGATCTCCTGCAGTTGAGTTTGGGCGTCTTCCAGGTTTCTCAGCCGTGATTGGAGATCGGTATATTCAGCAGTCACATCCTGCCCACTGATGTTTTCATACTGCACATCGTTTTCGGGATCAGCCAGCAGCCCTTCGATTTGCGAGATGACGGCTTCCAGTTTTTCGGCCGGCACCCGCACGGTGATATCAGCACCGGGTACATCCAGACCCTGCTGCGAGGTCACCTTATATAGATTGGAATATACAATGAACCCGCCGCTTTCCTCCGCCAGGTTCTCGATTTTTTCCAGTATATCGATTGGATCATCCACCACAATTTCCATACGGGCATTTTTGATGACCACCCGTTCGGCGTCGGTTGAGGCAGCCTCTCCATACGAGGTGTCTTCAGCCGCCTGGGGAGCGACTTCGTATGATTCTACACCGCTGTAACCGTCTGCTTCATATGGGGCTATCGAATTGGCTGTTTTGGCAGCACAGCCGGATAATGCAAAGACAATGATCAAAAATAACGGGATCCAGTATCTGGTTTTCATGTTCTCCTCCATCCGGGTTTATTCATCAGACGAAATCGAATGAGCTTTAGTTCCGGTCTCACACCCTGATCTTCCTACCAGCCGAATTCCAATCTCTCCGCGTGACGACCCGGCAGGCCGGCCTCCAGTATCCATTTTTGAGCGGTGGCCACGTCATACGCCACACGGTGGATTTCAAATCGCTCTTCTTCAAGATGGTAAATAGCGTAGGAGGCGCGTGGGTCATAATCGCGCGGCTGTCCAACCGAGCCTGGGTTCAGAATCGTCCGGCCGTTGATGGGGTAAGCCGATGGCCCCACAAACTGCGTCAGAATCGACCGGCGGGGGTTTTCTTCCAACTGGTATGCCAGGGGTACGTGGGTATGCCCCACCAGGCAGGTGAGCGTGTTGAAATGGGTAAAATTATCACGGGCTGTGTAAATATCTACCAGGTATTCCCAAACCGGGTTTCGCGGACTGCCGTGCGCCAGGGTCACATCCTGAACGACGGTTTTTATGGTCAGCGACTTCAGAAACTCGCAACTGCTCTCCGTCAGGGTATTCTTTGTCCACATCGCCGATTGGCCGGCCTCGCGGTTGAAAGATTCGATATCGATCTGCCCCACCATGGCGGCGTCATGGTTGCCCAGCAGGCAAACCAGACCCGGCAGGGTGCGGATTCTTTCGATGCATTCGTTGGGGCGCGAGCCATATCCAACGATGTCTCCCAGACACCATACCTGGTCATAACCAATTTCGCCAGCATCGGCCAGAACGGCTTCCAGCGCCGGCAGGTTGGCATGGATATCCGAGATCACCAGTACTTGCGTCATACAGGCTGCCTGGTTGAAGCGGGTTTTTGCAGCCAATCCGCCACCTGTTCGATGATGCGGTCAGCCACCTGTGATTTCTCCATCAACGGCAGATCCTCACGCGTATTATCGCGGTGCAGCAGGATGACCCGGTTGGTATTTACCTCAAACCCGGAATCGGTTGCGCTGATGTCATTGGCGACGATCATGTCAAGGTTTTTGCGTTCCAGTTTCGCCTGAGCATTGACCAGTAGATCCTGGCTTTCGGCCGCAAAACCAATTACCAGTCCGGGGAAACCGCTGAAAGCCCGGTCTCTGGCGACTTCCATCAGGATATCGGCCGTGGGTTCCAGCTCAAGACGCAGAGGATCGGCGGATTTTTTGATTTTTTGAGCGGCCGCATGCACCGGTTTGAAATCGCTCACCGCGGCGGCCATGATCAACGCATCGGCATCCTTCGTTTCAGCGCGAACCGCTTTCAGCATCTCTTCCACGGTTTTCACCGCGATCACCCTGCAGCCCGCCGGGGCTTTCAGACCGGAAGCCGCGCTGATTAAGGTCACATCTGCGCCGGCATCCAGCGCCGATTGAGCCACAGCGTATCCCTGCGTGCCGGAGGAGCGGTTGGTGATCAAGCGCACGGGGTCGATGGCTTCCCGGGTACCGCCAGCCGTCACTACCACCTTTTTGCCTGCCAGCGGACCGTTATTTGACATGATCCAACGCACGGTGCTGAGGATATCGAGCGGCTCCACAAAGCGGCCCGGACCCACCAACCCGGAGGCCAGGTGACCTTCGGCAGGCCCGATGATATACGCCCCGCGTTCCTGCAGGGTTTTCACGTTTTGTTGGGTAGCCGGGTGACTGTACATACCTGCATCCATGGCCGGAGCCAGCACCAGCGGGCAGTGTGCTGCCAGCGCTGTCAACACCAGCAGGTTGCTGCCGGAGCCGTTGGCCAGTCCCATGAGCGTGTTGGCGCTGACCGGCGCGATCAGGATCAGATCCGCGTTGTGCCCCAGACCCACATGGGTGACGTGTCCCTCGCCGCCCCACAGATCGGCGTCCACATAGGCTTTTCGCCCGGTGACGGATTGAAAGGTAAGCGGAGCAATAAATTTCACAGCCGATTCGGTCAAAATAACATCCACCAGTGCGCCGGCCTGAGTAAGTTTGGAGGCTAAATCCGCGGCTTTGTAGGCCGCGATGGAGCCGGTGACGCCGAGAATTATGCGTTTGTTTTCAAGAGGATTGGGCATGATGTTGCTCCGTTAAAAGAGTGCGCTTCAGGCCTGCGGATGGTTGAGATCCCAGATGATCCGCAGTCCTTCCAGGGTGAGCCAGGGTGCAATGATGGGAATTTGATCCGTCTGGCTCGCAATCAGTTCAGCCAAACCGCCAGTGGCGATAAATTTGACATCGTCGCCCAGTTCCTTGCGGATGCGCTTGATCAGGCCCTCCACCAGGGCGGTATAGCCGATCACCAACCCGGACTGCATGGCATGCACTGTGTTCTTGCCGATCACATTGGGCGGGGGAGTGAGATCCACACGCGGAAGCTTGGCGGTGCGCAGGGTCATCGCTTCGGCGGCGATACCAATACCGGGGGCAAGGATACCGCCGATATAATTACCATCGGCGTCGATGATATCGAAATTGGTGGCTGTACCAAAATCGATCACGCAGGCTGGCCCGCCGTATAACGCTTTCACGGCCACAGCATCCACCAGGCGGTCTGCACCGGCGCTGGAGGGTTCATCGATCAGGATTTTCACGTTCAACGGTGTTTGATGGGTAACCACCAGCGGTTCCTGTGAGAGGTACTCGCGCGAAGCCTGGACAATACGCCCGGTGAGGGGCGGAACCACAGACGCCATGCAAACCCCGTGCAGTTGGGCCGGCGAGCAGCCGCTATGCTGCAGAAGTGAAAGGATCTGCATTCCGTATTCATCCGGCATGCGTTCGTGATCGGTTGCCAGACGCCAGCGGGCTCCCAGCTCGGTGCCTTCATAAAGCCCGATGGTCAGGTTGGTGTTGCCAAGATCAATCGCGAGAAGCATACGGGGTCTCTCCTGAGGGGGTTTCATTTTGTCCTGGATGGTGGTTCATCCTGCCAATTCATTATACAACGAGAACCTGCCCATCCAAACTGCGCGGTTGGGCAGGTTTTGTTTGCCGTGAATGTGCGCTCACGCACCGGGAGAGGTTTTGATCTGCTCGATAATTTGAGCGGCGTAATCAAAGCGGTTGAAAGCGGGCATCAGATAGACACCCTGCGCGTACTGCCGTATCTGATGGATCAACTCCACCGCCATACGAATGCCTTCCGCGGCGGCATGCTCACCAGCTTCTTCCAGGCGGGTGAACATTTCCGGCGGGATGGTCACGCCCGGGAGTTCATTTTGCAGAAAACGGGCATGCCGCAGGCTGGCCAGAGGCAGTACGCCCACCAGCATGGGAATGGGGAGTTTTCCGTAGCTCTGTTCATACGCTTCCAGAAAACGGACCAGGTGACGGGTTTCATAGATGGCCTGAGTCTGGATAAAATCGGCCCCGGCTCTGATTTTACGGTTGAGCACCTTCAATTCATGCGCCAGATCAGGCGGGTTCAGATTGCAAGCGCAGCCGACAAAAAATGAAGTAGGCTGACCGATCTCCGTGCCGGACTGATCGAACCCCTGGTTGAATTTCTCGTGGATCAGCTTGATCAAACCTGATGGTGTGAGGTCAAACTGGTCCATCGCCTCGGGGTAGTCACCGATGGCAGTGGGATCGCCCATGACCACAAATACATTGCGTACATCCAGCATGTGCGCGGCCAGCAGATCGCCCTGCACTCGCAGCAGGTTGCGCCCGCGGGTGGGGAAGTGCAGCATGGTTTCCACCCCAATGCGCTGCTGCACCAGGCTGCAAACCGCCCAGGGACTCATGCGCATACGCGCCATGGGGCTGTCAGCCACGTTGATCACATCCGCACCGGCTTCAGCCAATAAACTGGCTCCTGCCAGCAGCCGGTTGATGTTCAGGCCGCGCGGCGGGTCCATTTCAACCGTTACCACAAATTCTCCCTTCGCCAGGCTGTCAGCCAACCGGGTGGATGGCAGTGCAGCCTGCGCATCTCTAACAGGCTCCTTTGTGGGAATGGCAACCGGTTGGCGGGATTGAATGTGCGCATCCAGCGCCCGGCGCATTGCGGCAATATGCATGGGGGTGGTTCCGCAGCAGCCGCCCACCACATCCGCACCGGCATCGCGCAGGAGCACGGCATACTCGCCAAAATAATCTGCTCCAGCCGAGTACATTACCCGCCCGCCGCTGCTCTCAGGAAAACCGGCGTTCGGCATGGCTGAAAAGTGCTGATCCGGAGCGGCCTGGCGCATCTCTTTGAGGATGCGCAGGATCTGGTTGGGGCCGTTGGAGCAGTTGACGCCGATCACATCGACGCCCAGTTTACTCAGCTCACTTGCCACCTTACGCGGGGAATCGCCTAGAACGGTGACATTGTCGCGCGTGAAGGTCATCGACGCGAGGACCGGCAGTTGCGGGTCGATTTCATGGGCAGCCTGTACGGCCTCTTTCAGTTCGTAAAGATCGGTAATGGTTTCGATCATCAGCAGATCGATCCCAGCATCCACCAGCACCTGGATCTGCTCTCGGAAGGCTTCGCGGGCTTCATCCAATTGCAGGCGCCCGAAGGGGGCCAGCGCCACACCCAGAGGGCCCACATCCCCGGCAACCAGCACATCTTTGAAGGCAGCGCTGGCCACCCGGCTTACCAGATCCACGCCGGCCTTGTTGATCTCCGCCAGACGATCCGCCTGCCCGAACCGGTGCAATTTGAACCGGTTCGCGCCGAAGGTGTTGGTCTGGATGATGGTACTGCCGGCCTCGATATACTCGCGGTGAATACCCGCCACCAGGGCCGGCTGGGTGAGATTGAGCAGATCGAAACACTCATCCAACCCGATCCCGCGCTGGTGCAACAGGGTGCCCATGGCGCCGTCGGAGAGGAAGACCGTTCCCCCCTGAAGTCTGTCACGAAATATGCTCATGCGTTTCTCTGAATCGGTCGCTTCTCCGAAATGTTGCCCATCCCGGATGATAAAAATCAGGCTGCCGCTTTGTTTTTACGCAGCTTACGGAAATAAGCGGCGATATCGCGGAGCGCATTGCCAGAGCGGTTGTAGATCAGGTTTTCAGCCAGAAGGCGCTGGTCGGTGGGAATGGCAGCGAAATCCAGCAGATGGCCGGGGTTGAAGATGCACAGATCCAGCCCATGCTGTACGGCCTGGTCAAGCATGATGTTGTTCAGCACAATACGCGCTTCAGGTGAGAAACCATAGGAGACATTGCTGACACCCAGCGAGGTGAGCACGCCGGGCATCTCCTGTTTGATCTGCTGTAAGGCGGTGAGTGTTTCGACCGCCGAATTTTCATACTGGGGTTCGCCGGTAGCCAGGGTGAAAGTGAGCGTATCAAAGATGAGATCCTCAGGTGCGAGGCCGTGATCATTGACAGCAATGTCATGGATTTTATGGGCCACTTCCAACTTGCGTTCAGCGGTGTGAGCCATGCCCTGCTCATCGATGGTCAGCACAATCACCGACGCGGAATGAGCCTTTGCCAGCTCAAACACACGGTCAGCTTTCTCACGCCCATGCTCCAGGTGGGTTGAATTGAGGATGCAGGGTTCCTGGATCACCTGCAGGGCTGCTTCCATTACATGGGGCTGGGTGGTATCCACGCACAGGGCGGCATCCACCCGGCCGGTGACGGC
>CAZHMZ010000073.1:15748-17483 GCA_964532655.1 uncultured Anaerolineaceae bacterium
CTGCAGCATGTACGTCTGCTCATCGGCGTTTTCCGACATGGCGGTGCACAGGTCCAACGCGCGAGCGCCCTGCTCAATCTGGCGGCGGGCGATGGGAAGGATCTGGTCATATTGGGCGTCCAGCATGATCTGCTTGAACTGACGGCTGCCCTGCGTATTCAACCGCTCTCCGATGATGAAGGGGGATCGAACCGAGGCGTACTGATCGATGAATTCTCTTGTCTTGCTCATGATATTGGGTCTCCGAACTAACGAGTATAACAAAAAAATGGGCAATGCGAAAAATCAATTAAGTTATAATCAATCCAATCTGGTAAACCGCGAGGAAACGTGTTCTATCGAAGAATTGCCATCACGAGTATTCTGCTCTTCCTGGTTGGTCTGACCGGGTTTGTCTATGTCTTTTTCAACACACTTCCCACTTTAGGTCCACGCTGGTTGTTTTTCTTCTTCCTGTTGATTGGTGTGAGCGGTCTGGCCATGCCGGTGGCGGCCTTTCTGAACTACCGTTTTCAGGGAGAGCGCAAGGTGGAAGCCTCCGATATCGTTCGCGAAGCGGTATTGGTGGGCGTATGTGTGGATCTGCTGGTCTGGCTGCAAATGGGAAAAGAGCTGACCTCCGGCTCGACGCTGATCATTGTGGTGGGGTTTGTTTTGATTGAGCTGCTGATCCGGGTGATTGAGCATTCGCGCTGGAAGCCGAAGTAAGGGATGACCAGTTTACGCGAACTTCCCTCCATCGACCGTTTATTAAAGCATGAAACGGCTATCGATCTTACTGCCCGGTACGGCCGTGAGCTCACCCTGCAGGCTCTACGGGCTGTGCTGGATGATTTCCGCGCCGGGTACCAGTCCGGGCAATCGATTCCCTCCGAAGTGGATTTGATTACACAGGCAAACAGTCTGTTGGCGAAATGGTTCCGACCTACCCTTCAACCGGTTATCAACGCCACCGGCGTGATTTCGCATACCAACCTGGGGCGGGCGCCATTGAGTCGTGAGGCTTGTGATGCAGCTTTGATGGTGATGCGGGATTACAACACACTGGAATTCAACCTGCAAACCGGCAAACGCGGCTCGCGCATGGTGCACTGTGAAGATTTGTTAAGGCGCATCAGCGGCGCGGAAGCCGCCATGGTGGTGAATAACAACGCCGCTGCAGTGCTGCTGGCTCTTACGGCGCTGGCCCGCCGAAAACGGGTGATCATTTCACGCACCCAACTGGTTGAGATCGGCGGCGGGTTCCGCGTACCGGATGTGATGGCGCAATCCGGCGCCCGCCTGGTTGAGGTAGGCACCACCAACCGGGTGCATCTGGCTGACTATGAAACGGCGCTTCAGGAACCGGCTGCGCTGGTTATGCGCGCTCACAGTTCAAACTTCCGTATTGTGGGCTTCACCACCGAACCCACGCTGTCGGAAATGATCGAGACCGCTCACCGGCACGGGGTGGGAGTTCTGGATGATATTGGTTCTGGAGCGCTGATGGATACCGCGAAGTATGGGCTTGCCAAAGAGCCTATGGCACAGGAATCGATCGCTGCCGGAGCGGACGTGGTTTGTTTTTCCGGTGATAAGTTAATCGGGGGACCGCAAGCCGGCATTCTGGTGGGACGAAAAGAGTGTATCGACAAGCTGCGCAAGCACCCGCTGGCACGCGCGGTTCGAGCCGATAAAATAAGTCTGGCGGCTCTCTCGGCTACGCTGATGCATTACCTGAAGGGCGAAGCTGAGC
>CAZHMZ010000074.1:0-17320 GCA_964532655.1 uncultured Anaerolineaceae bacterium
CTCGATGAGAGTGAAGAAGAATAACCGCTAAATCGAAAGAAAATTAAAATTTGAGACAGTGCTGCCCAAGAAAGCAGCACTGTTTTATTAATCAGGAATGAGGGGAGCGGACGCCGCGATGATCAGGTTGATAACGACGGTGAAATCGGCGTGAAGAGCTAGAGGAATGGGAGGTAGATTTTTCCGGTCAGCAGCAGGGCAAAAATAGCCAGAACACAGGTCATCCCGAACAGCATCAGCGCCAGAATAAAACGTTGAAAACTGGTCATCCCCAAAAATTGCTTTTTGGCCTGTTCCTGATCGTGCTCACTGTAATCATACGGGTCGAAGTTTTTGACCGTTACTTCCTCTTTCGCGTAATTTTCCTTGGCGGAATTTCGTAGATCTTCAAACATCGGGTCTCTCCTTGCGCGTCTTATGAAGGACGTAAATGAACATCTCCGGCAATGGTCGTTACAGTTTGCCCGGTTTCATCTTCCAGCAGCAGATCTCCGTTGGGGGCAATGCCGGCCACAATTCCGCTGGCCGTGATGCGCTTTTCGTCCATGATATTCACCTTCTGGCCTTTGTATGCCAGCAGATGCTCATATCGGGCGATAAATTCCTTTTCCAGCAAAACAGCTCTCAGCGCAACGAGCCGTTCCAGAATGTCGTGCAGCAGATCAAACCGGTCTACCGTCAGACCGGCTTCTGTTTCCACGCAGGTGGCGGGGAATGCCAGTTCTCTGGCTGGCGGGATGGATTCAGGCTTGATGTTGACCCCCATACCAATCACCGCGCTGTGCATCTTGTTGCCCAGCCAGATGCTTTCTACCAGCACGCCGGCTACTTTTCGCCCGTGAATGAGAACATCGTTGGGCCATTTGATCTCAAATGATTTGGGGCGGCGCAGCGCGGGATATTTTTCCAATGCCTCGCATAATGCCAGGGCAGCCAGCGGGGAAAACAGGCTGGCCATTTTGGCTTCGGCAGGTTTGGGATGCAGAATCAGGCTGAAGGCCAATGCGGCGCCGGGTTGTGTGACCCAGGTGTGGTTTAAACGACCGCGTCCGGCGCTTTGATGATCGGCGAAAACCAGCCCATAATCCGGTGATCCATGCATGGCCCAATCCAGAGCGGCATCGTTACTGGATGTAATCGAAGAATAACGCCGTACCTGTATGGGCAGCCCCACCAACCGGTTTTCAAGTTCATCAGCCATGCGAATATTTTACACTAATTCACTGTTTCCATCCGAACGAAACAATTTTCAGTATCGATATTTACGTCGATTTCGCATGTTTTTCCGGAGGTGTGGGTTAATATGATAATAACGAAACATACCAGGGTGACTATTTGGATCGAATTCTAACCTGTCTTTCATTCTTATTCTGAGAAGAAGCCCGTTTTCAATTGACAAAATTATGGTATGATCCTTTCCGATTGGAGAAAGATGGATGGAAGATAAAATCACAATTATCGAAGGACCGCCGCCCACATTCGAACAGGTGAATGATGAATGGGCAGTTGGCCTTAGCGAAGGACCTCTGCTGTACGAGCTCAAGCTCACCCGGCTGCGCACCTATAACGGTCCAGCCCTGGTGGAACGCTGCTATCGTGCATGGCGGTCAAAGCGAACGATTTATCTGCAATACCGTGATGAGATGGGGTTGGAAGAAAGTGCGCCGATCATGGCTGCCCGCTCGGTGGAAACCGAAGAGGGTGGTGTAATCCTTTTATGGGTACGCAAAGAGCCGGAAGATATCGAAGTTGAACTCAGCTTTGAGGATGATCTTGATTTCGATGACGAAGATGACGATTCTTTTTTGGATTCGAATCTGGATTCAAACCAGGATGATGATACGGACGAAGATTTCTCGGATTTTGAGATAGACAACTAAACCACTTCATACAGGAAGGCATTCTCCATGTCACAGGATTTGACAATCGTTCGCTCGCAGTTTCCTGCTCTCACCCGCCCGGAGGTCTTTTTAGACAACCCGGGCGGTACGCAAATGGTTCACGCCAGCATCGACCGGATGCAGCGCATGATGATTGAAAACAACGCCAACAGTGGCGGCGTTTTCAAAACATCACGCCGCAATGATGAAATAGTATACGAAACCCGCGAATGGGTGAAAGACTTTTTCAACGCCAACCGGCCTGAAGAGATCGTCTTTGGCGCCAACATGACCACGCTGACCTACAGTATCAGCCGGGCTTTGGCCCGTTCGTTCAACGCCGGCGATACCATTGTGGTCACACGTATGGATCATGACGGCAACATTTCACCATGGCTGCAGGCTGCTGAAGATCGAAATTTGAAGATCCGCTGGGTCGATTTCAACCCCGAAACCGGCCTGCTGGATCTGGAAGATATGCAGAAGGCGCTGGACGAAAAACCCCGTCTGGTGGCGGTGGGTTATGCCTCCAACTCGCTGGGTACCATCAACCCCATCCCAAAGATCACCCGTATGGCGCATGAAGCCGGCGCGCTGGTGTATGTGGATGCCGTGCAGTACGCTCCGCATGCCCCCATCGATGTGCAGGCTGTCGATTGTGATTTTCTGGTGTGCTCTTCCTACAAGTTCTACGGCCCTCACGCCGGGGTTCTGTATGGGAAGTATGACCTGCTGGATGCACTGGTTCCGTACAAGGTTCGCCCCTGCAAAGACACCCTGCCGGATAAATTTGAGACCGGTACGGGGAACTTTGAGGCGATTGCCGGTGTTTTGGGCGTGATGGAATACTTTGAGTGGCTGGGACGCACCTTTGGCGAGGAATACTATGAAGAGTTATCCAAAAAGTATTCCGGCCGCGCTCTGACGCTCAAACAGGCCATGCATACCCTTTCGTTGCACGATATTGACCTGAACAAAAAGGTGTACGGTGTGCTGAAGGATATCCCCGGGATTTCCATCATCGGCATCACCGACCCGGCCATGTTCGACCAGCGGGTACCTACCTTCTCGTTCAACATCGCCGGCAAGCAGCCAAAAGAAATTGCCACCGAACTGGCCAAAGAAGATATTTATATCTGGGCGGGCAACTTCTACGCGTTGGAGATCGCCCGCCGGTTTGGGAAAGAGACCGGGTTTGCCCGTGTCGGCGCGGTGCATTACAACACCCCGGAAGAGATTGAGAAGTTTGGTCGCGCGGTCGCCCGGGTTGCCGGAAAGTAGCGTCGCGGCAGACGTAAGAAAATAATGACAGGCGGGGCGGTGATGATCAGTCACCGCCCCGTTTTTTCGTGCCTGGCAAACGAAACGTATATTATCAAAAATTAAGTAAAACTGCCCCCTGTCCGATTTCTCGCTTCGCTCGAAATGACACTGTGAGAGGGATGCCCGTTGCGAGCGTTGCATGGACTGCACATCACAACCATTCCTGTCATCCCGAACGGCAGTGAGGGATCGGCTAAGGGCAACTTTTCGCATGTCTCCATATCTGGAACCATGCATAATCAGCCCCTGTCCGATTTCTCGCTTCGCTCGAAATGACACTGGGGTGTTGTGTCTGTTGAAGACATAGCATGGTTTGCACATTACAACCACTCTTGTCATCCCGAACGCCAGTGAGGGATCGGCTTAGGATCCATCTTCGCACGTTTCCCTATCTGGAACCATTGCATTCCATGCATCGGTGGGTTCCGGACGAATAAATCACCTTGCATAACGGCTGGGGAACCGCCCTCCACCCACCCTACCACCCAACAGAGCGTTTGCGTTTTTGTTAACCCGCCCGTAGTGCCAAATTAATCGAAATTTCACATGATGATATAATGGCGAAATGAAATTTTCCAAAAATACCCGCATAGTCTTATTAAGCGGCCTGCTCCTCTTCCTGCTGGCGTGCCTGATTGTGGCAGTGTCTCCGCTCCGCGACAGCATCGTCTTCAAAGCAGATCAGATGTTTACCCGCCTGTTTTACTGGATCCAGGCGCCTGAACGAAACGCCTTTGTGCCTGATACCGCCACAGCCGACCTGACGCCGGCTGCCACGTTCACCCCCACCCTCGCGCCTACATCCACACCCACCGCCACGCTTCCGCCTGAACAGGATACCGCCACACCTACCCCCACGGTCACCCCGCTGCCAACCCTGGTGAAGCTGGAAAACGTCAAATATATTGACCAGCACGGCCTGTTCAACTACTGTGCCCCGGCCAATCTCTCGATGGCTCTGGCTTATTGGGGCTGGGAAGGCGACCGTACCGATGTGGGCAACGTGGTAAAGCCCAACGCCGACGATTTCAATGTGATGCCCTATGAACTGGTGGATTACGTCAACCAGAATACCGCCTTTCGGGCACTTTCCCGCACGGGCGGCACTGAAGACCTGGTGAAAAAGCTGGTTGCCAGCGGTTTTCCCGTGGTGCTGGAAGCCGGCCGCTATATGGTCGACCTGACCGGCAAGCTGAGCTGGATGGGTCACTATACCTTTGTGACCGGTTATGATGACACCGCGGCCGAGTTCAACACGCAGGATTCATACTACGATCCTGACTACAAGGTTTCATACGATGAAATGCAGGAATGGTGGCGGGCATTCAACTTTGTCTTCATTGTGGTTTACCCGCCTGAACGCGAAGCGGAACTGACCAATTTGCTGGGCGATTATGCCGATCTTTCCACTGCTAACCGCATCGCCTATGATCTGGCTACTGATGAGGTGTGGAACCTGACCGGTGTGCAGCAGTTCTTCGCCTGGTTTAACCGCGGCAGCAGCATGGTAGATCTGAATGACTACATCGGCGCCGCCGAATCATACGATCAGGCGTTTCTGGCCAATCAGGCCCTGGAAGAGGGTCAACGCCCGTGGCGTATGATGTGGTACCAGACCGGCCCCTATTTTGCCTATTACCTGACCGGCCGCTATAATGATGTGATCAAGCTGGCCGACCAGACCTTCGACAATGCCCGCACCAAGAGCCTGGAAGAATCATACGTGTGGCGCGCCCGCGCGTACGCCGCCCTGGGCAGCCTGGGAGATGCCAACTCGGATCTGTGTAAGGCGCTGGAGTATCACCCCGGCTTTGCCCCGGCTGTACAGGAACTGCAAACGCTTGGCCTGAGCTGCGAATAATTAAAAGCTTTCTGGAAGGAGCCTTCCGTGATCAGGATACTGCATTTCGCCGATGCGCACATTGATATTGCCAATCATGGACGGCAGGACCCGCAAACCGGTCTGGCCTTGCGCGCGCTGGATTTTCTCAAGGCGCTGGATACCATCATTGATACCGCCATTCAACGCAAAGTGGATCTGGTCATTTTTGCCGGTGACGCTTATCGCGACCGGACTCCTGTGCCCACCTTTCAGCGCGAATGGGGTCGGCGTATTTTGCGGCTCTCGCACGCCGGTATTCCCACCTTACTGCTGGTAGGCAATCATGATCTCTCACCGGCGCTCGGACGGGCACACGCCTTGCAGGAATTCGATACGCTGGAAATCCCGCATGTCCACGTGCTGGATAGACCAGCCCTCTACAAACCGGCTGATTTGGAAGGGCTGCCCCTGCAGGTGATTGCCCTGCCGTGGCTGTCACGCTCGCGTATGATGGCTTCAATGGAAATGGATGGCACCAAACGCGAGGAGCTTTTCGGCCAGTTGGGCAGCGTTTTGCTGCAGTTGATGGTCAACTGGCTGGATAAAGACGTGGATCCCGCCCTGCCGGTGATTTTAGCCGCTCACGCCTCGGTGGAGGGCGCCATGTACGGGGCTGAACGCAGTGTGATGCTGGGCGGCGATCTGGTGCTGCCGCCCGCGTTGGTCAAGGACCCCCGCCTCGATTACGTTGCCCTTGGGCACATCCACAAATCACAGGATCTCAACCCGGGCGCGCGTCCGCCGGTGATCTACCCCGGCTCCATCGAACGGGTCGATTTTGGCGAAGCCGCCGATGACAAGTTCTGCGTGCTGGTTACGCTGGATGAGCAAAAACGGGATCGCGCGCAGGTGGAGTGGATCAAACTGGATGGACGTCGATTTATCGACCGGCAGGTGCGCGTCACCAACGGTGCAGATGTGATGGAAAAGGTGCTGGGTGTACTGCCGCCTTCTGAAGAGCTGGCGGAGTGCATTGTGCGCCTGACCATCGATTACCCGCGCGAGCTGGAAAGCATGCTGGATGAAACGCTTCTGCGCCAGTACACCGCCCCGGCATTCGAGTTTCACCTGGTGCGCCGCCCGCAGATGGATGCCCGTCTGCGTATTTCGGATGACATGAACATTGCCAGCCTCTCGCCGCTGGAACTGCTGGATCTCTACTGGCGTGCCGCCGGGGTGGAGGACAACCTGCCTGATCTCAACCGGCTGGCCGGCGAGATTATCGGCGGCGAACAGGCCGAAGAATAAGGAACAAATCAAATGAGGGCCAGCCTGGCTTTGGCTGACCCGGCAAGTAATCATACAGATAAAAATCCCTTTCGTGAGAAAGGGATTTTTGTTGTTTCACGATTGCAGCAGATGGTTTCCTGCTGCGAGGCGGTTTTTACTTACGATAACCGGGCCCGCGAACAACCTGGCCGGGCATGGCGCCGGTATGCTCGCCGTCTTTCAGCACCTGCGTGCCGTTGACGAACACATGCTGCATACCGGTAGCATATACCTGCGGCTTCTGGAAGGTGGCATTGTCGCGGATGGTGGCAGGATCGAATACCACCACATCGGCGAAGTAGCCGTGTTTCAGTGAACCGCGCTGCTGGATCTTCAGATTGGTGGCCGGCAGCGAGGTGATCTTGCGGATGGCTTCTTCCAACGGCATCAACTTGCGATCGCGCACATAATGACCCAGATAGCGGGCAAAACAGCCGTACGCGCGCGGGTGGGTGCTCGATTTGAGGAACACGCCTTCCGGCGCCTGCGAGGAGGCATCAGACCCGATGCACACCCATGGCAGTTTCATCTCTTTTTCTTTATTTTCTTCCGACATGGTGAAGTACACCGCCGAGCAGCCGGAGTTGTCTTCAATCACCAGGTTCATGATGGTATCCACCGGGTCTTCACCGCGCATCTTCGCAATTTCGCCCAGGGTTTTGCCGGTGTACTTCTTGTTTTCTTCTTTGTTGAAGCCCACCAGAATGACGCCGTCAGGACCGGCGGTCATCATATACATGTTCTCCCATTCATTGGTGGAGGTGAGCATTTCCTGGCGGATGCGGGCGCGGGTTTCAGGATTTTTCAAACGGGCCACCCATGCCTCGTCGCCGCCTTCCTGGCACCAGGGCGGCATGTTGGCGCCCAGGCCGGTTCCGCCGGCGGTGTAGGTGTACATATCGGCGGTCACATGCCAGCCTTCTGCGCGGGCTTCTTCCACCTTCGCAATCACCTGATCCATCTTCGGCCAATTGTCTTTGCCCATGGCCTTGAGGTGATAAATCTCAGACCAGATGTTGGCGGCTTTGGTGATCTGCAGGAATTCATCCAGTGCATCCAGGATGCTGTTGCCCTCGCTGCGCATGTGCGAAACGTAAATGCCGTTGTATTTAGCGATCACTTTGGCGATTTCGATGATCTCGTCGGTCTGGTTGTAACCGTCAGGCGGGTAGATTAGGGCGGTGCTCAGGCCCATGGCGCCTTCTTCCATGGCCTGAGCAGCCAGTCTGCGCATCAGATCCAGTTCATTGCTTTTAAGCCGGTCAGCCGAATAACCAACTGCATTGACGCGCAATGTAGCGGCGCCCACAAAGGAAGCGATGTTGTTGGAGACGCCTTTTTTCGCCAGGTGATCCAAAAACTCACCCAGGGTATTCCAGGCAACGTCAAATTTGAGATCGCCCTGCTCGCGCTGATACACTTCTTTCATATGCGGGTTCAGCGGCCCTTCCGACCAGGATTCGCCGAAAATTTCCAGCGTCACACCCTGGCGGATGTCGCTTTGCGAGCGGCCGTCGACCAGTGAGGTGAGGGGCGCCCAGCTCATCAAATTGATGAACCCGGGGGCAACCGCCAGACCCTGCACGTCGATTTCTGTTTTGGCCCGGTCATCGCCCAGATTGCCGATCTGTGCAATGCGCTGTCCAGCAATGGCCAGATCGCCCTTGTAGGGGGTCATGCCGCTGCCGTCATAGATCATTCCATTACGTAATATGATGTCATAGGTGGTCATGATTGTGTCCTTTACCGATAGATGTTTTTTAATCATACTCCAGAGAGATGGGTTTTTATAGAGACTGGCTTACTTCCGGTATCCGGGGCCGTATACCGCCATACCGGGCAGCGCGCCGGTGTGTTCGCCATCCTTCAGCACCTGGGTGCCATTCACAAACACATGCGTCATGCCGGTGGAGTACTGATGCGGCTGGGCAAAGGTGGCGTGATCCTGTACTTTGGCCGGGTCGAACACGGCGATATCGGCGTAGAAGCCGGGCGTCAATTGACCGCGCTCTTTGATCTTGCGTACCTGCGCCGGGAATGAAGTGATACGCCGGACGGCTTCTTCCAGTGGCATTACCTTTTCATCCCGCACGAACTTTCCGAGGAAGCGTGAAAAACAGCCGTACGCGCGCGGGTGAACGCCCGATTTGATAAACACGCCTTCAGGAGCCTGCGATTCACTGTCGGAGCCAATGCACACCCACGGCTGTTTGAGCTGTTTGGCCAGATTTTCTTCGGTCATCGAAAAGTACACTGCTCCCACATTGAAATTGTCCTCAACGATAAGATCCATGATGGTGTAAGCCGGTTCGGTGCCGCGCATCTCCGAAACCTCGGCCAGCGTTTTACCGATCAGCGGTTTGAGATGCGGTGATTTGAAGCTGCGCAGCAGCACGCCCTTCGCCCCACCGGAACCCTGCAGACTGCTTTCCCACTCGTCGGTTTCAGTCATCATCTCTTTGTACAGCCGGGCGCGGGTTTCCGGATCTTTCAGGCGCTGGATCCAGGCGGCGAACCCGCCGTCCTGCACCCAATCGGGCATGGTAGCGCCTAAGCCGGTTGCCGAGGCGTGATAGGTATACATATCAGCGGTGATTTGCAACCCCTCGGCCCGGGCGGCGTTGACTTTGTCGATCACCTGATCCATCTTGTGCCAGTTCTTGCGCCCGGTCGCCTTGAGATGATAGATCTCCGCGCCAATATGGGCCTCGCGCGCGATGGTGATCAATTCATCCAGAGCAGACAGCACCGAGTTGCCCTCATTGCGGATATGGGAGATGTAAATGCCGCCGTATTCCGAGACCACTTTGGATAGCTCGATCAGTTCCTGTGTATCGGCGTACGAACCGGGGGGATAGATCAGGGCGGTGCTGAGCCCAAGCGCACCTTCTTCCATGGTCTGGCGGGTCAATTTTTTCATGGTTTCCAGTTCGGCCGGGGTAGCGGGGCGGTCATCATACCCTACAGCGTTAATGCGCAGGGTAGCGGCGCCCAGGTAGGAAGCCAGGTTGGTGGCGATGCCGCGTTTTTCCATGTATTCCAGATACCCGCCCAGCGTATTCCAGGGGATCTCGTATTTGATATCAGCCTGCCGGTTGATGCGATCCTGCTTCATCTGGTCAGTCACCGGCCCTTCCGAGGTGCCCTCTCCGATGATCTCCAGGGTGATGCCCTGACGGATATCGGATTGCGATTTCCCATCCACAATTAACGACACGTTGGCCCAACTCATCACATTGATAAATCCAGGTGTGACCGCCAGCCCGTGAACATCTATTTCCCGTTTTCCGGAGGCGTCACCCAGGTTTCCCACGGCGGCGATCTTTTTTCCCAGGATGGCCACGTCACCCGCCACGGGTGGATTTCCAAGACCATCATAGAGAAGACCATTGCGCAGGATCAGATCGTATTGCGTTGACATATTCATTTCCTTTCGTTTGTCAGGTTGATACAGGTCATGCAAAGAATAGATTATGCCAGAACCGACAGCACTTCCGGCAGCAGCTTGAGGCTGGTTGCTACTGCCTGTTCGGTGTAGATGGTGCGGTTGCCTTTCCAATCCCCAAAATACCCGCCTGCCTCGGCAAAGATGGGCGGGAAGGGGCCGTTATCCCACACGTTCATGATCGGGTCCAGGGATACCTCGGCGCGCCCGGTGGCCACCAGCATATACCCGTAGGCGTCGCCCCATCCGCGCCGTGATTTGCAGGCTGCCGATAGACGCTCCCACTGAGCGTCAAAACCTTGCTCGTAAAATGAAGCCGCGTCATTGGCAATCACCAATCCCTGTGAGAGCGTGGGGATTTCGGATACATGTGTGCGTACATTGTTCCAGTAGCAGCCCAATCCGGTGGCGGCGCTGACCGTCTCACTTAAAGCCGGGAAGTGCGCCGCGCCCACCTCCACCTTCCCGTTGATCTCCAGGCCAATCAGCACGGCGTAGATGGGTACGCCGTGAACGAAGGAATACGTTCCGTCGATGGGATCGATGATCCAGCGGTAAGGGCTGGAATGTTCCACGTTGCCAAATTCTTCGCCCAGGATGGCGTGGGATGGGAAATAACGCTGAATACGCTCGCGGATCAACTGCTCGGCGCCGCGGTCAGCGGCTGTGACCACCGAGCCGTCCTTTTTCAAGTCGACGGCCAGGTTGGATTGAAAATAGCCAAGCGTCAGCCGGCCGGCCAGGAAAGCGGTTTCATTGATGAAGTCGAGATAGGGTTGCAAATTTTCGGGCATGTGATCGACCTTGATACAGCAGAAATGGGATGGATGACTGATTATACGCCCTTGCGACAGGCAGAAATTCGTTTTCTTCCATTCGATCTGAAGCGTATTTGGATCGGCAAATACGCTTCACCGTCAAATTGCTCATGGACGCCAGTGATATTCAACATCCGGCGCTGATTCGGGTGGGGGGCTGATGCCAAATTTGACAGCGACAAAACCCTCCTTTTCATAAAAAGAACGGGCCGGCAGATTCTCCTGATGTGTATGCAGTTCCAACCCGCCTGGTGAGATCTGTTTGGCAAATTCGATGAAGCGCTTCCCCAACCCCTTATGCCAGTACGGAGGATCAATATAGAGCCGATCTATATAGGAGCCTTTCATGGCGAGAAACCCTGCAATTCGACCATCCATCTCAGCTACCCAGATTTCGCAATTGGGCTGAATCACCGCTCGGAAAACCTCACCGGCCTTTTCCAGAGTGAATGACTGCCAGGTGGGAAGATACGGGTATGCCGCCAGCCCCGACCGGTGCCAGATGCCAATCACTTCGATTTCATCATGTTGTGTAAATGGGCGTATGATCACATCATTCTTAGTAGAGTATCGTATTGTCATTTTGCCTGTCCCCGGTCAATTCCACCTGGTTTGAGCGAGTTGGTTATTGATGATAAACGCTTGATTAATTCACTGACAGTGAATACTGATTCATCTGAAAAATCTCAGGCCCGTTCACTGAAAAAAACCTTCATTCTGAATATCTTATCTCATTTGATGAAACTGGATTCATTTGACATGTTGTAAATTATGTTGAAATGGCTATAATAAAAAAATCTGAAATTTGCTGCTGGAAATGTTCTGAAACGGAATCGATAGACTTACTTCCTGCAGTGCATCTCGCAAGATTTTCCTTATTGAGTAAACAGCATCTTATTGGTGACGGATCGTCTCTGCATCCTGTTGTCAGGGTATGGGCATTTGAGATACCCGCCATCCCCTTCCTTGGTGATTTACTTTGCATCTTCCCGTTGAAATCTGTAGCAGATTGACTCTTCACCAATCCAAATCAAGTAGTTTCCCCCGTACCTTGAAAAAATTTACCTGAAAGGAGGTTGATGCCAGTCGGGAAAAAAGATTTGAGTTTTTAATGTTTCACACCTATCAATCAAGGAGAGATATCTGATGCAAAACAAGTTTTCTGCTTTAATTGCTTTTTGTCTGGTAATGATTCTGCTTGCCGGCTGTGGACAGCCGGTCGCCAATGCCCCCGCGGAAGAACAGGCCGCATCCGGTGAAGAAGCGACTGCCGCGGTTGAAGCAGAGGAACCTGCTGCAGGCGGTGAATTATCCTTTTCGCTTGCCACCGATCAGGTTATCCTGGATCCCAACCTGACGACATACAATGTGGACATCATCGTACACAACAATATCTACCGCCAGCTTTATCGGGTGAACGAAGATGCCAGTGGATTGGAGCCATTTGCGGCTGAATCCTATGAAGTTAATGATGATGCCACCATTTGGACATTCAAGCTGCGCGACGATATTAAATTCTCGGACGGTACACCCATCACCGCGGAAGATGTGGTTTATTCCATCGAACGCGCGATGGTCCCCGACGCCTACTGGGCTTGGATCTTCGAGGAAGCAGGATTGACGCCCGGAAAAACGACTGCCATTGATGAACATACCGTTCAATTTGAGCTTTCATACACTTTTGTGCCGTTCCTGAGCTATATTTCTGGTTTCTGGGCTTCCATCTTCCCAAAGGCAGCCCTGGAAGAAATGGGTGCAGAGGAATTCTTTAAACACCCGATCTGCTCCGGTGAGTGGATGGTGGAAGAGATGGTTCAGGCTGATCATCTTTCGATCGTGCCAAATCCCTATGCAGTTGGCGATGGAAAACTGGAACGCGTGGTGATCCCCATGATCATCGATGATAATACCCGCATGCTGCAACTGCAGACCGGTCAGATCGACGTAGGGTATACAGTCCCTGCAAGTCAAATCGATACGGTTGATGCACTATCGGATGTTTCCGTTGTCAGCTATCCGTTTGCTTACACCGCTGTGATTTATGACAACCAGACCAAACCGCCTCTGGATGATGTCAATTTCCGTATGGCATTGAATTACGCCATCGATCGTGAGGCGTTGATCGATGCGGTTTTGTTCGGTCATGCGACCTTCCCCACCAGTTGTTTGCCAAAGGGTGTGATTTATTGGGATGAGACGATCCAGGGCTACCCTTACGATATGGAGAAAGCCAAAGAATATTTGGCAAAATCCAAATATCCCGATGGATACAGTTTTGAATTGTGGACAACCACCACCAGTGCAACCGGTATTGAAACGGCAACTGCTCTGCAGGGGATGTGGAACCAGCTCCCGGGCGTGAATGTTGAGGTTGTACAGCTTGAATCTGCTGTATTGACCGAGAAAGCCACCAATAAAGAACACACCATGTACCTTGGCGGTTACTCAAGCGATGTGGCGGATCCTGCAGAAATTGCCGGATGGTTCATGACCGGTTATATCAATGATGCACGCCGCGGTGCAAATGTGGACGAACTGAAATCCATTATGGCTGTCGCAAACGGCGAACTGGATCCGGTGAAGCGCCAGCAATTGTTCCACGATATTCAGCAGTGGACGCAGGATAATGCCTTTTGTTTCAACCTGTATTACACCTCCAATAACTGGGGTGTAAACGATCGCGTGAAGGACCTGTGGATCAACCCGTTGTTAATCATGGATTTGAACAAGGTCTGGATCCAGGAATAGTCATCTTTCCAGATGAGTCGTGACCGTTGTGCCGCTCGAGTCCATCGAGCGGCACCTTTCCTCGAATAATTTCTATCGGTTCATGTTCAGAGAACAGGTGACAGGTTGATACAATATATTACCCGACGACTTTTACAATTAATACCGGTCATGATTGGCATCAGCGTGATCGTCTTTTTCCTGATCCGGCTTATCCCAGGGGATCCAGCATCGGTCATGCTGGGTGACCGCGGAACCGCAGAGGCGCGCGAGCAAATTCGTGAATCGCTGGGCTTGAACAAGCCCATTGTGGAACAGTATTTACTGTTTGTCCAGCGCGTAGCAACCGGGAATCTGGGCGAATCGTTTGTTCTTCGCCAACCCGCAGCCGATGTCATCCGCGAACGCTTCCCAAGGACATTGTTTCTATCCATTTATGGGGTTTTTATGAGCGCCATTGTGGCGATCCCTTTCGCGATGGTTTCTGCCCTCAAAAAAGATACCATCATTGATCAGGGAATTCGCGGGTTGGTGACGCTCACATTGGCCATGCCCAATTTCTGGATCGCTTTGATTCTGATTATCGCCTTCAGTATCCGTCTCCGGCTGTTTCCAATTGCCGGGTATGGTGAGAATTTCCTTGAACATCTGTATTATTTGTTTCTGCCTGCTCTTTCCATCGCGCTGGCCGGCAGTGCAATTCTGGTGCGCAATTTACGCGCTACCATTCTGGATATCCTGCTGTCGGATTATGTGCGCACCGCACATGCCAAAGGGTTAAAATCGCGGACGGTCTTTTTTCGGCATGTGTTGCGTAATTCAATGATCTCAACCGTTACCCTGCTGGGTCTCCGGGTTGCGTACAGTGTTGGCGGAGCCATTATCATCGAAACGGTTTTCGCTATTCCTGGTCTGGGGCGACTGTTACTCAATTCGATCAGCACACGTGATTACCCCATGGTGCAGGCTATTACCCTGTTTCTCGCAATTCTGGTGGTTTTTGTTAACCTCCTGACGGACATCCTTTACGCTGTAGTTGACCCGAGGGTGAAATATGCATAACACTTCACAGGATAATGCCGTAGACCGAGTCATTGCAGCCTTGCCGTCAAAACAATCAAATGAAAAAAACAATCGTAAACGCAAGGGATCGCGATGGAACAAATTTAACCGCACATTTTTGATCGGTGTGGGTCTGGTCGTGTTTATTTTCCTTTTGGCTTGGGTAGGCGCGTCTTTATCGCCCTATGACCCTTTGGAACAAAACCTTCGAAATGGTCTTCAGCCACCTGATTGGAATCATCTCCTGGGTACAGATCAGTTTGGACGCGACATCTTAACACGTATTCTGTATGGATTACGGATCGACCTGCAGATCGGAATCATCACCACAGTTTATACGATGATCATCGGGGTGGTGATTGGGGCAATCACCGGTTACTTTGGCGGCTGGGTGGATACGCTGTTCATGCGTCTGCTCGACATGCTCATCGCGTTTCCTACCTTGGTGCTCACCATCGCGGTCATCGCCATGTTGGGGCAGGGCATTATCAACATGTATATCGCCATCGGTATTGTGGGATGGATTGCCTATGCCCGATTGCTGCGCGGGGAGGTGCTGGTAGCCAAAGAGACCGAGTACACCCTGGCTGCCCGAACGATCGGCGCGCGAAACAGCCGCATCATCTGGCGGCATTTGATGCCCAATGTGATCACTCCCTGCATCGTTTTTGCCATGTCCGATGTTATTCTGAATATCCTTTTTGTCGCGTCATTGGGTTTTATCGGTCTGGGGATCCAACCGCCAACCCCTGAATTAGGCACGATGATTTCGGATGGACGGAAATTTATTCTCGGAAATCCAAACCTGACCACATTCCCTGGTCTGGCTGTGGTATTGATCGGGATCGCATTCAGTGTACTGGGCGATGGACTGGCGGATTACCTGCGCCCGCCCCAGTAATACAATTTTGCTAGAATTAAAAGGCAGCGAGAATGAATCGACATTCCCGCTGCTGTTTTCATCTCACATGTTTCTCGTAAGAAGATATGCATCAACCTTTACTGCAAAATGGGCAGCTATCCTTGCAGTCAGATGCCCCGCACAACAGGTCATCCTGGCCCATGCGCCGGATACGACCCTTGCGCACCCAGTGTTCGATCATGCCTTCCAGCACCGATTCGTCGATGCCCAGTTTCTGGCTGAGCGTCTGCAGGCGGATGGCCCCTTTGCTGTTTTCAATTTCGTGTAAAACGCTTGTCAGCATCTGTCACCCCAGCCCCAATAAAATCCCACCCTGAAAGGCGATCACTGCCAGCAGCCAGGCGGATACCAGTTGCCCGAAGGCGCTCAACAGCATCCACCGGGTACCCAGTTCCTTGCGCAGGGCTGCCAGTGTGGCCATACACGGCGTATAAGTAAGAATAAACACCATAAAAGCAAAAGCTGCCAGATCAGCGTGGCCGCCGCTGGCCTGTTCAAAACCCGCACGCACCGCCGGGGCCAGCGCGGTCTCCGGGGCGGCAGTTTCCGGTTCACCAAAGCGGATCCCTACCATGCCGGGAACGGCCACAACCATATCCCATAGCGACTGCGCGAATCCGGTCACAATCCCGCTGACATCTTCTACAAAAGTGGTTTGAGCTACCTCTTCACGGGGGGCATCCATGCCGTATACCTGGGTGAGACTGGTGACAATGACCTCTTTGGCAGCAATCCCGGAGATGAGCGCTCCGCTGGTTTGCCACGAGCCAAATCCGGCTGGCCGCAGAGCGGGGGCCAGCACCCGGGATACCGCCGCATAAGCGCTGGATGGCAGATCCACATCCGCAAAGCGGCCTGTACCGTTTACAGGGATGGCCAGCAGCAGCCAGATCACCAGGCTCATCAACAGAATCAGACTGCCTGCTTTCTTGATGAAGGAGGAGGTGTGTTCCCACATGTGAAACCAGATGGCTTTCAGAGTGGGAAACCGGTACGGCGGCAGTTCCAACACAAACGGCGATTCGGATTTACCACGGAAAAGCGTGTTCTTCAATAGCAGCCCGGTGAGGATAGCCATGGCGATGCCGATGAAGTACATCCAGAACACCATCAGGCCGGCTTTCTCGGCGAAAAAGATCCCCGCGATCAACACATACACCGGCAATCTGGCACCGCAGCTGATGAAAGGCACCATCATGGCGGTGAGGATGCGGTCTTTTTTGTTTTCGAGTGTACGGGTGGCGAAGATACCGGGCACGCTGCAGCCAAAGCCCACGATCAGCGGCAGAAAACTCTTCCCGTGCAAGCCCAGCACATGCATGAAGCGATCCATCACAAAGGCGGCGCGCGCCATGTAGCCGGAATCTTCCAGAATCGCCAAGGCGCCGTACAGAGCCATCAGCACCGGCACAAAAGCCATCAGACCGCCCACGCCGGCCACCACACCGTCCAGCAGAAGCGAGTCGACCCAGGTTCCGCCCAAGCCGAACAGATTAATCAACGCGCCTGTCCAGCGGGTGATAGGGCCATCCAGCACACCGGTTACCCAATCCAGCAGCGGAGCCGACAGATCGGTGGTGATTTTGAACACCAGCCACATCGACAGCAGGAAGATGGGGATACCCAGCAGGCGGTTGGTGACAATATCATCGATGCGCTCCGAAAGCTGGCGCTTGCCGGTGTTTTCCGCGCGGGTGGTCTCACGCACCAAACCGTTGATCCAACCGTAGCGGCGATCCGCCACCAGCGTATCCACATCCTCGCCAAACAGTGTCTCCAGATGGCTGATATTCTTTTTGACGGCTTTCAGCACCTGCGGACCGTCAGGTAGAAGCGCTGTCTGTGCGGCGATCTGTTCATCATTCTCCAGCAGTTTGATGGCCAGCCAGCGCGACGGATACGCCTGGTTCAAATGCGGGCTGCTGGCAATCAAATTCTGCACCAGCACGATCTCTTCTTCGATCTCGCGCCCGTAATCGATTTGAAAGTCAC
>CAZHMZ010000075.1:0-17178 GCA_964532655.1 uncultured Anaerolineaceae bacterium
TAAGGGATTCTCCGCTTTTCATTTTCAAACTTGTGTCCGCGATACCCATACTGGGTTATAATTTTTAAACCTGTCGTAAACTCATCTTTCTTTTTCATCGTTATCTCCCCTAGACTTATTTGTAAGTGGTTTCTTGTCGCGAATTCTGTGTGATCGTACTCATTCACATCAAGTTAGCTGATCCCGCATTTTTCTGCAGGCGGTTGATCAGGGAAGCATTCACTTGGAAATGAAATGACTACTCCCATTGTGCTAACCAAATTCGAACGTCCGAAACCTCGGCTCAATTCTGTAGCCCGCCCCCGGTTAATCGAACGGCTGAACGAGGGATGGAAACAGAACAGAAAGCTGACCCTCATCACCGCGCCGGCCGGTTTTGGGAAGACGACTCTGGTCACCGAGTGGCTGAAGCAGATTGAGTGCCCGTTTGCCTGGATCTGCGTGGATGAAGAGGATAATGATCCGGTCCGATTCCTTGAACTGATCACGGCAGCCTTACAGACGCTCGATGATCGCATTGGACGTTCTGTTCAAAACATCCTTCAATCCAGGCAATACACCTCAACTCAACCTGTTTTATCGTTTGGTCGGGATGTCTCCGGCATCAATTCATGGATTGCTGTTCTGATCAATGATCTTACTCAAGCTTCCATTCCTGTAGGTCTCGTTCTGGACGATTATCACCTGATTAACCAACCGGTAATTCACCAGGCAGTTCAATACCTGCTGGAACACCAGCCAACCCACTTGCATCTGGTCATCATCACGCGTGAAGACCCGCCTTTCCCTTTGCCTCGCATGCGCGTTCGAACTGAGTTGACGGAGATCCGCGAGCACGACCTGCGCTTTACCGAAAACGAGGCAGCCTCATTCCTGACCGGAACGATGGGTTTGAATCTCTCTGCTGAAGCTGTCACAACCCTGGACACTCGCACCGAAGGCTGGATTGCCGGTTTGCAGATGGTAGCTTTGTCACTTGAGGGTCAAGACTCAGCGCAGGTAGAAGATCTGATCCACACATTCAGCGGCTCGCATCACTACGTAATCGATTTTCTCGCTGAAGAAGTTCTTCACCGTCAATCACCAGGTATTCAGCGTTTTATGTGTCAGACAGCAATCCTTGATCGGATGTGTGCATCTTTATGCGACTCGATCCTGGAAGGAGAAAATAGTCAGGGGATTCTGCTTCAGTTGGAACACAATAACTTATTCGTGGTTGCTTTGGATAGCCGCTCAGAGTGGTACCGCTATCACCATCTTTTTCGAGATTTTTTGCGTGCACAATTACCGCCAAACGAACAGACTTCTCTTCATCACAAAGCCTCCGTATGGTATGAAGCCCATGGACTGCACCATCAGGCAGTAGAACATGCGCTGGCGGCAGGAAACCTGGACGAAGCAGTCCGAGTCATCAGAATCGCATCGAGGCGTGCGATAATGGAAGGCCATTTAACGACTATGTTGAAGTGGGTAGATTCTCTTCCTGAGAAACGACTGCATGCCTGTATTGAGCTGGTAGCTTACAAAGGCTGGGGGTTGGTACTGATGGGGAAATTGGAGGCAGCTGAAACTATTGCTGCATGGGCAATGATCGAACCGACCGGTGACACGAACCAGGCTGAGTCAGGCGTACTGCTTTCGTTACAGGCTTATCTGGCTGTGCAGCGGGGAGATTACGCAAATGCACTGTACCTGGCGCAAAAAGCGCTGGCGGCTCTGGATAAAACCGACCCTTTCTTTAGAACTTTCCAATATGCTTCTTTGCTCAGCCTCGGCCACGCCCAACGCGAGCTTGGCAACACACAGGCTGCAATTGAAACATTTCGTCAGGCGATTCCACAGGCACATCTATATGGAGATAACCTGGGTACCATGGGCTTGCTGGAAGAACTATGTCTGTTGCTCCACATGCATGGAAGGCAGGAAGAGGCAGCAACCCTGTGCCGGCAGGCTATCGAGCGTTGCGCTGTTGAGGGCCATGATCCATTGCCCATACTCGGGATAACTTACATAATTCTGGCAATGATGTGTTATGAGAGTGACGAATTGTCTCAGGCATACAATTATGTGCGCCAGGGTTTGGAGCTTTGTTCGCAATTAATGATGCCGATGGAAACACTGCGCGGTCAGATCTTGCTGGCATTTCTGCTGCAGGCTGCTGGCAAAGATCAGATGGCGTTGGCAAAGATGGAAGAAGCCAGCCAGATTGCTGCCCGTTTAAACGTCCCGCGATTTTCCCGGCTGGTGAAAGCAGCATCTGCCGATCTGCACCTTCGGCAGGGACGTCTGGACCAGGCTGCGAGCTGGGCTGAAAATACTCATTTGCTGATCAAAGAATTCCCGACCGAGATTTCTTCCCCTGAAAGGGACGCAGAATACCGGATTTTTGCCAGACTGCTTTTGAAACAAAAACGCTTTGATGAGATGCAGATAATCCTGTCGAGCCTTGTGCGTTCCGCCCAGGAAAAAGAACGTTTTGGAGATCTAATCGATACACAAATCCTACAAATGCTATTATTTCTGGAATTAGGACGAAGAGAAGCGGCGATTGAGGAGCTCGAGAAGGCGCTACGACTGGCATCACCAAGGAGATATTATCGAGCCTTTATCGATGCCGGAAGTTCGATCATGGATATGCTTACCAGCCTGCGATCTGTTGCCCCGGAGATGGTTGACCGGTTGCTAAACAGTATGGCCACCGGCTCAGGTCATAGAGCAGATCTGGTTTCTCCGCTGGTTGAGCCACTCAGCGGGCGTGAACTGGAAGTCCTGCGCTTGTTGGCAGATGGCCTCTCTAATCGGCAAGCTGCTCAGGTGCTTTTCGTCACCGAAGAAACCGTAAAAAAACACCTCCGCCACATTTATGGCAAGCTAGCAGTAAAAAGCCGCACGCATGCCGTAGCACGTGCCAGAGAAATGGGTCTGCTGGCTTAGCCTAAATTTCCACCCTAGTTTCCACTTTCGGGGAATGTCAAACATTCCCCTTTTTTGTAGTCTATAGGTATCACCATGAAAACATACTCAGACCTTGACTGCGCTATTGAGGCGCATATGCAGGCTCACAGCATCGTCGGGCTGGCTGCTTGCCGGCTGCAGGACGGACAAATCGTTTGGGCGAACGGATACGGCTGGGCTGACATCGCCAACCGTAAACCCATGACACCCGATGTGAACTTAAATATTGGCTCGATCTCCAAAACGTTTACATGCACCGCACTGATGCAGCTATGGGAACAGGGCAAATTTCAGCTCGACGATCCGGTCAATGGCTATTTACCCTTTAAAGTACGACATCCGCTGCATACAATCCCCATCACCTTCCGTCATTTGTTGACACACACCAGCGCCATTCAAGACAGTTCGGCATACGAGACCAGTTACTCCGTCGGCGATCCGGTCATTGCGATGGGTGACTGGTTGCAGGATTATCTGACACCCGAAGGAAAGTACTACGATGCAGAAGAAAATTTCCTGCCCTATGCTCCCGGCGCCGACTGGAACTATTCAAATGTAGCATTTGGGCTGGTGGGTTACCTGTGTGAATGCCTGAGCGGTGAACCGCTTTATCGATACACTCGTCGCTGCTTGTTTGAGCCACTGGGTATGCTCAACACCGGATGGCTGCTGAAAGACATCGACCTCACCAACCACGCTATACCCTATGGACTGCCTGAGATGGCATCCATGTATGCCAGTCTCTGTGCGGAGCAGGCTGCCCCAGCATCATCGGCTCCCATCCCGTTGATGTTGTATTCATTCCCAAATTATCCTGACGGGCTGGTGCGCACCAGTGCCCGTCAACTAGCCATGTTCGGGGCTATTTTCGCCGCCCCAGGCGAACAAAAGGGTTACCCGTTACTGAAACCGACTACCGTTCAACGTTGCTTCAGCCAGGAGTGGATTGCTCAAGCTCCAAATGGGATTGGCGGCATCCAGGGGCTGGCGTGGCATAGCCTGCCGCAACCAGACGGGGCGTGTGTTTGGGAGCACACCGGCGGCGACCCGGGCATCAACACCTGCCTGGCCGTTCGTCCTGAAGATGGAGCCGGGATTGTGATCTTAACCAATACAAATCACACACCAGAAAGTATGAACGCACTGGCGAACATGCTGTGGAAGATTGAGGTGTATCGATGAAAATACTGTCATCCATCGCCAGTACAGTGTCCGGATTACTGCCATTTGCCGGAGCAGCGCTCTTATTACACCGACGTTTATCCGGAGTTTCGGCAAAGATTACGGATCTGCCAGAACTGGAAACTTACCTGGAAATGCTGGTCAAAAAAGCAACGCCGCCCGGACTTACCCTGGCGGTAATGCGAGGAAATGAGACGGTATATTCCAGAGGCTTTGGTTATGCCGACGGCCCCAATCGCGTGCCCGCTGAGGTGGGTACCGTTTACAGGTGGTGGTCTGTCACCAAGATCGTAACTGCTATCGCGATCATGCAATTACGCGAGCAGGGATTATTGGATATTGATGCGCCGGTACGCGAAATTCTCCCGTTTTTCGAGATGCGCTATCGCAAAGAGGACGATTTACCGGTCACAGTGCGGCATCTGCTCAACCATTCTTCCGGGATGCCGGACAATGTGCCGGAGGTGATGGGCTGGATGCACCTGGTTGGGGAAGAGCGGCCGGATCAGACAATCCTGCTTCAGCAGGTGCTGCCTAACTATACAAAACTCAAATTTTCTCCCGGTCATCATAGTGTATACACCAATGTGGGATACATGGTGCTGGGAGCGATTGTCGAACGGGTATCCGGGCTGACCTATGAAGAGTATGTGAATGAGCGAATCCTGCAGCCGCTGGATATGTCACAAACCGGTTTCCTCTTCACACCTGAGATGATCTCCCATATGGCAGCGGGTTCTCACCCGGTGGTGAATATCCAGACCGCACTCTTGCCCGTCATCTTCGGCCGCCGGTTGAGAGGTTTTATCCGCCAGACCTGGCGGGGACGCTTGTGGTTCAACCGTTTCTACCCGAACAGTGACCCGCCAACCGGGTTGATTGGTCCTGCCGGTGAGATGGCGCGGTTGGGGGCAATTTTTCTGAACGGCGGTGAGTGGCAGGGCAATAGAATTCTCTCGCAGGAAAGTGTGCGGGTGATGATGGAAGATAGTTGGGTCCCGGTGAAAGGATTCGGTCAGACAGATGCTCCTCTGCAGGGGCTGGGATGGGAAGTTCGCTCACATGATCATGACTATATATTGATGCATGGCGGAGGTGGACCTGGCTTTGGCTGCGCCATCCATCTGTATCCTGATCGCAAACTGGTGCTGGTGGTGATGGCCAACGACACCACCTATGACTCCCCCGGCATTCTCGATTTGGCAGCCGGATTGGACTGGTGAGCTGACGTATGAAAACTCTTTCGAAGGACTGGCCGGGATACTACGAATTTCGTCTCAAAGGTTACTTCAACGACCAACGTTTCGCGTGCTTTGCAGAAATGGATATCTCCGAACTGACGAATGGTGAAACCCGGCTGGCCGGTTGGATTGAGGACCAGGCTGCGATGTACGGCCTGCTAAGTCGGTTTCGTGATCTGGGTGTGTTATTGCTTTCTCTCAATCGGTTACATGGAGCAGACGAATCATGACGACCTTACAAAACGCTTTCTTTGAGCAGATCGATGAGATCAGGTGCAAATGGCATGTGCCGGGTCTTGCCCTCTGCGTGGTACAAAACGGTCAGTTGGCATTTCGCGCGGGGAGTGGATTCAGAGATGTGGAACATCAGCATCCGGTTACCCCTCATACCCGTTTTGCAATTGGATCTACAACGAAAGCATTTACCACTTTGGCGCTGGGAATGCTGGTCGACGCCGGGAAACTGGATTGGGATACACCCGTGCACCGCTATCTTCCTGACTTTGGAATGTACGATCTATTCGCTTCTGAACGCATCACCCCACGAGACCTCGTCACACATTGCTCCGGTTTACCACGATATGACACGCTCTGGTACTTCGCCAATCTGGATCGTCGCGAAATGATCAGACGAATCCGGTACCTTGAGCCCTCGTACGATTTCCGGCAGGTGTACCAGTACAGCAATCTGATGTTCGCGGCCGCCGGTTACCTGATCGAGCAGATCTCCGGTGTGACGTGGGAAGAATTTGTTACCTCACACATCCTGCAGCCCCTGAAGATGACCGACTCAAGTGCAGGACTTCCCAACTCTGTTGGCTTTGCAGATTTTGCGTTTCCCTATATGGAGCAAAACGGCTCTGCCGTACAAATTCCCTTTTTTAACAAGTTAGCTATTGGCCCGGCTGGTTCGATCAGTTCCAGCGCCAGTGATTTGGCGAAGTGGTTGCTGCTGCATCTCAATGGAGGTGAGCATGCCGGGCAGTCGCTGATCTCGAAAGAAAACCTGCGGCAGATGCATTCTCCCCAAATGGTCATTCGGGATATTGGACAGTTGAGCCCCGGTGATCGTTTAGGTGGCTTTCCGGAAATCGGCCCCAGTTTTTACGGGCTGGGTTGGAGGTTGAACACCTACCGGGGTCATGACATGGTCCACCATTCCGGTTCTATCGATGGGTTCAATACAATGGTGTCCTTTTTACCCAATGATGATATGGGCATCGCAGTGCTGACAAATGCAGATAACACGCTCTTACCCTATCCACTGGTTTTTTCCATTTATGACCGCTTATTACAAATGGAACCCATTGACTGGCTCCATCGAGTGAGCCAGATGCTGGCTGAAAGTGAAAAAAGCCCAGAGGACCCACAGGAAAACAATCGCGTCGCAGATACCCATCCATCCCATCTCTGCCTCCAGGATTACGCAGGTAATTATGAGCATCCCGCTTATGGTATTTTCTCGGTGGTTTTCGAAAATGATCGATTGCTTGCGCATTATTATGATCAAACATTTCCACTGGACCATCATCACTATGACGTTTTCACTTTCGCATTTTCGCATCGTCAGGAAAAGGTGCCGGTCTCCTTTATGGGAGATAGAAGTGGGCGCATCAACCAACTCACGATCCCTTTGGAAACGGCCGTGAAAGACATCGTCTTCATCCGTAAGGATTGATCGTGCACTGCTTATTATTCAAAATGTGCTTCTATAACCAGATTAAGTCCAAATCAAAATGAGTCTACCGGTGTGATAGGACAGGGCAAGGGCCTGTTTACAAAATCAATCAAAAACTGAAATGAAAGCAAAAAGGTAATCTGCCAATTGACAAAATCGTGATCCATTTTTCTTAGGTCAGTAAAGTAAGGAGAAAAGGAAATGAAACGTTTCTGTCTATTCATCAGCTTGATTGTTGTTATTTCGATGCTGGTCGCCTGCGGAAGCAAGACTGCAGCGCCCGAGCAACCGACAGATGAAGTGGGGTTGGTGGGTGAGCCCGCGCAAACCGAACCCCAGGTGGGGGGTACCTGGGTATATGCCACAGGAGATGAGCCGGATACGCTTGATATCCAACGCACCGTTTCAGGCGACTCAGAATTTGTCATGTCGCTTGTGGGTGGAACCATGCTGGCAGCAGATCCGGATACGAAAGAATTTGTGCCTTACCTCGCGGAATCATATAGCGTGTCGGAAGATGGTTCGTTATGGGAAATTAAAATCAAAGATGGGATTACCTGGCATGATGGCACGCCTCTTACCGCAGAAGATTATGTGTTTACGATGGAACGTGTCCTGGCAAATCCCAGCCCAGCTACCGGTGCAATGACAGAAGGTATGGCTTCAGTAGAAGCCATTGATGACCTCACCGTCCAAATCCATATGGATACTCCGAATTCGGGAATGTTTTTCGGGTTGACCTGCGCATATATGCAGCCACTTCCCAAACATTACATCGAAAAAGTCGGAGATGAAGAGTTTGGCCGGAATCCAATCGGCGTCGGTCCGTATAAACTTAAAGAATGGATCACCGGAGACCGCATTATCCTGGAACGAAATCCTGATTTCAATTGGGGCCCTGCTTATGCTCATAAAGGACCGGCGTATATCGAGACGATTGAAATCCGTTTTGTTCCCGAATACGTCACGCGGCTGGCAGGAATAGAGACCGGCGAGATTGACCTATCCGTAATTCAAAACAAAGATGTCAAAAGGATTCAGGGATTGGATATCGTGGATATCATAACGACTGAATTCAAAGGTGCTGGTCCATACTTGTTATTCAACGTGAGCAAACCACCATTTGACGACATCCTCGTTCGAAAAGCTTTCAATCTCGCCATCAACCGGGAAGAATTGGTACAGGCAGTCTTACAGGGTTTCGGAGAGCCCTTATGGGGTGTTATCACGCCGGCAACTCTTGGACATTGGGATGGAGACAAAGAGATTGGTTATGGCTACGATCTCGAGCAAGCTAAACAGTTGATGGCTGAAGCAGGTTATACACTGAACAGTGAAGGGATCCTGGAAAAAGACGGCCAGCCATTGGTCCTGGAATTCAAGGTAAGCCCTTCAGAACGCGGCGATTCTATTAAGACCGCTGAAATATTACTTGAGCAGTTTAAAGCCCTGGGTGTTGTGTTAGAACTACGGCAGCTGGAATACGGTGTCATGCAGAGCGAATTCACGTCAGGCAATTACACCGTGTCAATCGACTCATGGGGCTGGGCTGAGGCACAAATCCTGATGCCAATTTTCCATTCCAGCATGATGGGTGGAATGAATGTGGGTTTTGTCAATGACCCTGTGTTGGATCCCATTTTGTTGGAAGCATACATCGCTTCAGATCGTGAAATCCTTCAGGAAAAACTGAATAATGCGCAACAATATATCATTGAACAGGCTTATACCGCTCCTTTGTACAGCGTACAGATGAATTTTGGGCTCAGCCGAAAATTCGAAAACATAAAGGTGGACTTCCTTAATATTTATCCTGTTCTATATGATGCATATCTGGCGCAACCTTAAAATTAATCTGTATATCGTCCGTGGTGCTGGGGTCATTGCCTCTGGGCGTCCGAAAATAGCAGCGGAAATGAGTTGCCCGGTTATGAAATCAGCGGGTTCTATCACGACAGGAAAACATCATGCCAAATAAAAAAAATGTGCCGAACAAGTTGGATTTTATGCAGGACACACTGGATTTTTACAATCAGCTCGGTTTGGATTTCAACGTTCCGGTGACTGACTCACCTGCTGATGCCTGGATGATTGTCAATGGCAGCCGCGTTCTCAACCTTTGCAGCAACAACTATCTGGGGCTCGCCAACCACCCTCAGGTAAAAGAAGCAGCCAAGCAGGCGATCGATCGGTGGGGTGTGGGTGCCGGCGCGGTGCGTTTCTTTTCCGGCACCCAGGCAATCCACGTGGAACTGGAGCGTTGTCTGGCCGAATTCAAAGGAACCGAAGCTGCCATGTACACACAGACAGGCTTTATCGCCAACCTGTGCAGTGTTTCGGCGTTGATGGGTCGTGAAGATGTCGTATTTTCCGATATGTTGAACCACGCCAGCATCATCGATGGGGCACGGTTGTCGAAAGCCAAAATTGTTGTCTATGAGCACTGCGACATGAATGACCTGCGCGCAAAAATCGAGGAAAATCTCCAGGGTCACCGGCGTGGATTGATAATCACCGATGGCGTCTTCAGCATGGATGGCGATCTTGCCCCATTGGATAAGATCGCTTCCATTGCCGAAGAGTACAACTTGCTTACTCTGGTTGACGACGCCCACGGTGAGGGGGTAATGGGCCACGGGCGCGGGATTGTTTATCATTATGGTCTCGAGGGCAAGATCGATGTGGAAGTGGGAACTCTCTCCAAGGCGCTGGGGGTGATCGGAGGGGTTGTCGCCGGAAAGAAAATGGTGGTTGATTTTATTCGCGCCGAAGGCCGGGCACAGAACTACTCCACCGCTACTACCCCGGCCGATACGGCCGCCTGCCTGGCGGCAATCAAACTGCTCTCCAACTCAACCGAATTGGTTGATCGTCTGTGGGAAAACACGCGGTATCTCAAGCAAGGTCTTGAATTACTCGGTTTCAACCTCGGCATTACTCAAACACCTATCCTGCCGGTACTGTTGGGTGATGTCGGATTGGCCAAACGTTTTGAAACCTGCCTGTTCCAGGAGAATGTGTTTGCGATTGGAATCGGGTATCCCATTGTTCCCAAAGGGGCAGCACGCCTGAGGGCGATGGTTTCTGCCTGTCACAGCCGGGAAGACCTTGATTTTGCTCTATCCGCTTTTCATAAGGTTGGCAGAGATCTAAACATTATCTGAGATCCAGGGAGATTATTCTATGGATGAAACGAGGGTTATCACACGTTTTTCCGGAAAGGTAGCCATTGTCACCGGTGCCGCACGTGGATTGGGCAGGGCGATTGCGCTCAGGCTCGGACGTGAAGGAGCTGTGGTAGTGGTCAATGATTTACGATCCGATCTGGCTGACCAGGTGGTTGATCAAATCATTACGGTCGGAGGGCAGGCAATCAAACATTTGGCAGATGTGACCGATGAGTCACAAGTGGCCGAGTTAGTTTCTTCCACGTTGGAGCGTTTTGGCACGGTGGATATTCTGGTGAACAATGCCGGTATCATGCGCACTACCCGTCCAATGGAGGATATTTCACTGGAAGAGTTCCAGTCAGTGATGAAAGTCAATGTGACCGGTGTGTTCCTGTGCATGAAATACGTGCTGCCCATCATGAAGTCCAAGAAGAGCGGCAAAATCGTGAACATTTCCTCTTCCGCTGGACGCTGCATGAGTTCGTTTAATGGGGCGCATTACACTGCTTCGAAAGCAGCCATCCTGGGCTTAACCCGGCATGCTGCAAACGAGTCTGCTGAGTACAACATCAATATCAACGCCATTGCACCCGGCACTTTCTTGACAGAAGGCGGAAGTGAACTGTTTCCTGAGTTAACGCCTGATTTAATCCGGCAAATTGAGCAGGGCATTCCGATGCACCGCATCGGTGATCCGCAGGACAATGCCAATTTGGTGACGTTTCTGTGTTCCCAGGAAGCCTCGTATATCACCGGCGCGACCATCGATATCAACGCCGGAGAATTGATGATGTGATCCATGGCAATTCCATACTTTTCCAAAAAGACACGTGTGATCGTGCCGCCTGGTTCGCAAGCCGGGGATCTGTTCATGAATCCCTTTTACTTTCGCATCCGGCAAGGGCTTTTCAAGTCTGAAAAATATCCTGCCGATTTCGGCACACTGGTGGTGTTGGAGAACAGGGCAAAGCCCGGTTCCCGCCTGATCGCGCTACCTGTGCTTCGTATCCATGCTGTCGATCCACATCCGTTGGAGCCCATTTTCCACCTGGAGGGAGGGCCAGGTAGCAGCAATATCGAATTCGTTCCACCGGCATGGATGCTGGAAAAGCATGACTTTGTGCTGGTTGGCTACCGTGGGGCAGATGGATCCAGTATTCTGCAAGGCCCTTTGATGGCCAAAGCCGCCAGGGGGATTGGAGATGACCTGCTAAGCGAGGAATCACGAGCCCTTCTATTCGAGGCTACCCGCCAGGAAGTCCGCCGATTTGAGGAAAGCGGTGTCGACCTTGCTGGATATGTAATGACAGAGGTGATTGACGATATAGAAGCCGTACGCAAGGGATTGGGGTATGAACGCATCAACCTGCTTAGCGAAAGCTATGGAACCCGTCTGGCTCAAATTTATGCGTATATGTATCCTGACAGTATTTTCCGCTCGGCAATGATGGGGGTCAACCCGCCAGGTCGTTTTGTGTTCGAGCCAGATACCACCGATTCGCTGTTGGCAAACTATGCCGACTTATGGGCAAAAGACCCCTATTCTACCTCTCGCTCACCTGATCTTCTCAGCACGCTTCGTAATGTGAACCGGAATATGCCCAAACGCTGGTTATTTATACATATCGATCGCAGTAAAACCCGCATCAGCGCATTTTCATTGTTTTTCCACACGCGTACTTCTCCTTATGTTTTCGACGCTTATGTGGCAGCAGAACACGGTGACCCCAGCGGCCTGGCATTGATGTCTGCGGTGTATAACCTATTCATTCCCCGGATGATGATTTGGGGCGATCTGTTTGCCAAAGGGCACTGCGCCGACTATGATCCCAATCGGAAATATGCAGAAACACTGGAAACACCCAATTCGGTTATGGGTTCGCCGCAAGCGCTGCTGATGTGGAACGCAGCTCAAGCCTGGCCCGCGACGATGCTGCCGGAAGCCCTCAGACGGGTTCAACAATGCGCTGTACAAACCCTATTGATCAGCGGGAACCTAGATTTTTCGACCCCTGCAAAATACGCCACCAATGAACTCCTCCCTTACCTGTCCAATGGACGGCAGGTGATCCTGAAAGAATTTGGACACTGTGACGATATCTGGCGTTGGCAGCCAGCGGCGACGAAACGTTTACTGACCCGGTTTTTTGAAAGCGGTGTGGCAGATGATTCGATGTTCCATTACCAACCGGTAAACTTTCGTGTTCGATTTGGTTTTCCATTCCTTGCCAAGCTCCTGATGGGAGTCCTCTTCGCTATCCCTCTGGCCATCCTGGCGATCATTTTGGTCATTTTGTTTTAGCCATCGCAATAAACGAGGCAAACAGCATATGAAAAACATCGGCATCATCGGCGGGATCGGTCCCGAAGCCACAATGGAATACTACTCATACATTTTCAATAAGGTGAGAGAACGGATCAGCGTCGACAACGACTTTTCCTGGGTTCCACATATCATCATCTACAGTATGGGCAGAGAAAACTACTCGGGCTCCCATTTTGGCACTCCTGACAAACCTGAAAAGGTCAGGACAGTCATTGAACGGTTGCATGCAGCCGGTGCTGATTTTGTGATCGGCGCCTGCAACGCGCTGCACATCGTGTTTGACGAGCTGTCCGGTACCCTTCCCATCCCCTGGATCAGTATCATGGATGCTACGGCAGAAGCCATCAAAAAGGCCAACCTGGATACGGTGGGATTACTGGGTACCTACATGACAATGACGGAAGGCTTTTATCATCGCGCACTTGCACGCCATGGTATTCAGACGATTACCCCGGATGAAGACGATATGTGCAAAGTTGAAGAAATCATTTTATCCGAATTGATTTGGAACAAAACGCTCGATGTTTCAAGGAACTGCCTGCTTGGAATCATGGAGAAACTGGTTCAAAAGGGCGCGCAAGGAATCATCCTCGGCTGTACTGAACTGCCCTTGCTGGTGAAACAGAAGGACACCCCGATCCTCATTTTTCCGACCACTACCATACTGGCACAGAAAGCCCTGGATTTGGCCTGGGAAGAATAGATCCTGATTGCAAAGACAGACCTATTGAAGGTGAATATGGCAGAAGAAAAAAACCTCAAAGTCGTAGCTTTCAACGGAAGCCCTGATATAAGTCACTCAAACACAGCTCTCATTCTCAATCCTTTTTTGGAGGGATTGGAGGAAGCCGGAGCTGAGGTTGAGCTGAACTATGTAAAGGATCTGCATATCCACCCGTGTTATGGAGATTTGTGTTGCTGGGTCAGGACGCCTGGCAGGTGTTTTCAGCAGGACGACATGCAGATACTGCTTCCAAAACTGCAGCAGGCCGATATCTGGGTGATAGCCACCCCGGTCTACGTAGATGGGGTGGTGGGACCCCTGAAAAACCTGATTGACCGGCTGGTGCCGCTTCTGCAGCCCTTCTTTACATTGACCGATGGGCACTGCCGTCACATGGTACATCCGGGGCATAAGTATGGCAAAGTCGTTCTGGTGGCCAACTGTGGCTTCTGGGAAATGGACAACTTTGATCCATTGCTGGCCTTTATGCAGGCCCTCTCCAAGAATATGTCCAGAGAGTTTGCCGGTGCTTTACTGCGGCCACATGGCGAAGCCATGCGACCCATGATGAAACAGGGAGCCGTTTTGGATGATATCTTCGCGGCTGCCAGAGACGCCGGTCGTCAACTGGCACGTCAGGGAAGCATGGATCGCCAGACGTTGGACATAATTGCCCGAGATCTGTTGCCCAAGCAGACATATATTGAAATAATCAATAAAAATTTCACCAGAACTTTGGATCGAAATAAAAACAGCGTGGCTCAGAAAGTTTTGGGGCCTGCTGAACAATTACACCAAACTACCAGGGAGTAGAAGTACGATGAAAGAAAATATTAAACGTGTGGCAGTCATTGGTGCCGGCACCATGGGAGCGGCTATCGCCGCACACGTGGCAAACGCCGGTATCGACGTCTATTTGCTGGATATTGCTCCAAAAGAACTGACAGCGGATGAGGCAGCCAAGGGTCTGACACTGGATCATCCCCTAGTGCGCAACCGCATTGTCACCCAGGGTTGGGAACGCTGTTCAAAGGCCCGACCTGCCAATCTCTTCTGCCAGGATCTTGCCAGGCGGGTCACTTTGGGAAACCTGGAAGATAACCTGTCCTGGTTATCAGAGGCCGACTGGATCGTGGAGGCGATTGTCGAGCGTCTGGATGTAAAACAGCAACTGATGGAGCAGATTGATCATCTTCGGAAACCGGGCAGTATCGTCAGCACCAATACATCCGGCATCCCGATTGGAGCCATTGCCGAAGGCCGCTCCGATGATTTCAAGGCCCATTTCCTTGGCACCCATGCATTTAATCCGCCGCGCTATATGAAGCTTTTGGAACTCATTCCTCACGCTGGGACGGATCCTGCGGTCATCGACATGATGAAGCATTTTGGTACCCGTACATTGGGTAAAGGCGTGGTGGTGTGTAAGGATACGCCTAATTTCATCGCAAACCGGGTGCTGGGATTGCTGGGTGTATACACAATGAGTTATGCCCTCGATCATGGTTATTCAGTGGAAGAGGTGGATGCCCTCACCGGTCCGGCAGTCGGATATCCGAAAACAGCTACTTTCCGTTTGTATGACCTGGTGGGTATTGATGTGCTGGAGTTGGTCACGAAAAATTTATACGCAGCGATCCCCCATGATGCCTATCGCGAGGTACTTAACCACTCGAAAAGCCTTGCTTTAATGGAGGCAATGATCGCCCACAACTGGCTTGGCAATAAGACGCGACAGGGTTTTTACAAACAAGTGGAGACAGCCGAAGGACGTCAGTTTTGGGTTTTGGATCCGGAAACGATGGAGTACCGGGCGCCAGTTAAGGTAACGTTTGAGTCAATGGAAGAGGCAAGCGGATCCGAGTTGGGAAAACGTCTCCGGCAAATATGTTCCAGGAATGATCGCGCCGCTGAGTTCATTTGGGCAACACGCTCTTTCGGCTTGAACTATGCCGCGAGCATCATACCGGAGGTCGCCGATGACCTGATTTCCATCGACAATGCCTGCAAGTGGGGTTTTGGTCATCAAATGGGCCCATTCGAAACCTGGGATGCATTGGGGGTAGCTGAATCTGTGACGAGAATGGAAGGAGAAGGGAAAAGTGTCACACCCTGGGTGAAAGAGATGCTGTCCGCCGGATTCTCGACCTTTTATACACACCTCAACGGCCGGCTGCATTGTTACAGTCCCATCCATAAGCGTTATGAACCTGTCGGCGCCGATCCCTGGGCAATCGTGATCGAAGATCTCAAAAAAGAGGAAAAACGAGAGCTCAAAGCCAATGCCAGCGCCAGCCTGCTGGATATGGGCGATGGTGTTCTCTGCCTGGAGTTCCACTCGAAGGCAAATTCACTCAACAGCCAGATTTTTGAAATGTTGAGCATTACTGCTGAAGAAATGGAGAAGGATTGGGTTGGTTTGATCATTGGCAACCAGGGGAAGAACTTTTGTGCCGGCGCTGACCTGACCCTGTTTCTCGACATTATCGAGCGCCAGGCCTGGGATGAGATGGAGTTCCTGATCCGCAGCATGCAGACGGTACTGCTTGATTTTCGTTACGGCTGTAAACCTGTTGTCAGCGCTCCGTTTGGGATGGTGCTGGGGGGCGGAGCTGAGGTAATGATGGGCTCATCGGCCATCTGCGCTGCAAGCGAGGCTTATATTGGTCAGGTAGAAGCCGGTGTGGGGGTTATCCCTGCTTTGGGCGGCTGCACCGAACTGGTTCGCCGAGTGCTTGCCCCGGTTAAAAAAGGCAATCCAAATGCTGACCTGACCCCATATTTGCAGAGAGTGTTCGAAATGATCGCCATGGGCAAGGTGAGCAGTAACGCAATGGAAGCCATGCAGTGGGGTTTTCTCATGCCCTCTGACCGGGTGGTGATGAACGCCGATCACCTGCTGTCAGATGCCAAACGAATGGTATTAGGGCTGGCGGCGAATGACTATCATCCACCATCTCGAAATAATGATGTCTGGGTGCTCGGAAATGCGGGGCTGGCAACCCTCAAACTGGTTATCTGGAGTTATAAAGCGGCCGGTTACCTTTCGGATCATGATGTGCTGGTTTCTGAAAAAATCGCCAATGTCATCTCCGGTGGAGCATTGACCCGTTCGCAATGGGTTAACCCTGAATACCTCCTTGATCTTGAGCGTGAAAATTTCCTTTCCGTGTTTTCCGAACCCAAAACGCTTGAACGGATCAAATACATGTATCAAACGAAAAAAGTACTGAGAAACTGAGGATAAAAACCATGAAAGAAGCAGTGATTGTTTCCGCAGTTCGTACAGCGGTCGGCAAAGCGCAGAAGGGTACACTGGTGGATGTACGCCCGGATGAGATGGCTGCTGTTGTGCTGAAAGAAGTATTGCAGCGAGTTCCGGAGGTATCACCCGAAGAAATTGAAGATGTGATCCTGGGTTGTGCCATACCCGAAGGCGAGCAGGGCATGAACCTTGCCCGTATCGCTTCCCTGCGTACGGGGCTTCCCTGCACAACCCCTGCACACACAGTGAACCGGTTTTGTTCCTCCGGGCTGCAAACAATTGCTCACGCCGCTCAGCAAATCATGGCCGGGATGGGTACTTGTGTCATCGCAGGCGGCGTCGAATCGATGAGTATGCTGCCGATGGCCAGCCTTAAAATCTCACCCAACCCATGGCTGATAGAACATCATCCCGAGGTCTACGCCGGTATGGGGCAAACCGCTGAAAATGTTGCCCAAAAATACGGCATCACCCGCCAGGATCAGGACGCTTTTGCCTACAACAGCCATCGCAAAGCGATTGCTGCTCAAGATGCAGGTCGTTTCACGGGCGAGATCGCGCCGATTCTGGTGGAGCAAACCATGCTGGAAAGCGGTAAACCATCCACCAGAGTAACGATTTTTAAGGAAGACGAAGG
>CAZHMZ010000076.1:0-16837 GCA_964532655.1 uncultured Anaerolineaceae bacterium
CGCTGGTGCATGACGGGACGAACCTGTACGCCGCCGGGGGCTTCCATACGGCGGGTGGCGTCACCGCTCACCGGATTGCGATGTGGAACGGGACGAGCTGGACGAACCTCGGCAGCGGAATGGATTTCGCAGTGGAAGCCCTGGCGCACGACGGAACAAATCTCTATGCGGGCGGGAACTTCACCACGGCGGGCGGCGTGGCGGCCAGCCTGGTCGCGAAGTGGGACGGCGCAAACTGACCGCCGGTTTTAACGCTCCACTGAAGCAATTTCTCATCCGAAAACATCTGGACCAGGTTTTGGAGTAAACCCGGTTTGTATCGCTCCGCATCGAAACCCAGGTTCCAGGTAACCTCGGGCGGGTACAGGCCGGTCAGATATTTTTTCATGGACGGCCAATCTTCACGCGCGGGGGTCCCGATCTGGATGCCCGGTACAAACCTGAGCAGGTTGTTGGTTAAATCACTGCTGACCCAGGTATCACGCACGCAGCGATCCTGAAATTGAAAAGTTTCGTATAAATGGCGGGCAGCCAAATTGTCTTCGCGAACATGCAGCCAGACGGCCCGAATGGGCAGACGCCGCAGATGTTCAAGTGCTTTCGCGGTCAGCCGGTGCGCAATCCCCTGACGGCGAAAGTTGGGATGAACGGCCACATTGGCGATGAGATAGTACCATTCGTGCTTCCAGTAAAACGGGATGATGCTCAGGTTCCCAATCACCTGATGATCCAGTTCACAAACATAGCCATTGAGCGGATACGAAACCATCTCACCGGCCGTCAGTGCCCAGCGCACCAGGCGTTGATCCAGAGCGGCCTTGCGAATCTGTTCAAGATAGGTAAACCCGTCCGGATCGAGCTGCGAGCCAAAGCAAATCTCAATTAAATCAGCCACGGACAGCATATCAGTGTGTGTGTCCAGAGGTCGAATATGTAACGCGGTATCAATGATGGACATATAAATATTCTATCAGAGGCTGAGGCTCGATTGTAAATGAATAGCCATACCGGTATACTGAAAGTACGATCTGGCCTGGTAATTGCATTGGTAACGAGCAGGCACGTTGCGTTGTTTTGTTTGGGTAAGACGCCGGGTAATTTCTTATAGAGTTCTTACAAAAATTATGGAATGGCAATGCTATAATGCATTTGGAAAGAATAGAATAATTGTTCTTGAGGTTGAATGAAATATGATGCGATTTGATCGTTTTACCGAACGAGCCCAGGAAGCTGCTCAACGAGCCGCCGAAATCATCCAGCGTTACCAACATAATCAAATTGATACCGAACACATTTTGCTGGCGTTGATTGAACAACCGGAAGGAGCAGTCTCGCAGATCCTGGAGTATATCAAGGTGGAGCCCCACGCGCTGGTGGAGAAGCTGGATTATATGCTTCGCACTAGCCCCAAAGCCAGTATATTTGGCGGGGGAGCCGGGCAGATCTTTATCACACCGCGGGTGAAGAGGATTATCGACCTCGCCAATGATGAAGCCAACCGGCTGCACGATGAGTATATTTCCACCGAACATCTTTTCCTGGCCATTCTAAGTGAGCGAAACACGCCTGCCTCGAGAGTGCTCGAGGTGGCCGGCATCACACGCGATCGCGTGCTTGAGGCCATCACGCAGATCCGGGGCGGGAAAAATGTCAACGATCCGCAGGCTGAATCGCGCTACCGGATGCTGGAAAAATATTCGCGCGATCTCACCCAGGTGGCCCGTGAACACAAGCTGGACCCCGTGGTGGGCCGCGATGAAGAAATTTTGCGGGTGATGCAGGTGCTTTCACGCCGCACCAAAAACAACCCGGTTCTGATCGGTGAAGCAGGTGTGGGAAAAACCGCCATTGTGGAAGGCCTGGCTCAGAAAATTGCCGATAACGATGTACCTGAAATCCTGACCGGCCGGCGCGTGATCCAATTGGATCTGGGCGCCATGATCGCCGGTACCCGTTTCCGCGGTGAGTTTGAAGAGCGCCTGAAAGCTGCTATACAGGAAGTCGAAAAATCGGAAGGCGAGATCATTCTGTTTATCGATGAACTGCATACGGTGGTGGGTGCGGGAGCTGCTCAGGGAGCCATGGATGCATCCAATATGCTCAAACCGGCCCTCTCGCGTGGTGAGTTGCAGTGCGTGGGTGCCACCACGCTGGATGAATATCACAAACATATCGAGAAGGACGCGGCGCTCGAACGGCGTTTTGCACCGGTGTTTGTCGACGAGCCGACCGTTGAAGAAACCATCACCATGTTGAAAGGGCTGCGCGACCGCTATGAAAGCCATCATAAGGTGCGCTTCTCCGACGAGGCCCTGGTATCCGCCGCGCGCCTGTCGGCCCGGTATCTGGCTGACCGCAAGCTGCCGGATAAAGCCATCGACCTGATGGATGAGGCCGCCGCAAAACTGCGTGTAGCCTTATACTCTCTGCCCGCTGACCTTAAGGAGATGAAACGGCAAATCGATCTGCTTTCTGCTGAAGAGGAGCAGGCCGGTTTGGAGAGGAATTACGAACGCGCCGCTCGCAAAAAAGCGGACCGCCTTCGCATTGAAACCGAGTTCAACGAAACCCGCGAAAAGTGGGAAAAAGAATATAAGCTCGATGAGGTTGTGGAAACCAACGACATCGCCGAGGTGGTGGCTCAATGGACCGGTATTCCAATCACCCAGATGATGGAAACGGAAACCGACCGGCTGCTTCACATGGAAGAGCGTCTGCATGAACGGATTATCGGGCAGGACGCCGCTATCAGTGCCATCTCAGATGCCATCCGCCGGGCGCGGTCTGGTCTCAAGGATCCGCATCGCCCGATTGGATCGTTCATCTTCATTGGGCCGTCGGGCGTTGGCAAGACGGAACTGGCCAAAGTGCTGGCCGAGTTTATGTTTGGCGACGAGGATGCGTTATTCCGCCTGGATATGAGTGAATACCGCGAGCAGCACACTGTTTCACGGTTGTTTGGCGCGCCTCCCGGATACGTGGGGTACGAAGAGGGTGGTCAGTTGTCCGAAGCTGTACGTCGCCGTCCCTACCGCATCATCCTGTTTGATGAGATCGAAAAAGCGCATCCCGAGGTATGGAATGCTCTGCTGCAGATCCTGGATGACGGCCGGTTGACGGATGGACAGGGTCACATCGTTGACTTCAGAAATACCATCCTGATCATGACCAGCAACCTGGGCACTGAATTTGTCACCCGCAGCGGCACGCTGGGCTTTGCTCAAAAGCGCGTGACCGATGCAGAGCGCGAATCCACCGAGAAGATCGAGAAAGCCCTCAAGGGTACCTTCCGGCCTGAATTCCTCAACCGTATCGATGACATCATCATGTTCTCGCCCCTCACGCAGGAGCAAATGACCAGCATTGTCGATCTGCAGATGACCGAAGTCCACGACCGGCTGGAAGAACACGGTATTCAGGTCAAATTGACCGATACCATTCGTCAGTGGCTGGCCAAAGAAGGCTATGATCCCGTTTTTGGCGCCCGTCCGCTTCGCAGAGCATTGCAGAAGTACGTGGAAAGCCCGCTGTCCATCCGTATTTTGAGCGGCGACTTCAAAGATGGCGACGAGGTGGTGGTGGATATCACCGAAGACTCGAAGATCACCTTTGAAAAGATCGCTGAAAGCCCCAAACCCAAAAAAGGTTCATCCAAAAAGAAGGATGATCTGGATGCAACCCCGGATATCGCCATAGAACCTGAACCGACTACCATACCCGAATAAGCACGTGGAACGAACCGATATCACAGCTCTTGTCAGATCAAGCTTCCTCTTCAGGCAATACTCTGAAGAGGAAGTAGATTTGATTGTTGACCAGTTTCGGAGCTGGGATTATGAACCGGGTCAGATAATTTTTGAACAGGGTGCTCCTGCGGAGCACCTTTTCATTGTCTATTGCGGAAAAGTCTCTGTTTTTCAGGGCTCCCGGCGCAGCAAACGCCCGCTGGGCACCTTTGAAAGCGGCGATATGTTTGGCTATGACATGCTCCGCTCCGGCAGTGAGTATCAAACCAGCGCGGTTGCCAAAACGGATGCAACCATTCTCTGGCTGGATCAGGAAAGCGCCGCATTTCTGATTCAACAGTTCCCCATGCTGCACGAAGACCTGCAAATCCTGTTTGACAGCTATCTGATGGATCTGCAGGTGCCGCTTTCGTGGCGCGAGCCGGATGAGGTAATTTACTTTTTCTCGCGACGTCACCCATTGGATTTGTTGTTCCGACTGACCCCGTTGCTCAGTTGGGCAGTGATTACGTTTATCATTCTGGCGGTCCTGTTCGGTTCTTTCCCTGGCAGCACGCTGCCCTGGATTTTGACCGGTATCAATGTGGGTGTTATTTCGGTCTGGTTTATTTTGGGCGTCATCGATTGGGCCAATGATTATTCCATCCTCACCAACCGGCGGGTGGTGTTTCAGGAGAAGGTCATCCTACTGTATGACAGCCGGCATGAGAGCCCGCTGAGGATGGTGCTGGCAGTGACCACCCAGACCGACTGGCTCAGCCGCCAGTTTGGATACGGCGATATCCTGATACGCACCTATGCCGGGCAGGTGACCTTCCCAAAGGTGCCCATGTCACGCAAAATCGCCGTGCTGACCAATGCGCAGGCTGAACGCGCCAAAGCGGGTTTGCAGGTGGAAGAGCAAAATCACATCGAAGAACTGGTGCGTGAAACCATCGGTAACCGTCCGCGCTCTCGTGAACTGCCCAAAAAGGAAAAAGAAGTCACCCCGCACGTGCAATCCGGAAGCCTGGTGAGCGGTCTGGCCGATCTGTTCAGGCTTCGCAAAGAAGAAAACGGGGTCATCCATTATTGGACACACTGGTATATCCTGCTCAAACGCATCACCCTGCCCAGTCTGATTCTGCTGGTGCTTGGCATCAGTCTGATCGCCAGGGTGGCAGGCCTGTTCACCTTCTTTGAAATACAATCGCTGCTGGGAGTGATTCTGGTAACAGGGCCTGTGGCGCTGGTATGGTGGATATATCAGTACCAAGATTGGCGCAACGACCAGTACATCATCACACCGGACCAGGTGATCGACGTGTATAAAAAACCCCTGGGTCATGAAGAGCGCCGCGCGGCGCCGCTCAAAAACATCCTCAGCATTGAGTTCGAGCGTTTGGGTTTGATGGGGCTGTTGCTTAATTTCGGTACGGTGTACATCAAAATCGGCGAAACCACATTGACCTTTGACTACGTGTACGATCCGTCGGATGTGCAGCGGGAACTGTTCAGCCGGTTATCCGCCCGGGATGAAATACAGAAAAACGAGCAAAAACTGGCGCTGCAAAAAAATGTGGCCGGATGGATCGAGGCCTATCACAAAGTGACCTCGGAGCAGACCCATCCGCAGCAATATTTCCCGGACAGCGAAAATCCATCGTTCTAATTGAAAATAACAGGTAAAATACCCATGCGGCAGTTGGCTCTCAGCGAACTGCTCATTAATTGCTGAAAAACTGGATATGGTTATAAAGGAACGGTATGACTTTACGAGAGATTGTTTTCATTCCCGATCCGGTCCTGTATCGGAAAGCCCGCAAAATCACCGAGATTACACCGGCTACCCAGGTACTGATCGACGATATGATTGAAACTTTACGGGAAGCCCCGGGCGTTGGCCTGGCTGCCCCGCAGCTTGGTGTTTCTGAACGCTTGGTTGTGATTGAGTATGGCGATGATGAGGATGAAGATGCCCCGCTCAAGCTGTATGTGGTGATTAACCCGGAGATCATCAAGACCTCTTCTGAAATGGTCAACGGCGTGGAAGGCTGCCTTTCGGTACCGGGATTAGTCGGCGCTGTGGACCGGCATGAATCCATTGTGGTAAAAGGTCTCAATCGGCGCGGACAGCCTGTGCGCATCAAGGCGGAGGGCTGGCTGGCGCGTATTTTCCAGCATGAAATCGATCATCTGGAGGGGATCATCTTTACTGATCGGGCTGACAAAGTATGGAAGCCTCAAGAAAATGACGAAGTCGCTGATGTGTAGTTGTTGATCTGTTAACCGGATCATTGCGTAAAGACTGAAGTTGACCCCATGCATCTGCTGAGACTCTCGCTGACCAATTATCGAGCCTTTACCCGGCTGGATATGGAGGTACCAAACCATATCCATCTGGTGGTGGGCGGCAATGCGCAGGGGAAAACCAGTATTCTGGAGGCCATCTACTATCTAGCCACCTTTACGTCTTTTCAAGCCCAACATGACCGTCAGTTGATTAATTACCTGACCACACAGGAAGCCCTTTCGGTCGGCCGTATTGTGGCAGATCTTGAACGGGCCGGCCGGCAGCACCGGATTGAAGCCCGGCTGATCCTGGAGAAAAACTACAACGGCAGCGGTCGTTTCCGTAAAGAGATTTTGCTGGACGGCGTGAAAAAGAGCGTGCAGGACGTGCTGGGTCTCTTTAACGCGGTCATCTTTTTACCGCAAATGACGCGTATCATCGAAGATGGCCCGGAAGAGCGGCGGCGTTTCCTTAACCTGTTTATCTCGCAGGCCATGCCCGGTTATGGGGCGCATCTGGCAGTGTATCACCAGGTGGTTACCCAGCGGAATGCATTGCTGAAGCAGATTTATGAACGCAACAGCGATATCGGCCAATTGGAGTATTGGGATGAGCTGCTGGTGCAGCGGGGATCCGCCATCATCCAGGCGCGCATCCGAGCCATTCACGAGCTGGAGCAGTTCAGCACGCGCATCCACCAGCAGTTGACACACGAAAGTGAAGTCCTGCGTCTCGAGTATCAGCCTTCATTTGATCCGCTGGTCCGACAAAACGGTCAGTACCACCTGCCCATCAGCAGCAAGGATGCCCGCCTGCAGCTTTCGATGGACGAGATCAAGACCGCGTTTCTGCAGCAACTCAAGGCAGCCCGCTCAGAGGAAATCAGCCGGGGTGTCACAACGCTGGGACCGCATCGTGATGAACTGCGCGTGCTGGCGAATGGCATCGACCTGGGCGTTTACGGGTCGCGCGGTCAGATCCGTACGGCTTTGCTCTCCCTGAAATTGGGAGAGGTCAACTGGCTGCACGGTAAATCCGGTGAGTGGCCGGTTTTATTGCTGGATGAAATCATGGCAGAACTGGATATCCGGCGGCGAGCCGATTTGCTTCAGCATATTGCCGGTTACGAGCAGGTTTTCCTGACCACCACGGATCTAGAGCCGTTTGCGCGCGAGTTTATGAGCGGCAATACCGTCTGGGAAGCCAGCAACGGTCTGGTGCAGGTGACTAACCAGATCGAATCCTGAAATTCTCAATTAGCGAAATAGTAATAGAGAACCTACTGGAGCGGCTTTTTGGCCGGTACACCGGTTCGGCGTGGATAGGTATTGGGTGTCACGGCAATTTTATCGATGGCGATCAGAAACCGATCGTCGGCGATACCGGGCAATTCCACCTTTTTAATCACCTTCAGATGGCCGCCCAGCAGTTTGAGCGGATTGGCCGCCAGTTGGGCTTCCGCCGGACCGGCTTCTCCCTTTTGGGCAATCATTAACCCGCCTACTTTTACCAACGGCAGCAAATACTCCGCCAGGATGTTCAGGTTGGCTACGGCCCGTGCCACAGCCCAGTCATACTGCTCGCGGTGCTGCTTATCCTGCCCGATGTCTTCAGCCCTGCCCAGAACCACCCGCACATTCTCCAGCGCCAGATGATCCACAACATGCTTGCAGAAATCGACCTTTTTACCAATCGACTCGACCAAAGTGAGCTGGATGTGCGGAAAGAGGATCTTGAGCGGCATCCCCGGGAAACCGGCGCCTGTGCCCACATCGATCAGTGCGCCTTTCCGTTTACCGTTCATGACCATCGCGCAGGTGATGGAATCCAGGAAGTGTTTCGCCCGTACCCCCTCCGGGTTTCGAATGGCTGTTAAATTGAAGCGCTCATTCCAGTCCAGCAGTTCTTTTTCATACCAATCAAATGCCTGAACTTGGGCTGGTGTGAGCTCCATACCGAGCACGGACTTAATATAGGGATTAAACTCTCTCATGTGCACTGAAATTATACTTTGGTTCGATGATATACTTCAAAAACATTTCTGCTTTTCGGGGGCGAGGATGACCGAAATCTACGGGTTTACAGAGGCGGGTGGACGAAACGAGATGATTGAGGCCGTCATCTGGGATATGGGCGGGGTGCTGGTACGCACTGAAGACCAGTCTCCGCGGCATGAGCTTGCCCGGTGGGTGAACACCACACCCGAAGAACTTTACGATACCGTATTCAACTCCGCCACCGCGGAACAGGCAACGCTGGGTCTCATCCCTGAAGAAATGCAGTGGAAGCAGGTTCAGACTCATTACGGGCTGCGTGATGAAGATATGCCGCGTTTTCGTGATCTGTTTTGGGGCGGCGACCGGCTGGACGGCACACTGGTTCAATATATTGATTCACTCCGCCCGCGTTACCGGACGGCCCTGTTGAGCAATGCCTGGTCGGATACCCGTGCTGAAATGAACCGGAAACACAAGCTGCTGCACGCGTTTGACGCGATCGTTTTTTCATCCGAAGTACGGCTGGCCAAGCCGGATCCGGCGATTTTTTTGTATCTGCTGGATCTGTTATCCGTGCCCCCCGAGCGGGCTGTTTTTGTGGATGATGTGGCCAAAAATGTGGATGGTGCCTTGAAACTGGGCATGCATGGTGTCGTATTTCGAAATGCCAGACAGGCCATGGATGAACTGGAAAATTTGGGGATTTCAAAATAACAGGCCATCACCCGTGTTGAAAACGGGTTGATTCCCTGAAAGGAGTTTTCATTGACTGATGTTGTGATTGGTCTGGTCGCGGATACGCATGTGCCGGACCGTATTAAAAATTTGCACCCTGAATTGATGAGGGTGCTCAAGCGCGAGGAAGTCTCACAAATCCTGCATGCCGGTGATGTCAGCGACCAGAGCGTTTTGGACGAACTGGGCACTTTGGCACCGGTCACCGCCGTACAGGGAAACCGTGATTTGCTCAGAAACGGCAACACCTTGCCAAAGTCTGTATCGCTGAACGTCAACGGCGTCAAAGTGGGGTTGATGCACGGTTTTGGCAACATGTGGCTGTATTTTGTGGAGAAATTTTACTTCCTGACAAAAGGGTATCAACTCGCCTATTACCGCCGGTTGGCGGAAAAAACCTTTCCGGATGCGGATGTGATAATCTTTGGGCATACCCATAAACCGGAAAATGTTCAGTCTGGCAATCAATTGATTTTCAATCCTGGGTCGGCCGGAATGGGGGGCTGGGGATATCCGCCTTCCTGCGGGATCCTGCGCATTGCCTCGGATGGGTCTTTCCGAACTGAAATCATCGATCTGAATGGGGCGGTTTTGAAAGACCGGAGATGGGTGGAGGCGGCGGACAGGTAAGCGAAGATGATGTACAGTAATCCATTTTGGGGGTATCATCATGAAGAGGAGATTTTGCAGTCTTTTACCGGATTTCCCTTTTCCAATGCCGACCGGTGGCTTTTCAGATTTTTTCGATGCAAAATTACCCGTTTTCTTGACATTTGCTTCTAAAATTGATATACTTGCCGTTTGCACATCCATCGAGTGTGGGTGAATTATTGTTTAACACCAGTCAACTCAGTTGGGAGATAGTAAATGACGTCAGTTTTGCCTACCAGATCATATGCCCGTATCCCCAGTATCTATGATTTACCGAATTTAATCGAAGTTCAACTAGAGTCGTTTGAACGACTGAAAAGAGAGGGACTAGGAGAGCTTTTTAAAGAAATTTCACCGATCGAATCCTACAACAAGGGCCTTCGGCTGCACTTCCCCAGCGACAGCCAGTTATCCAAAGAAATGGATCTGAAGTATTGGTTCAAGGAACCAAAACATTCGCTGGAAGAATGCGTGGAACGTGACCTGACCTATGCCAGTCCTTTGTATGTATCGGTACTGCTGGAAGGGCCTGATGTTCCGGAAATGATCAAAAAGGATATTTTCCTGGGCGACTTCCCTGAAATGACCGACAAAGGTACCTTCATCGTGAATGGTTCCGAGCGTGTGGTAGTTTCCCAGTTGATTCGTTCGCCAGGTGTCTATTTTGAAGCCCCGGTCGACCGCGCCACCGGCCATCGTCTGGCCATGGCCAAGTTGATCCCGGATCGCGGCGCCTGGATGGAATTTGAGACCCGCAAGAATGACTATATCATCCTCAAGTTCAACCGCAAGCGCACCGTGCCTATCACCATTTTCCTGCGCGCTCTGGCCGTCGTCAGCGATGGTCTGACCGATTCGCCCATCATGACGGGATCAGATGAAGAGATTCTGGCGCTGTTTGAGGATATCGACAACAACCCTGATCGCCTGTTCATTCCTTCCACCTTCCGCCAGGAACCAGAATGGAATGTGGGTCCCAAGAGCTCCATCGCTGAAGAAGCGCTGCTGGAGTTCTTCCGCCGCATGCGACCAGGTGATCCCGCCACGCCTGAAAATGCCCGCCAGTTCCTGGAGGAGCAGTTGTTTGACCAGCGCCATTACGATCTGGAGCGTGTGGGTCGCTACAAGCTCAACCAGAAGATGGATCTGACCGAGAAGATTCCGATCTCGCATCGAACCGTTACAAAATACGATGTGGTCCAGTTGGTTCGCCGCATGGTGATGATCAACAATGAAATGGAAGACAAGGACGATATCGATCACCTGGGCAACCGTCGCGTCAAGACAGTGGGTGAGCTGATCCAGAACAAGCTGCGCATTGGTCTGCGCCGTATGGAACGCGTCATCAAAGAGCGTATGTCCATCCGCGACCAGGAGCATATTGCCCCGGATAACCTGATCAACATCCGCCCGGTTGTGGCAGCCCTGCGTGAGTTCTTTGGCTCCAGCCAGCTCTCCCAGTTCATGGATCAAACCAACCCGCTGGCCGAGCTGCGTCACAAACGTACCCTTTCGGCCCTGGGCCCTGGTGGTTTACGGCGTGAACGCGCCGGGTTCGATGTGCGTGATGTTCACCACTCGCACTATGGACGTATCTGCCCTATCGAAACTCCTGAAGGTCCGAACATTGGTTTGATCGGTCGTCTGGCCAACTTCGCTCGTGTTAACCCCTATGGCTTCATTGAGACGCCGTACCGCCGTGTGATCAAGAACTTTGATTCACAGGATCCGCGTCTGGTGGGTCGTGTGGTCAAGGAAGATGTTGTGGATCCCGCCAATGGCGAGGTTATCATCAAAGCCGAGGAACGGGTGACCGAGAAAGCTTTTGCCCGTCTCGAAAAGATGGAAAAATCCACCATCGCCATCAAGCCGTATGTATCGCGTGAGGTGATGTACCTTTCGGCCGACGCTGAAGACAAGTTCATCATCGCGCAGGCGAATACGCTGCTGGATGAAAACGAAGAATTTATCCAGGACCGCATCTCCTGCCGCCATCACTCTGATTTCATCATGGCTGCACCGGATTCGGCCAACTTTATGGATATTGCCCCACACCAGGTTGTGGGTGTCAGCGCTGCGCTGATCCCGTTCCTGGAGCATGATGACGCCAACCGCGCTCTGATGGGTTCCAACATGCAGACACAGGCTGTCCCGTTGATCATGCCGGATATTCCGATTATCTCCACCGGTATGGAAGCGCACGCCGCACTGGATTCGGGCCAGGTACTGGTGGCCGCGGAAGACGGCGAAGTGGTCACGGTGGACGGGCGTAACATCGCTGTACGCACCAGCAAAGGCGATATTCACACTTACCATCTCTATAAATATCAGCGCTCCAACCAGAGCACCTGTATTGATCAGCGCCCTGCAGTTGAAAAAGGGCAGCGCGTTCGCAAGGGCGATGTGCTGGCTGACTCTTCTTCTACCGTCAACGGTAACCTGGCTCTGGGACAGAACGTGGTTGTGGCGTTTGTCTCCTGGGAAGGTAGCAACTTTGAGGATGCCATCATTATCTCCGAACGCCTGGTGCAGGATGATCGCTTTACTTCGGTTCACATTGAGAAATACGAACTGGAAGCGCGCGATACCAAGCTGGGCCCCGAAGAGATCACCCGCGATATCCCCAATGTGGGTGAGGATGCCATCAAAGACCTGGACGAGCACGGTGTGATCCGTATCGGCGCCGAGGTTGGCCCAAGCGATATCCTGGTTGGAAAGATCACCCCCAAAGGTGAAAAAGAGCTCACCCCTGAAGAACGCCTGCTGCGCGCCATCTTCGGTGAAAAATCCCGCGATGTGAAGGACACCTCACTGCGTATGCCGCATGGCGAACGCGGAAAGGTTGTGGATGTAAAGGTATTCACCCGCGAAGACAACAGCGATCTGGCTGCCGGCGTTGACACCATGGTACGCGTTTCAGTGGCACAGCGCCGCAAGATTACCGCCGGTGACAAAATGGCCGGCCGTCATGGGAACAAAGGTGTGGTTTCCCGTGTGGTGCCTGTGGAAGATATGCCCTTCATGGAAGACGGTACCCCGGTCGATATTATCCTGAACCCGCTGGGTGTGCCTGGTCGTATGAACATCGGACAGGTGCTCGAAACCCATCTGGGTTGGGCTGCCGAACGGTTGGGCTTCCGCGCCATTACCCCTGTGTTTGATGGTGCAACGGAAGCGGAGATCGAAGCCGAACTGGCCCGCGCGTGGATGGTAGATAAAGCCTGGAAACAAACTGTCGACAAAGCTTGGGAGTGGCTGCATCAAAACGAGTACTCACCCGAGTCGATCCGCGATGATGATGAAGTGCGCCTGCTTTACATGGAAGAATGGCTGCAAGGCCGTGATGTGGATATCCAGCGTCTGGGTACCGATCAGACCTATGCTCGGCATATCACCGTGGCAAACTGGCTGAAGGACAAAGGCTTCAACCCCGACAGCATTCTCGATTTCAGCAAGGCCACCATTACCGTGACCGATGAGGATAAACGCAACGATAATGCAGTACGTGTGGCATTGGGTTTGTGGCTGCAGGAAAATGGGGTGGATATCACCGGACTGGACTCGGAAGCGGTTCGTACACGTGCGAACGGCTTTATGAATGAAAGCGGCGTCCCCATGCCTATTGTCGGCAAGCAGGTTTTGCGTGACGGCAAGAGCGGAAAGCCTTATGATCAGGCCATCACTGTGGGTCTGATGACCATGCTCAAGCTGCATCACCTGGTTGAAGACAAAGTGCACGCCCGCTCCACCGGCCCATACAGTCTGGTGACCCAGCAGCCGCTGGGTGGTAAGGCTCAATTCGGCGGTCAGCGCTTCGGCGAGATGGAAGTATGGGCGCTTGAGGCTTACGGCGCCGCGTACACCCTGCAGGAAATGCTGACGGTCAAATCGGATGATGTTCAGGGTCGTGTGAGCACCTACGAAGCCATCGTGAAGGGCGAACCCATTGAAGAGCCCAGCATTCCGGCCTCATTCCGTGTGTTGGTTAAAGAGCTGCAGAGTCTGGGTCTGTCTGTAGAAGCTGTCATGGATTCAGGCGAAGTCATTCGCTTTGGAAAAGATGAAGAACGCGTCCGGCCCCCCAAGATCGAAACCGGCTTATTGGGGATGGGCGAGGAACTGAAGAAACTGAAATTGGGTGATCTTGACGCTTAAATATCACCATGATATAATCAGCGCCTGTTGCCCATACCAAAAAACTGTTTTTTGGTGGTGTTGATGACGATGAGGCCATCTGCGGGTTTTGATGGCCTCACTTAATGCGAAATGATCTTTGGATCGCAAGATCCGGGGTCTGCAAATTATCAGAAAAAGGTTTGAACATTTTTTCGGAGGCTAGAAAGTGCCAACAATCAATCAATTGATCCGCAAAGGCCGAAGCACCAGAAAGGTAAAAAGCAAATCACCTGCACTGCTGTATACATTGAACTCAATGAAACAGCACCGTGTCCGCCAGCCGATGGGCGCGCCTCAAAAACGGGGTGTGTGTACTGTGGTGAAAACCATGACCCCTAAGAAGCCTAATTCCGCTTTGCGGAAAATCGCTCGTGTGCGTCTGTCAAATGGTATCGAAGTGACTGCTTATATCCCGGGTGAAGGCCATTCGCTGCAGGAGCACTCTGTGGTGCTTGTTCGCGGCGGCCGTGTTAAAGATCTGCCTGGTGTCCGCTATCATATCGTGCGCGGCACCCTGGATACCACCGGTGTTAACAACCGCCAGCAGGCTCGTTCAAAATACGGATCAAAGAAGAAGTAAAACAGAAAGAGAAACAAGATGCGTCGAACCCGACCCGAAAAACGTGAAGCTTTACCGGACGTACGGTATCAAAGCCTGACTGTACAGGCCCTGATCAACCGTATTATGAAAAACGGCAAGAAGAGCGTTGCAACAACCCTGATGTATGATGCGCTGGAAATCGTCCGCGAGCGCACCAAACGTGACCCTATCGAAGTGCTGGAACTTGCCATGAAAAATGTTGGTCCCGCCATGGAAGTTCGCCCCCGCCGTGTTGGTGGAGCGACCTACCAGGTCCCCATGGAAGTACCCACTGACCGCCGCCAGACTCTGGCGATGCGCTGGCTGCTTCAGTCATCGCGTTCGCGTACCGGTAAATCATTCTCCGAAAAACTGTCTGCTGAGATTATGGAAGCTGCCAACAACCAGGGTGCCTCTGTTCGCAAGCGCGAGGAAACCCACAAAATGGCAGAAGCAAACCGCGCTTTCTCGCATTTCAGGCTTTAAGGATGTCTTTTCTACGCTGATGTATTCAGTAAGAAGGCCTTTTTATGACACGGCAACATCCATTAGAACATTATCGCAATATTGGCATTATTGCCCACATCGACGCCGGCAAAACGACGACGACGGAGCGGATATTGTTCTATACAGGAAAAACTTATCGTATTGGATCTGTTGATGAAGGCACTACTGTTACAGATTGGATGGCGCAGGAACGAGAACGTGGTATCACCATCGTTTCAGCAGCCGTCACAGCGGAATGGAAGGGCTACCAGATCAATTTAATCGACACCCCAGGACACATTGACTTCACCGCCGAAGTACAGCGCTCTTTACGCGTGCTGGACGGCGGTGTTGTTGTTTTTGATGCCACCCAGGGTGTTGAGCCGCAAAGCGAAACCGTTTGGCGTCAGGCCGACCGGTACGGCGTACCGCGCATTTGTTTTGCCAATAAGATGGACCGCACCGGCGCATCCTTCGATATGACCATCGATACGATCCGCGAGCGGTTAGGCGCCAACCCGATCGCCATGCAGATCCCGATTGGATCTGAGGCGGCCTTCAGGGGATTTATTGATCTCCTCACCATGCGGGCTTTTTATTGGGAAGACGACCTCGGCAAAGATATTCGCGAGGATGACGTACCCGCCGATATGCTGGCCGAGGCACAGGCGAAACGTGCTGAACTGGTGGAGAAAGTCGCCGAGTTTGATGATGATCTGATTGTCAAATTCCTGGAAGGCGAAACCATCTCGGTCGATGAACTGAAAGCTGCTCTGCGTACTGCTACCATCCAAAACCAGGCTACACCGGTATTTTGTGGAACCGCCTTACGTAACAAAGGCATTCAGCCCATTCTGGATGCTGTCATCGATTATCTGCCCTCCCCGCTTGATATTCCTCCGGTCAAAGGCACCAATCTTGATAAAGATGAAGAGATTGAGCTGCCCCCTGAAGACGATGCTCCCTTAAGCGCTCTGGTCTTTAAGATTGTCACCGATCCGTATATGGGCCGACTGGCTTACATCCGGGTATATTCCGGAACGGTCACCCAAGGGACCATGGTGTACAACCCGATTAAGGACAAGAAAGAGCGCATCGGACGCCTTCTGCACATGTACGCCGACCACCGCGAAGATGTGAATGAAATCTATGCTGGTGAAATCGGGGCAGTCCTGGGTCTGAAAAACAGCTTTACAGGTGATACGCTTTGCAGTCAGCACTCTCCCTTATTGCTGGAAAGCATCAGCTTTCCGGAACCGGTTATTTCGGTTGCCATTGAACCGAAGACACTGGCCGACCAGGATAAGATGGGCGAGGCTCTGCGCAAGCTTTCGGAAGAAGATCCTACCTTCCGCGTTCACATGGATGAGAACACCAACCAGACCGTGATTTCCGGCATGGGCGAACTTCACCTCGACATCATTGTCGACCGGATGCTGCGTGAATTCCGTGTCAAAGCCAATATTGGGCGTGTACGTGTCACCTACCATGAAACCATCACCCGACCCATCCAGGAAGTCAGTTACCGGTATGTCAAACAAACTGGTGGGCATGGTCAATACGGGCACGTAGTCTTCAATCTGGAACCCATTCCGGGCGGCACAGAGATTGTGTTTGAAAACAAAATCCAGCAGGGAGCGATTCCGCGCGAGTTCTTCCCTGCAATTGAAGATGGTATTCGAGAAGCTGCTGAAAGCGGTACGCTGACAGGTTTCCAGGTAACCGGTGTGAAGGTCTCACTGGTAGACGGTTCGTTCCATGAAGTCGACTCGAGCCCGATGGCTTTCCGTATGGCTGCCATTCTGGGCTTCAAACAGGCAATCGAGCAGGGCGCTCCGGTATTACTGGAGCCGATTATGAAAGTGGAAGCTCTTGGCCCCGGTGAATATCTGGGTGAGATTCTCTCCAGCCTGAATTCGCGCAGGGCAGAAATCCTGGGTATGGAAAATCGCCCGGGCAATGCACAGGCAGTAAAGTCGCTTGTTCCCCTGGCAGAAATGTTTGGGTATGCAACCACGCTACGTTCTGTTACGCAGGGAAGAGGCGTTTTTACGATGGAATTCGATCACTATGCTCCCGTCTCTGGTGATGTGGCAGCAAAAATTAACAAGTAATTAGTAATAGAAATACATTGAAGGATTAAGGAGAAGTAGCAGCATGGCGAAGCAGAAATTTGACAGAAGCAAGCCGCACA
>CAZHMZ010000077.1:0-16765 GCA_964532655.1 uncultured Anaerolineaceae bacterium
ATTCCCATAGCTCTTTAACAATTCAATGACTTGCCAGCACAATAGCGTTTTCCGATCTGCCACTCCTCACTGATTTCCATGATCAAAGCAGAAACCTGACCATTCAGTCGGGTTTTTTTGTTTTCCTATGAAGTTGCCCCCGCGCTCCTCGAAGGTTGATCGAAACCTGCCCGTTTCATCAGTAAGGGAGATCAGTGATCTCCTGCTTTTGATAGGATACCCAGATATTGGCAATAGATATGTTTTGGGTCAGGGATTCATGGAAAATAAAAAGTCAGATCAGGGTGCCGATCTGACATAGAGCTTGACTTGATAGATTAGCCCGATTTATGCCCGTGGTGGAATGGCTCCCATGCGCAGTTCCATCTCTTCAATATCATCATGCAAGGCCTGGATGGCTTCCTGCGTATCCCGTTTTTTCAAGGCATCGACAATGCGCTGATGGTTTTCGGTGTGGGTGGTTTCATTGACGCCCACCTGAACAATCACTGCTCGCGCAACCGCGCCAAGCATGGAAAACAGATGTGTCACCAGGTAGCGATTTCTGCTCAACTCGGCCATACGCATATGAAAGCGCGTATTGCTGGTTTTGTAGGGGTTCTTTTCAAGGCTTTGCTGCGAGATGATATCGGACAGGCTGTCCAGTTCTGCATCGCTGGCATTCTGGATGCCCAGTTTGATGCTCAACTCTTCCAGGTGAATGCGCACCTGCTGGAGTTGCACGTACTCATCGGCAGACAGGATGTTGACCATGTAGCCTTTTCGGGCAAAACTGACCAGGTATTCTTCCTGGCACAGGCGGTGCAGCGCATCGCGCACAGGCGCCTTGCTGACCGAAAAACGGGCTGCCAGTTCGCGTTCCGTTAGGAAGGTATGAATACCCAATCTGCCTTCGATGATATCGTCTCGAATGGTTTGTGCGATGTTTTCTGCAAGGGTTTCGCCCAAAATATCCTCCACTTGACTGATGCTGATTACAAACAATATCAGTATACATGTCAGTAGACATCCCGTCAAGCGAACCGGATGAAGGAATACAGGCTGAAGAAACAGCCTGATGGGCGGTATAATTAAGTTTTGTGCGCCGTAAAGACGTCACCGGATTTGGATGGGGTCGCCAATCCTGAATGCGGCCCTGCAGATCATTTTATCAGGTTTCCAGCTTACCAACTTAATATTGTTACCGATCACAGGAGATACAATGGCACGGATAGCTCTGGCAGCACTTTTACACGAAACCAATACTTTCTCTCCCATTCCCACCGATTACGAAAGCTTCGCAGCAAGGGGCGCCATGCTGTCGGGCATTTATGTGGGTAATGAATTCGAACAGGTCTTTCGGCATCAGAAATTCAACAACTCGATATGCGGTTTTTACAACCGGGCTGAGGAACTGGGTCATGAGGTGATTGCCATCGCCAAGATCGGTGAAGCAGAACCCTCAGCGCCGGTCAACGGTGAAGTATTTCATCAGCTTGTCAGCCTGATCACCGATGGAATCAAAGCCAATGGGCCTTTTGACGCCGTGTATCTGGATCTACACGGAGCCATGGTGTTCGATCCTTTCCAGGAGGGAGAAGCAGAAACCATCCGCCTGGTGCGTGAGGGGGTGGGGGATATCCCGATCGTTACCTCGCTGGATCTGCACGGCAATATTTCACCTGAATTCTTCAATTCAGCCGATGTTTTGATTGGATACCGGACCTACCCGCATATCGATATTTATGAAACCGGTGTACGCTGTGCGGATGCGCTGCAGCACATTCTGGATGGGAAGCCATTGTTCAGGGCCTTCCACAAGGTGCCCTTCCTGATGCCCGGCTCCACGCTGGCGACCAACAAACGGCCCAGCCGCGAGCTGTACGCTGAGATTGACGAAGTTGAAAAGGATAAACGGGTTGTTTCTGCTTCAGTCATGCAGGGATTTGCGGAAGCAGATGTTCCTCACATGGGACCCACAGTGTTTGCCTATGCCTCCACCCAGGAAGCAGCCCAAAAGGCCGCTGATCAACTGCTTAACAAAGCCCTGGAGCTGGAGGAAGAGTTCCGCAGTGATCTGCCCAAACCCGCCGAAGCGGTGGCCCAGGCCATTGAACTGGCAAAAACGGCCGATAAACCGGTCATTCTGGCCGACGGTCAGGATAACCCGGGCGGCGGCGCCAGCTCCGATACGGTGTGGATCATGAACGAACTGGTGAAGCAAAACGCGCCTGAATCCGCCATTGCACTGGTGTTTGATCCTGAGGCGGCAAATTTGGCGCATAAAGCTGGGCAGGGCGCCGTGCTGGAGATGGATCTGGGTGGCAAGTTGACCCCAGGGCATACTCCGTTCCACGGTCGGTTTGAGGTGGTGCAGGTGCATGACGGAGATTTTCTGTGCCACAGCGAGATGCTGCGCGGGACCCAATCGAACCTGGGCAAGATGGCTCACCTGCGCACGGGTAATGTGCATGTGGTGGTGGCATCCTACCGCATTCAAATCTTTGACCAGGACTTCATGCGTGTGGTAGGCTGTGATCCCACGCAGATGAAGATTTTGGTCTTGAAGAGCACAAACCATTACCGGGCGGATTTCGAACCCATCAGCAGCACCATCATCGACGTGGATGCGCCCAGCTCGCTGATCAACAACCCGGAGAGCTACCCGTACCAGCATCTGGAAGAGGGTTTACGGCTGCAGGGCAAGGGAAAGGTGTTTCACCGACCAACTGCCTGATCAAGGTATCACCGCGACAATTGAAACTTGTAGCCGCAGGTGTTTCTACTCCACCTGCGGTTACCCTGATGGTGCCACGATTCATCCTGAAATCCGAAAGGAGTGGTGAAATGGACAGAAAGATGAGGGTACCAACTCGTTTGGAGGCACTACGGATGCTGTCCAAGGCGGAAGAACGTCATCCAGGCCCATGGGTAATCCACAGCCGGTACGTGGCTCAGGCAGCCGAATTGATCGCCGAACGTATTCCACTCGTCGATTCTTCGACGGCTTATGTGATGGGCCTTCTACACGACATAGGACGGCAGGAGGGGGTTACCGATCTCCGGCATACACTCGACGGTTACCGGTTTTTGCAGGAGAACAGGTATGATGATGCCGCCCGTATTTGCTTAACCCATTCTTTTCCAGTTCGGAATGCCCATGCGAGTTCAGGTCAATGGGATTGTTCACAAGAGGAACTTGATTTTGTTGAAAATTACCTGGCTGGTATAGAGTACTCGATCTATGATCACTTGCTCCAGCTATGTGATGCACTGGCGGACCCGAATGGCTTTTGCCTGGTCGAAAAACGGCTAGTAGATGTCGCCATTCGACGGGGCGTAAATGACTACTCAATTGAAAAGTGGAAATCTTTTTTAAGGATTAAGCAAGAGATCGAGTCGATGATGGGGTGTTCAGTATACTCGTTGTTGCCCGGTGTGATTGAGAACACGTTTGGTGTTGCTTATAATGAAGTTTGAGGTTAACAACAGAAAGAATACTTTTTTAGTAAATGACGCATACAGCATCATCCGTGATCAAACAAGGTATTTGCTGATTTGCATTCCCCGTTTATGATGCCATGACCCATTACGGATTATCGGCAGTAATCAGGAAGACCTGTGTGGTGCAGATATCGAATATGGATACTGCGGAGTCCAGATCGAAATTTCCCGGATCCAGTTTGCGCTCACGCAGTACCGTTTCGATGGTTTGCCCTTCCACGGGATTGACCATCACAAAAGCCCGCTGGATGGGACGGTCTTCCAGGTGTGAAAAAGCTGATTTGGGGATATCTCGCATATAAGCGTAAATCCACAAGGGCGCGTCATTGGGCGATGCGCCCAGCAGTGCGTCACCGGGTTGATACAACTCAACAATCGCCTCGGCTGCCTGCTCCACCTCGCCTGGAACCGGGGGCAACTCCAACGCTTGCGGAAGATCACGTGCGATACTCAGTGTGATGACCACTGCGGTCATTATCGCCGCCGCTATATTCAACGTTTTCTGGCTGAACCGCCAGCGCGCCAGCTCAAACCAACCACCCACACCCCATAAAATCAACATAGGGAGCAGATACATGAAAATCTTGGGCCAGGGATTGGGGTGCTGCACAGCCGCCACCAGCGGGATCCACAACAGGCCGGTTTGCGGAGGGATTTTTTCGGTGATGGTGCGGGGCGCGTAAATAATGGACAGCAGAAAACCTGCCACCAGCAGCCAGATGGAGAGACCAATACCTTCCTGCCAGATATGCCAGATTTCCCGGATGCGATTCGGTAGCAGAGACAGGAACTGCTCGGTTGAGAGGGGGTTGACAAAAGGATTATCGATCAGGGCATCCAGGCTTGTGCCCAGGACCGCGGGCAGATACAGGATAGTGGTGATCACACCGGTCAGCAGCGCAGTTCCAGCCAGCCACGCCAGAAAACGCCAGCGATTTTTGTAACCCGCTCCGATTTGATTGAACACAGCGCATAAAGCCAACCACAGGCCAATCACCCCGATGGGATACAACATGATGGGTACGGTAAAGAAACCGGCCGCGCCCAGCAGCGCGAAGAACAGCCAGCCCCAAAAGTTTTGATGACGGCGTATATAAAACGCCAGCAGCAGTTCCAACAGCACCAGCAATCCCAGTAGACTGTATCCTCGTGCCAGGATCGATATGTCGACCTGCGCTTGCAGAAAAGCGGTGATGGACGCAGCCAACATGGCTGGCCCGTCACCATATTGAGCGCGAGCCAGCAGGTACACTGCTGCCACCGTCAGCAAACCCGCCAGAAGGGCCGGTAAGCGTACTGCCAGTGGGCCATTGCCAAATATGTCTGTTGAAAAATGAATCAGCACCGAGTTGAGGATGTGGTTGTTGGGCAGGTGATAATCGCTGAGCAGGTTGGGCAGTGACTGCGACGCGAAGGCGATAAAGGTATAAGATTCGTCATGCGTCATGGGCTGCACGAACACGGCTGTCACGCGTGCCAAAGCGGCTGTCAGTATCACCAGCAGCAGACCGGCCAGCCACTTGCCCCTAGGTAAGGCACGCACAGCATGCCGCGAGAAATCCCGCCACTGGGTGAACAGGCTGCTGAAAAATGAAACTCGGGTAGATGGTGGTGTAAGCGGTCGAGTGGTCATAAGCTGTCCGGCTTATTATAACCGCGCTTTCACGACTGTAAATTTGGCGCTGGAGGTTCCTTTGCCGTCGATGGTGAAGAAAAACATCTCACCCCATGAAATGATATTACAACATTGGGTACGACAGCGCCTGATCCCACCCCTGTTCAATCTGCCCGGAATTTGATATTATTGTTCGTTCGTCTTATCGAGAGGGTGAAAGGGTTCTTGTATGCTGGTAAAAAGAAACGATCTTCGAAACATTGCGATTATTGCCCATGTAGACCATGGAAAAACAACTTTGGTAGATCAACTGCTTCGGCAGGCACGTACGTTCCGCGCCAATCAACAGGTGGTGGAACGTGTAATGGATTCGAATGATCTTGAGCGGGAGCGCGGGATCACCATCCTGGCAAAGAACACCTCCATTTCCATTCCCAACCCGGCTACCGGCGAGATGGTAAAAATCAACATCGTCGATACCCCCGGTCACGCCGATTTTGGCGGTGAGGTGGAGCGCATCATGAATATGGTAGACGGTGTTCTTCTGCTGGTAGATGCGGCGGAAGGTCCCATGCCCCAGACCCGTTTTGTGCTGAAAAAGGCCCTCGAAAAAGGTCTGCCGGCTGTGGTGGTGATCAACAAGATGGACCGCAAGGATGCCGAGCCCGATAATACCGTGAATTCAACATTCGATTTATTCATCGAGCTGGGCGCCAATGACACACAGGCCAGCTTCCCCATTATCTATGCCAACGCCATCACCGGGCAGGCCGGCCTAACGCCCGAACTGGATCCCGATCTGGGGGCGCTGTTCAATGCCATTTTGAACAACATTCCCGCACCGGAAGTGGATGCCGATGCACCCCTGCAAATCCTGATCGCCAATTTATCATACGATGATTTCCGAGGAAATATGGCCATTGGCCGTATCTTTGCCGGTACCGTGCATGCCAATGAAGCCATGGCGCGCATCGATCTGGATGGGCAGGTTTTTCCAGAACGGGCGCGCTATCTGTATGTGTTTGACGGTTTGCAGAAGCTGGAAGTGGAGAGCGCTAAGGCGGGTGAGATCGTGGCTATCGCCGGGCTGGAAGGTGTGGGCATTGGCGAGACGCTGGCCAACCCGGAGAACCCGGTTGCACTTCCGCCCATTTTTGTAGAAGCTCCCACCGTGCAGATGACCTTTGGAGTGAATACCTCTCCTTTTGCCGGTAAAGAAGGCAAGTGGAGCACCTCTCGCAAACTGCGTGAACGCCTGCTGCGCGAGCTGCGCAACAATATTGCTCTGCGCGTGGAAGAAACCGATAATGCCAACACCTTTATGGTGTCAGGGCGCGGTGAGCTTCATCTGGCAATCCTGATCGAAACCATGCGCCGGGAAGGCTATGAATTCCAGGTATCCAGGCCGGAAGTGATCTACACTAAAGACAAAAACGGTGAAACGATGGAGCCGTTTGAAGAAGTGCACATCGAGGTGCCGGCGGACAACGTAGGCCCAGTGGTTGAAATGCTGGGAAGCCGGCGCGGCATCATGAAAGATATGAAAAATCTGCCGGATGGCAGCGTGAAGTTGACCTATATGGTACCCACGCGCGGTTTGCTGGGTTTCAGACACATATTCCTGACCACCACGCGTGGAACGGGGACCATCCATAGCATTTTCAGTGGATACAAGCCGTTTGCGGGAGCCATTGGCGGGCGGAATACCCGTTCATTGATCGCCTGGGAAAACGGCACTACCTCCACCTACGGGCTGAAAAATGCCGAGGACCGCGGTGTGCTGTTCTACGGGGCTGGTGTTGAGGTGTACGAGGGCATGGTGGTGGGTGAAACCATGCGCGAGGCCGATGTGACCATCAACGTGTGCAAGAAGAAACACCTCACCAACATGCGCCAGTCCATCCGTGATATTGAAGTACGTCTGACCACCCCACGTGAGTTCAGTCTGGATGAAGCCATTGAATACCTGAGCGAGGATGAGTTGCTTGAAATCACCCCGCTGAATTTCCGCATTCGCAAGCGTATTCTGAATACCGAAGAACGCGGCAAGTTCAACAAAAAAGGCAAAGACGAACTGGTGGAATAATCCACTCAGATTAAGTTTCGTTAAGAATGTCGACCGAATGACCGATTCATCCCGCCTGACGCGGTAGAATTACGCTTATTGAGCGTAATTAAACAGGTATCGATCACAGGAGTGGACAATGAATTCGATCATTCGAACGGCTGAAGCGTATTGGAATGGAACCCTGCGCGAGGGTGACGGGATGATGAGCACCAGCAGCGGTGCATTATCTGAAACCCCGTATGATTTTCGAACCCGTTTTGAAAATGAAGAGGGCAGCAACCCCGAGGAACTGCTGGCTGCGGCACACGCGGCTTGTTTCAGCATGGCGCTTTCAGGCACGTTGAAGAAAAATGGTTTTGAACCCGATGTGGTGCACACACAGGCTGCCTGTGTGATGGATCCCAAGGAAGGCGGCGGTTTCAAAATTGTGCGTATGCAACTGGAAGTTGAGGTACAGGCTGAGAAATTGAGTGAAGCCGAACTGAAGCGCATCGTGCAGGAAGCTGATCAGGGCTGCCCGGTATCCAATCTGCTGCGAAATGGACTGGAGATCGTTATTCGATCTCGGTTATTGATGGAATCATTCTATTTCAAAACTGGAAACACCGCCGGATCCACGAAATATGGATAAGGCGGTGTTTTTTGTCGTTCAGCGCAACACGTCCTGATGGGTGAGCTCGTACTGCTCGGTGATGTTATCCGCCCGGTAAGTTTCATAAGTAATGCTGGAACCCTGCACATGGATGACCACATAGGTACTGCGGGTAGCCTGCTGGCGAGCGCCCATCGAGTGGGCGGTATCGATCTGCCAGACCCCGTCAATATCCGTCACACTGTAACTATGCGAGTGCCCGTGCAGGTAGGCCACCACCCCGAATTCTTTCAGTAATGCCCAGAAGCGGTCGCGCGTTACCGGGTATTTATCCAGCCCTTCGCCTTCCCAGCGCACAATACCGGCATCCTCATCCGGCTGCGGGAAAGCCGCTTCGTGTCCCACTACAAAGATGTGCTCCTGATGCGTGGCTTCCAGATCGGCCTTGAGCCAGTCATACAGGTGATCCACTATGGCGCCATCCGTGCGCATTTGATTATCCACATCGCAGTAAATATTGAGCACAGCGATGTGGACGTTCCGGTAGTCAAATGAGTAAGTGGTGTTCTCGCAGCCGTCCGGCCCGTGGTTGACGATATTGGGCTCTTCCTCCCCGTTCAGGTCGTAAGGGTAGGCGTTCAGCCAATCCATCGCATCCGGGTACAATTCATGATTGCCCACCGCTGGGAACCACAAAAAGTCTTCCCCCAGATACCGGTCCAGCGTCCAGCGCGTATCTGCCGGAAAATCCGTATCGCCCACGCTGACCAGAAAACGCACGTCCGGCTGATTGGCAATACTCTCTGCCATTCCCCGGAAATATTGGGGCGTATCAAACTCGCCGTCCCCAGCGTGGTAGGCTGTATCGCCGTTGACCACAAAGGAAAAGCCCGCATCCTCGGTGGGTGATGCAGTCGAGGCAGGGGTATCGGTAGCAGCGGAAGAAGGTTGTGATGTGGAGGTTGCTGTCTCCGCTGAGAGGGATGGATTCGCAGACGAATCGGCAGTTGGAAGGAAAGTCGCAGAGGATGCCTGTGCTGCTACGATTTCAGAAGGAGTTGATTGAGCGCCGGCTCCTGGCTGACAGGCAGATAATAGAAACGCCGCTGACCAGACGATCACAGCCAGGCGCTGTTTCCAAAAGGTATTCAATTGTATTTGGTTCATTCGATTAATTTCTTTCCAGATCTACCAGTAAACAGCCGATCAGGCTGAGGTGATTTATTTGGATGGATTGTTTGAATTGGGTGCGGGTTTACCGGATATGCTGACCGGTTGGCCTTTGGCTTTGGCCTTCTCCAGCAATCCTTCCGCCTGCTTCTGACGCCAGACCGTCACACGCTCGGCGATCATGGCTTCGTAGCCCTGATCGGATGGTTTGTAAAAAATCTGATCCTGTAAATCCACGGGCAGATATTGCTGGGGAGTGAAGTGCCCCGGAAACGAATGCGGGTAATCGTATCCTGCGCCGTGACCCAGTCCATAGGCATCGCGGCTGCTGTCCATTAAATGGGTAGGTACTGCGCCAAGCCCGTGTTCTTCGATATGTCCGGCTGCCCTGAAATAGGCCCCGGCCGAATTGGATTTAGGCGCGGTCGCCAGGTATAGGGTGGCTTCAGTGATGGGGTACACCCCTTCCGGCATGCCGATGAACTCAAAGGCCTGGGCGGCAGAAGTCGCCACCACAATCCCCATGGGATCGGCCAGGCCGATATCTTCACCGGCCAGCACGATTAACCGGCGCAGGATGAAACGCGGATCTTCGCCGGCGGTCAGCATTTTCGCCAGCCAGTAAACCGCCGCGTCCGGGTCGGAGCCGCGCACCGATTTGATGAACGCGGAGATGGTGTCATAATGTGAATCGCCGTTCTTGTCATACTGCACCGAACGGCGCTGGATGGATTCTTCAGCGGTGGCTAAATTGATATGAATTGTTCCGTCCGGTCCTGGCGGCGTGCTTTCCACCGCCAGTTCCAGCGCGTTGAGCAGATTGCGCGCATCGCCGTTGGAAAGATCCACCAGGTGAGCACGCGCGTCGGCATCTAGCAAAATGGAACGCTTTCCATATCCGCGCTCCGGATCAGTGAGAGCCCGCTCGAGCAGTTTGTCCAGATCGGCTGGCTGCAGCGGATGCATCTCAAACAGCCGCGAACGCGAAACCAGCGCGCGGATGACCTCGAAGTACGGGTTGGAGGTGGTCGCGCCGATCAGGGTGACCAGGCCGGTTTCCACGTGCGGAAGCAGGGCATCCTGCTGGGCTTTATTCCAGCGGTGCACCTCATCCACAAACAGGATCGTGCGTTTTCTGTACAGACGGCGTTGCTCGCGGGCGGTGTTGATCACCTCGCGCAGTTCGGCCACTCCTGCCAGCACGGCTGAGATGGTTTCAAAGCGGGCGCTGGTATGCTCGGCGATGACACGCGCCAGCGTGGTTTTTCCGGTGCCGGGCGGGCCAAACAGGATAATGGATTGAAACATCCGGTCGGCCTGGATGGCGCGGCGCAGCAGTTTTCCTTCACCGATGATGTGTTCCTGCCCCACAATCTCGTCCAGCGTACGCGGGCGCATCCGGGCGGCCAGAGGAGCATCCTGCTCCATATCCTGGTCCATGGAGTGGTCGAATAAGTCTTTCATAGAACTATTGTACCAAATACGTTGGGTTATGCGAAGCCGCCGAAAGGTGAAAGCCGGTTGAAATCAGGCTAAAGGTGCAACCGCTCGGGTTGCACCCGTATCATTCCACCCGGTCGTAAACCAGCGGTTGATCGTTGATGACCAAAGTCAGTACACCGGCATCAATCCAGACAGTGGATCTGACCGCACCGTCACCCAGGAAAAGCAGAAGAGTGTGATCGTCCTCAAACGAGAACCAGCCGGAATAATCGTACCCGTCTGCCTCCGAGAAAGCTCGCAGGGTGCCGTCTTTTTTGAATGTCAGTTGTTCGTTGCTGGCATCACGCAACTGCCAGGTGCGGAGGATATCATTGGAGTATAAAAAGTCATTCAGCGCAAGCTCAGCCGGGATGGCAAGCCCGCTTTCCGGCAGGGAGATCAAATTTCCCGCAAGGTTGGTGGCGATGATCTCGGTATTTGCTGCACCGATCCCGTCCGTCTCATTTGCGCCGGTTGTAAACAGACTGCTGAGAACCGCGGGAGGGTCGATGACACCGGTCAACATCAGCGCGGCTGCGGCTGCCAGTAAAAGAAGCACAATAAACGCCGCGGAAAAACCGGTAGTGAGCCGACGGAATGATTTTTCGCTGGAGGTTTCCATCGGTTTGGGAGCATAAACGGCATCGAACTGTTCTTTGAGGGAGTTCTGTTTGCGGTTTTGTGTCGATTTTACCGGCTCGGTGGAGGAAGGGATTTCCGGAACATCTTCCACCCAGGTTTTGCCTGCCCGCCGGTACCACTTGCCGCTCTTCACCCCAATCATCCACAGTTGATCGTGATCATGGATGATCATGGCGTTGACCTTCTTTTCAAATTCTTCTGCTGTAATTTGCCCCGACCGGTACGCGTGCCGAAGTTGTAAGTATTCAGACCTTGCCTGGCGGAAATCCATGATGCTTCACCTTTTCCGGGATGAGTACCCCCAGCGATACAGTTGCTTTGACGGGTTGAACTTCTTACCTTTCATATTATACTAACGATTTGATGGATGGGGTTTCACCTGAGGTAAAATGATTGTTAACAATTCTGGCTGATTATTCATACATGGAGGGTAGCAATGGAATATCGCAAAATGGGTAAGTACGGACTGCGCCTGAGCGAGTTATCTTTGGGGGCGTGGGTGACTTATGGGGGGCAGGTTGGGCAGGATATCGCCGCACAGTGCATGGCTGCCGCTTATGAGTATGGGGTAAATTACTTTGATAACGCTGAGGGATATGCCAACGGAGAGGCTGAGAAGGTGATGGGCAATGTGCTCAAAAAGATGGCCTGGCCCAGAGAAAATTATGTGGTATCTACAAAAATCTTCTGGGGCGGCAAGGGACCCAATGACCGTGGCCTGTCATACAAGCACATCTACGAAGGGGTGAACAAAGCCCTGAAACGGCTTCAGGTGGATTATGTGGATCTGGTTTTTTGCCATCGTCCCGATCCCAATACCCCGATCGAGGAAACCGTATGGGCCATGGATCAGGTAATCCGCCAGGGCAAGGCGTTGTATTGGGGCACCTCCATGTGGAGCGCAGCAGGTATCATGCAGGCAGATTCGATTGCCCGCCAAAATGGTCTGCGCCCGCCCAGCATGGAGCAGCCTGAATATAACATGCTGAACCGGTATAAATTTGAGATTGAGTTTGCTCCGCTGTATCAGGAACTGGGATACGGAACCACCATCTGGAGCCCGTTGGCTTCCGGCGTCTTAACCGGCAAATACAACAACGGCATTCCAGAGGGTTCACGTGCTGCTCTCAAAGGGTATGAATTTGTTCGTGATGATGCCACCAATGAAAATATCCTGCAAAAAGTACGTTTGCTCGCTCCCCTGGCGGCCGATCTGGGATGCACCCAGGCGCAACTGGCGCTGGCCTGGACGTTGAAGAATCCCAACGTCAGCACCACTATCACCGGGGCCAGCCGGGTGGAACAGGTACACGAAAATATGAAGGCGCTTGAGGTGGTCCCCAAACTGACCGATGAGGTGATGCAGCGGATTGAGGATATCCTGCAAAACAAACCGCAATTGGGTGGTGATTAAAACAAAAAGCCGGTGAGCAGTAACGCTCACCGGCTTTTTTCTTGATTTAATATCCTCTTTCGGGTTGGTAGAGATTGTACAGATCGTTTCCTTCCATGAAGCGGGTCAGGTTCTCGGAGAACAGGGTCAAAGCCTGATCAAAATCCATAGGGCTGCGCCACGCCAGGTGAGGCGTCAAAATAACATTCGGCAGCTTCCACAGCGCATGGTCCTGGGGCGGTGGGGCATCGTCAAACACATCCAGCACTGCCCCGCGGATATGCTTATCCTGGATGGCGCTGTTGAGAGCATCAAACGGGGTGATGCGCCGATCGCTCACGCTGACCAGAAAACAGCCCGGCTTTACGCTTTCATACACATCCTTGCTGAACAGATTCATGGTTTGGTCGGTGAGAGGCACCGTCACCACCACGAAATCACACTCTTTGAGCATGGGGCGGATGGCCTGTGGAGGATACAGACGGTGGAACAGACTGCCGTCCGGGTCGCCCTTGCCCTCCAGCGTAAAACCGCTATCTGCCGGATGCATCACATCCAGTTTGGAGGCCAGGATTTTGACATCAAACGGGCGCATTAAGCGAGCTACCTCGCGGCCTACGCTGCCGTATCCCACAATGCCCACCTTGCTGCCGCGCAGCTCAACGGATTTGAACTGACGCCAGCGTTTGACGTCCCACTCGCGTTTACCGTGGTAATTGACGATCTCCGGGATCTGGTGGCCCAGGGTGAGTATGCTGGTCATGATGAACTCGCCCACCTGCGGGGCGTGGGCTCCGCTCATGGTGGTAAATTTTACATTCTCATTCTTTAGCAGCGGGTTTTCAAGCACATGCTCCATCGACGATCGGTACACCTGCACCCATTTTAGCCGTGGAACATTTTCCATCTGGGGGATGATGCGGTAGGTAAACAGCACATCTGTATTCTGCCACGTCTCGAGCGGCACCTCTTCTGCTTTATTAGCAGGTACCACCGAAAACTGGCATTTTGGCGCGTTGCGACGCAGCCGTTCCAGCCAGGGGTCCGGGATGGGGATCGTACTTAATACAGAAACCAGGTTCTCCGGCATAGCATCCTTAATGTAAGTATATCCCGTCAGGATCCAGTTCTTCGTGCAGGATACGCAACTCTTCGGCGGTGGGGGGATCGGTCACGCGAAGCTTATCGGCAATCAGCAAATCCCAGCCGGTGTTGTCTTTGACGGATTGTACTTCCACACCGGCATGAATGCAGGTGAGCATTAATTCGCCGTTTTCGTTGGGTTCCATGATGCCCAGGTTGGTGATGACAGCCTGTGGGCCGCTGCCGCACAAACCGGCGGCGTCGCGGTCAGCTCTCCCACTGAGGAAACCAGCCGAGGTGCAGAAATCCACTTTGGCGGGGAAACGGCGCTTTTGGTGGGGGGTCATCACATAACAGCGTTTGGCCCAGGCGGCAATTTCCATGGCTCCGCCGGAACCGGGCAGGCGTACTTTGGGATGGTTGTAATCGCCGATGACGGTAGCGTTGATGTTGCCGTACCGGTCGATCTGAGCGCCGCCTAAAAAGCCCACATCCACGTTGCCGCGCTGAAGGTAGAACGAGAAGATGTCATACATGCTGCACACCGAGGCAGCCCCGCTGACCAGAGTGGGATCTCCGATGGAGAGGGGCAGGCGGGCGGGTTGGGCGCCGATCACACCGGCCTCATAGATCATCAGCAGATTGGGGGCATGGGTGCGGCGGGCCAGGTTGCAGGCCAGATTTGGCTGCCCGACGCCCACAAACACGGCATCACCGTCGCGCAGCATGCGGGCGGAGTTGATAATCATCAGTTCTGCTGCTGTGTAGGTCATATTAGTAGTCTCCATAATTGACAGGGGCGCTCAAGCGCTCTTTTACCTGTAAACGGTCACGGGTTTCCTGGCTCATTTTCTGCCAGTATTCTTCGCGGTCTTTCACGCCGTATACCCATTCATCCAGATAGGCCTTTGTGCTTTCTTCGGTGCTGCTGATTTCATCCCACTTGAGGTAGAAATCGTTATCGCGGTCATAATATCCCTGGGTGTACGAGGGGTGCGCGCAATAAGGCACGTGGCAGACACAATCGACGATAAAGCCGGGGATGATGGTGCGGTTGGGATCGGAGCGGATGATCGCTTCATCCACAATTTCTTCGGTGGTCAGGATGACGCGGTCCGCGGCGAATGCGGCTTCTTTTTGCTCGCCGATGATGCCCCAAACCTGGGCATTACCGTGCATATCACAGCGCTGGACATGGATGATGGCTACATCCGGGTGGATGGGCGGCAGGACCACCACTTCTTTGCCGGTGTATGGATCCTTTACCCGTTTATACAGCGGATTGGCTTTTTCCAGATCCACCGCGCCGGTCTGGTTCATGGGGATAAACGGCAGCCCGGTAGCGCCGGCCTGCAGACGGGAGATCATGCCAAAGTGCGAGTATTCTTCCCATTCCAAACGGCCCTGTTCAATGGCTGTGCGGGCGATACGCAGCGAACCCACACCCGGGTTGCCCTGGTAGGAGAAGATGATCTTGCGGGCGCAGCCGGCAGCAATCATCTGATCATAGATCAGATCGGGGGTGGCGCGGGCGAGAACCAGATTTTTCTTTTCCTGGCGGATGATTTCATGTCCGGCTGCGAAGGGGATCAGGTGCGTGAAGCCGGCCGCGTATACCATGTCGCCGTCATGAACGTAATTGGCGACAGCTTCCTTAAGAGTACAGATCTTGGTCATAGTTTCCTTTGTTGTGATTATTTGGATGCGTTGTCAATCAACCTGTGATGTTGAAATCAGACTTATGCGGGGGAAATACCAGGGGATCTTCCCCCGCTTTTTACTGTGGGACATAACCTGTCAGATGATGCCGAGTTCCTGTAATCTCTCGGGGGTGGGGACACCGTTCTCGTCCCAGCCGCGCGCTTTGTAGAAGGCGGGCAGCATGAGATCCAGGTCTAAAACATGGCCTTTGGCTCCACCGGCGGGCAGCGGTTCGTGCAGGATGCGCGGCGGCAGGGTGTCATCGGCTTTGGTGAAGCCCGCTTTAATCAGGAACATGCGCTCGGTATTGAAGATGCGTTCGCCGGTTTTCAGCAGGTCTTCTTCGCTATATTCCATACCGGTGGCCATATTCATGATGGTTTTCAGGTTGGTGGGCCACAATTTGGCGTTCGGGCCAAACATATTGCGCACACTCAGAAAAACGCATAGCCCCGCTGAGTCGATCAACGCGAAGCAGTCTTCAAAACGCATCACCAGTTCGGGTTTGCCTTCGTAGGTGAGCGAGTCGATTTTTTCAGGGGTGCCGAATACCTCCACATACGCCATATCTCCGGCCATATGTGATGCGCCCTTGTTGGAAGTGGCGTACAGCAAGCCCATGCCTTTTGAACCGCGCGGATCGTATCCGGGGAATTCTTGCCGTTTGGCGGTGATAGAAAATTCAGGGTGACCGTACGACTCGGCCAGACGGTAGCTGCCCTGCGAGATTTTCTCGCCAAAACCATCCCGATAAGCGGTCTTTTTCACCAGCTCGATCATGGCATCAGCATCACCAAAGCGCAGCGGCATGCCAATCTCTGCTTCGGGGATGAGCCCCTTTTCATACATCTCCATGGCGCAGGCGATGGTCATACCGGTGGAAATGGTATCCAGGCCCAGCTCATTGCAGATGTAGTTAGCCACGGTCACAGCAGCCATGCTGTCGATTCCGCAGTCAGAGCCCATGGCGGCGATGGTTTCGTATTCCGGGCCTTCGCCTTCCCCCTTGTATTTGCCTTCATCCACTTTGGTCACGCGCCCGCAAGCGATGGGGCAGCGGTAGCAGGCTTTGTTGCGCACCAGATACTTCTGGCGCAGCACCTCGGGCATCAGACCCTCGATGCCTTCAAACTGACCGGATTGAAAATTGCGTGTAGGTAAAATACCCAGTTCATTAGTAATGGGGGGAACGTATGAGGTGCCGTACACACGCATGGCAGCGCCGGCTTTGTAGATATCGCCGATCCGTTTTGACATTTCGCTGCAGAACGTTTTCATCTCTTCGGGTTGATACAGGACCGGTTCGATACTGCCGCGCACCACCACCGCCTTGAGATTTTTGCTGCCCATCACCGCGCCCACGCCGGATCGCCCGGCTGCCCGGCCGATATCATTCATGATGCTGGAAACGCGCACCAGATTTTCACCGGCAGGCCCAATGCAGGCCACTTTGGCTTTGGGATCGGTTTCGGCCAGCAGCGCTGCATCGGTGACAGGTACGGTTTTTCCCCACAGATGTTCGGCAGAACGAATTTC
>CAZHMZ010000078.1:0-7700 GCA_964532655.1 uncultured Anaerolineaceae bacterium
CTCAAATGCATCACCCCTCAGGGATGGATGCGTGAATGGGATGCTGAAGGTGCAATATCTTACCGGCAGTGGCAGGAATACGAAACCACCCTCAAGCAGGCTGATATCGCCTCATTCAGTATTGAGGATGTACAGAAAAACGAAGACGTTGTGGAACAAATGGCCGCCTGTGTACCGGTGCTGGCCGTGACGGAAGCTCAAAACGGAGCCCGTATCTACTGGAACGGCGATATCCGCCGTTTCCGCGCCCCTGCCATGCAGGAGGTGGATGTCACCGGAGCCGGCGATATTTTTGCTGCAGTGTTTTTTACCCGTTATTACCAGACGCGTAATCCCTGGGAGGCCGCCCGTTTGGCCATTCAACTGGCGTCCAATTCGGTCACCCGCCGGGGTCTTCAAAGCATTCCGACCCGGTCGGAAATCCAGAACCATAAGATTGAAATAATCGAAGAAAAGTAACCATGGCACGCATTCATACCATTGTCAACCAGAAAGGCGGGGTGGGAAAAACCACATCCGCCATCAGCATTGGTGCTTACCTTGGCAAACTGGGTCAGCGGGTACTGCTGGTTGATCTGGATGCCCAGGCCAATGCCACCTCCTCCCTCGGGGTCGATAAACGCAAGGTCAAATCGGGCACTTATGAAGTGCTAATTGGCCGCGTACCGGCAGCCGCGCAGATTATGACCCATCCGCGTTTTAAGATCTCGCTGCTGCCCTCCACACCGGCCCTGGCCGGCGCTGAAATCGAATTGATCGACCTGGAAACCCGGGAAAGCCGTCTCAAAAACGCGCTGGAACCCATCCAGGACCGCTATGATTACATTTTGATCGACTGCCCGCCCTCCCTCAGCCTGTTGACCGTGAACGGGTTGATCGCGGCCCGCGACGGCGTCATCATTCCGGTACAATGCGAATACCTGGCGCTGGAAGGTCTGGGGCAGCTCGCCTCCACCCTCACCCGGGTGAAGTCATCCCTGTTCCCGGCTCTGGCGGTGAGAGGGGTCATCCTCACCATGTACGATGGCCGAACCCGTCTGGGGCAGGATGTGGTCAATGAAGTGAGAAAATTCTTCCCGGACAAGGTATTTCAAACGGTCATTCCGCGCAGCATCCGCCTGGCTGAGGCCCCTTCATTTGGTGAACCGATCACCGTGTATGCTCCGGGATCATCGGCTGCCATTGCGTATGAGAAGTTGACACGTGAAATTCTCACCCAGGATGGCGTCAAGCTGGCTGATATGAGTTACGCTGTTGAAGAACAACCCGAAGTGGAAAAGCAGAATCCGGCAGGCGAGTAAGCAGAGTACTTGAAAGGACACTATGGCAAGGAAAACAGGTCTGGGTAAAGGGTTGGGCGCGCTGATCCCTGAAGAGAAGCTGGAAATTCAGGAAGGCGTGCAGTACATCCCGATTGAAAGAATCATCCCCAACCCGCAGCAGCCGCGGTATAAAATCAACCCGGATGAACTGCAGGATCTGGCCGCCTCCATCCGCGAGCACGGCATCATCCAACCCCTGATCGTTGCCCAGGATCCGGATTCTGACCGCTTTATCCTGATCGCCGGTGAACGCCGTCTAAGAGCCGCCGCTCTGGCTATGCTGGAAACCGTTCCGGCCATTTTGCGCCAGGCGACGGAGCAGCAGCGACTGGAGCTGGCCCTGATCGAAAATATCCAGCGCGCTGATCTCACCCCGCTGGAAACCGCTGAAGCCTACCGCCATTTGAATGAAACATTCAATCTCTCACATGAAGAAATTGCGAAACGGGTTGGCAAGAGCCGCGTGGCGGTGACCAACAACCTGCGCCTGCTGAAGCTGCCGGATGCCGTCCGCAACGCGCTGGCAGAAGGCATCATCACTGAGGGGCATGCCCGCGCCCTGCTGGGACTGCCGACCGCGGAAGCTCAAAACGCCGCCATGCAGTCGGTGATCAAACGTGAACTGAATGTCCGCCAGACCGAAGAACTGGTCCGAAAATTAACCGGCATTCGCCCGCCGGCCAAACCGGTCAAGAAAGCCGATCCGGAAATCAAGGCGATGGAAGAAAGACTTCGCAGCCAACTGGGAACGCGTGTGAGCCTGAACCCCGGTAAAAAAGGCGGAAGCCTTGTCATTTATTACTATTCTGCTGAAGAGCTTGAATCGATTGTCCATCACATCACGAAAGAGGATTGATCCATGTTGCTCATCACCAATGCCCGTATTTACACCGGTTTCAAAGGTGCTCCCATTGTCAATGCTTTACTGATCCACGATGATCGGGTACTCGCTGCCGGTTCGGTGGATGAAATCACCGCACTGGCCGAGCCGGGAACTGCCCAGATCGATTTCAACGGGAAAACGATCCTTCCCGGTTTGACCGATTCACACATGCACCTCAAGCAGTTTTCGCTGGGTTTACGGAATGTTCTGGCCGAGACAGATACGATTGATGAATGTCTGCGCCGCGTGGCCGAAAAAGCCGCCGAAACGCCGGCCGGTGAATGGATCACCGGATGGGGCTGGAATCAAAATGTATGGCCGGGCAGTTATGGTACGGCAGCTCAACTTGACGCGGTTGCCGATGGTCATCCGGTCTGTCTGTCGGCGAAGTCAGGGCATGCCATCTGGGTGAACAGCAAAGCGCTGGAACTGGCCGGAATCACCGCTCAAACGACGGATCCTGAAGGCGGGGTGATCCTGCGCGGATCCAATGGTGAACCGACCGGCATTTTGATGGAAAATGCCAGTGAATTGATCTTTGAAAAAATCCCGCCGGCATCTTTTTCCGCCATGCGTGAAGCCGTTTTGGCCGGCCAGGAGAAGCTCTGGTCGATGGGCATCACCGGTATTCACGATTTCAGCATTCTGAGCATGTTCCCTGTTTTGCAGAATCTGGATCAGGCCGGTCTGCTAAAGCTGAGGGTGGTCAAAGGCATCCCCGTAGAAGACCTTGATACCGCTGTTGCTGCCGGTCTCACCACCGGTTTTGGCAGTGATTTCGTGAAAACAGGTTCGGTGAAATGTTTCATGGACGGTGCATTGGGGCCGCAAACGGCCGGGATGCTGGAACCGTTTGAGAATTCACAGGAACGCGGCATTGTGTTGATGACTGCCGATGAAGTATTTGAGATCGGACGGAAAGCTTCCTCGCACGGGATGAGCCTGGCCATTCACGCCATCGGTGACCGCGCCAACCGGGTGGTGCTGGACGGATACGAAAAGCTGCGTGAGTTTGAGAAGACCAATGGGTATAAAGGCCTGCAGCATCGCATCGAGCATGCCCAGCTTCTTCACCCCGAAGATTTACCACGGCTGGCAAAACTGGGTATCATCGGCTCCATGCAGCCTATTCACTGCACCTCAGATATGTTGATCTCTGACCGTTACTGGGGAAAGCGGGCATCCGGGGCCTATGCCTTCCGGACGCTGCTGGATTACAACACGCGGCTCATTTTTGGTTCGGATGCGCCTGTTGAAACCCCCAACCCGTTCGTGGGCATCCACGCGGCTGTTACACGCCGGCGTGCCGATGGTACACCCGGTGAACAGGGCTGGAACCCCCAGGAAAAATTACCCCTTCACGAAGTATTGCACGCATATACCGCTGCCCCGGCGCTCAGTTCCGGCTTTGGCACGCGGTTGGGTACCTTAACCAGCGGATCTTACGCAGATCTCATTGTATTAAGTCAGGATCCATTTGAAATTCAGGCCCAAGACTTGCACCAAATAAGTCCTGATGCAACAATGGTCGGTGGTACTTGGGTCTGGGCTAAACCAGGTTGATAAATCTTCCATGGAGGAAGTTTTCCTTCCATTAACACCGGAGATTCTGGTTCCTCGTCTGGGTGAATATCTGGTTGAAAACCAGTACATCACCTCCGAGGAGCTGGCCTCTGCTCTGGAAAAACAGCAATCCATCCGCGCTCGCAACCAGACCGCCCCATTATTGGGGCAGGTAATGGTTGCGATGGGCATTATTACCCAGGAAGCTCTCGATCATGCCATCACAGAGTTGATTCTGCAGTTCAGGCACGCGCTGGAGACAACCAATCACGCGCTTGAGCAGCGTGTTGAAGAACGCACCGCCCAATTGAAAGACGCTGTGGAAAAACTGGCTGAAGCGAATCTTGAAAAGACCAATTTTATCTCCAACATTTCCCATGAATTGCGCACGCCGTTGACCCATATCAAGGGGTTCCTGGATCTGCTGGATGATACATCTCATTCCCCGCTGAACAAGGAACAGCATGAGATTGTGGATGTGATCCGTAAGGCATCCGGCCGGCTTGAGAAACTGATTGATGATTTGATATTGTTTTCCACCGCGCAAAAAAACGGGATCCTGTTGATCTACCGGGATTTTTCCATTTCCGATCTTGCTGTGCAGATTACCTCGCGTTTTCAGGCTGCAGCCATGCAGAAGCAGATCCGGCTCACCTGCGATTGCGATAAGTCTCTGCCTCTTGTCTCGGCAGATGAAGGCAAAATCAACTGGGTGATTTCTCAATTATTGGATAATGCCATCAAATTTACATCCAACGGAGGCAAAATCACCCTGACCGCCCGTTTGGAAGATCATTCTGTGATGGTTTCGGTCGAGGATACAGGTATCGGCATACCGGAAGACAAACTGAAAGAAATCTTTGAACCGTTTCACCAGTTGGACGGCTCAACCACCCGCACATATGGCGGAACCGGTTTGGGCCTGTCACTGGTTAAAAGGATCATTGAAGCGCACAATGAGATATTGGTTGTTACCTCAGCACCGGGGCATGGGAGTAATTTTGGGTTTCATTTGAAAACCATTTGAACAACAGCAAACGAAAAGCCGGTAGGGTCGTAATTCGGGAATGAAAAAATGATTTCAACGGAAAACGCGAATTATCAGACAATATGTGAAATTACTCACATGATCCAGCAGTCCACTGACTGGAAACTCACCCTGAGTGATATCACCACCAGAATTCGCGACCTGATCATCTTTGATAATCTGGTCATCTACATCCGTCAGGATGGAGATGCACTGGACGTGATCCATGCCAGGGCAGTGGGACGAGGAAAATCCGCTGCTGAAGATGTTTCCTGGGGCGAAGATATCGCCCACCGAATCATTGAGGAAAAACGCAGCCTTCTCAGTGAACCTCCGCCGCATCCAGAAGAAGAGCGGCTGCAACGACCATACAGCTTGGGAATACCCCTGATGGTAGGTGATCGATGTTATGGCGTGTTTCTGTTGATCCGTTTTGGCGGCCCATCGTTTTTACCGGATCAGGTTCAGTTGGCTCAGTGCATTTCCCAACAGATTAGCTTTCTGCTGGACCGGCAGTATTACATCTCCTTCGAGAAGACTCTGGAAGAACAAAATCTCCAGTTGCAACTTCAAAAAGACTTTATCTCCACCATTTCGCATGAGTTGCGAAACCCATTGGGTTTCATCAAGGGATACACCACCACCCTGCTGCGCGAAGATGCCAGTTGGGATGAGCAGACCCGCAAGGAGTTTTTAGTCATCATCGACCAGGAAACCGACCACATGCAGACCCTGATCGATAATCTGCTCGATTCATCCCGGCTGCAGGTGGGATTATTGAAGATGAATCTGCAGCTCACACACCTGGATACATTGATCAATAATATCCTGGCCCGCGAGAAGATTCATCATCCCGATCTTCAAACCGAATTTCGCGTCCCGGGGTCGATCCAACCCATTCAGGCAGACCCTCACCGGCTGGGACAGGTGATTGAGAATCTGGTCTCCAACGCCATAAAATATGCACCCGGGTCAAAAATCACGGTGACGCTCGTTCAGGATCAGGATAATACCTTCATCGACGTTCAGGATTATGGCGCAGGTATTCCGGAGAAGTATCTTCAGTTTATTTTTGAACGGTTTTTCCGTATCACGGATCAGGACAGCGTCGTGAGAGGGTCAGGTCTGGGGCTCTTTATCTGCAAACAAATCATCAAAGCCCATGGGGGTGAAATCTGGGCAATCTCCCCTGCAGGCCAGGGTACCACCATTCGCATCCAATTGCCCGGTCAACCAGGATTAAAATAATCAGGAGGGTTTATCAATGACCTTAATCCTTGCAGTAGACGATGAACAACTTTACAGACACCTTTTGAAGGTGAATCTGGAACAGGAAGGGTACAGCGTGATCACGGCCAATGACGGGATTGAGGCTCTGGATACCGTCTCCGTCAGGCATCCGGATCTGGTGATTCTGGATGTGATGATGCCCAGACTCGACGGCCTGACAGCCTGTGAACGCATCCGCCAATTTTCCAACATTCCCATCATCATGTTGACAGCCAAAGGTGATGAGCAGGATCGCGTCAACGGGCTCAATATGGGCGCGGATGATTATGTGGTCAAGCCGTTCTCGGCCACTGAGCTGGTTGCGCGTGTGCGCGCTGTGCTGCGCCGTGCCGAAACCACCGAACCGATTGGACAGAACCGCTATTTTATTCACGGTAATCTGAAAATTGATTTCGCACGCGCTGAGGTGTGGACCGAAAACAAACCGGTATTTTTATCCGCTACCGAATACCGACTGTTGATTCAATTTGCGCAGAACGTTGGGCAGGTACTCTCAGCAGAAGATTTGCTGATCTCCATTTGGGGCCCGCAATACCGTCAGGATAAAGAAATATTATGGGTCAGTATTGCCCGTCTTCGTCAAAAGCTGGAGGATGACCCCCATAAACCGGTACATATCGTCACCCGCGCCGGATTGGGGTATCTGATGCCACCCCTGGAAAAAGAAAGCTAGATAGAGGAACAAACCATGATCCGAGATTATGAAGATAAGGGGAAAATTTTTACCAACATCGTTTCCAAAAACCAGGTGCCGGTTCAAATCCAGACCTGCACAAACCTGATTCGCGGAACCATGCATGTCGGTATCGATGAACGCCTGAAAGATGAGCTCAACAAGTCAGAGATGTTCATCGCCATTACGGATGCATCGGTATTTAATCTAAAAGGAAAGCTGGTACACCGCAGCAAGTTCCTGGCCCTCAATCTGGACCATGTCGTTTGGATTTATCAGGACGAGCCCAAAGACAGTACAGGAGTGGAAGATGATTAATACGCCAGTCATCAACGAACCCATACCGGTTGATTTATCCAAACTGAAGCTTCATCTAATCACAACAATTTCCAGAACCCTCGAATCCAATCCTCCGCCCCCTCTGGAGTATAAACGTGTGCTTTCCGGGTATCTGGACCAGGCATACGCGAGCACAAAACTGCAGCTTTCAGCGCCTACCAAAGAACAATTATTTCGCGAAGTAATGGATGAGCTAACCGGCTACGGGCCATTACAGCCATTATTGGATAATCCTGAAATCTCCGAAATTATGGTTAACGGCGCAAAGAAAGTCTATATCGAGAAAAAAGGCAGACTCAGCAAAACGGATGTGGTTTTCGATGACGATTTTCACGTCATGCGGATTATCGACCGGATTATTCTGCCTCTCGGCCGTCGCGTGGATGTAGATAACCCCACCGTCGACGCTCGCCTGCCAGATGGCTCGCGTGTAAATGCCTCCATTCCGCCGGTAGCTATCGATGGGCCGAATATCACCATCCGTAAGTTTCAAAAGGACAAACTGTCATTCCGACAATTGATCGAGCTGGGATCCATCACAGAGAGCATGGTGGAACTGCTGCGGGCCTGCGTGATCGGCCGGCTGAATATGCTCATCTCCGG
>CAZHMZ010000078.1:7800-16747 GCA_964532655.1 uncultured Anaerolineaceae bacterium
CGCGATGCCGTTTCCCGTCTGGAAACGCTTACCATGATGGCCGGCATGGATCTGCCCTTCAGGGTGATCCGCAGCCAGATCGCTTCCGCCATTGATGTGGTGATCCAGACCTCGCGTATCAGCGATGGATCACGTAAGGTAACCGCCATTAATGAAATCTCGGGCATGGAAGGTGAGACAGTCACCATGTCGGAAATCTTCAAATTTCAGCAGACCGGGGTGGACGCAAACGGTAAAGTGCTTGGTGAACTGCGGGCTACCGGAATTCGCCCGTTCTTCACCGAAAAGCTGAAGGCTGCCGGCTTCAAGTTGGGGCCTGAGGTTTTTGGAGCAGGCCTGGGTTCGATGGTAAGCAACAACAACCGGGATATGCGCCGACGATAAACTGGAATGAGAGGAGATCAGCCGTTCGTGACTGATAACGATTTAGAGAAACAGGCACAAAAAGCCTACGCAAACAAGCAGTACCGGCAGGCAGCCGAGCTTTTCGAAACTCTTATCGGTCAATATGCTGACCAGGGTGATGTTCTGAACGCCGCCGAGATGCGCAATAACAGTAGTGTGGCATGGTTGCAGGCCGGAGAAGCGCAAAAATCGCTGGATGCTGCCCTCGAAACCGATCAGATCTTTTCTGAAGCCGGTGATTCAAAACGCGAAGCAATGGCACTGGGTAACCAGGCGGCAGCTTATGAGGCGTTGGGAGATATCCCGCAGGCCATTTTAAAATATCAGACGGCCGCCGATATTTTTCACGCCATTCATGAAGAAGATTTGCGGGTCTATGTGCTGCAAAACCTGTCGGCTTTACAGTTGAAAACCGGTGATCACCTGCAATCACTGGCCAGCATGCACAACGCGCTGGAAAATAAAAAGAAACTGGGTCTCAAGGAAAAGTTCTTAAGGAAACTTCTGCGTGTTCCTTTTCAAATGATTGATAAAAATAAAACAAATGATTGAGAAGTAGGGTTTCACCGTGCCGGGTGGATACCGGCAAATCATGGCATTTACTCCCCTTATTCGCCCGGCTGTAATAGAAGACGCCATCGCCATCAAGAAGCTGCTTTCGTACAACGATCGGATCCACCGGCATTTGGATTGGTGTACGCCTATGGAGCGGTTGGGGGAACCCTCCTATTACGTGATTGATCATCATGAAACAGTCCAGGCTGCCATGTCCTGCCCGGAAGATCCGCAGGATGTAGCCTGGGTGAGATTTTTCGGTGCACAGCCAGGCTATTCCATGAATGATTCTTTCAGCCTGCTCCTCCGTGAGATCTGCCGCAACTATACGCATATCCCCGAGATGATCGTTTCGGTAGCTGTGCAGGGCTGGTTCCTGCGCCTGTTGATGGAACAGCAATTCACCCTTCACCAGGTGATTGTGGTGCTGCAACTGGATCCATTCTCAGCCAGCCTGCCGGATGTCGATCCTCAACTGGAAATCCGCCCGGTGACCCCCGCGGATCTGGATGAAGTGGTACGTGTGGACTATGAAGCTTTTGCGCCCATCTGGCGTTATTCACAGCACGATATCCGCAGCGCTTTTTCGCATTCAGCGTACGCGACGATCGCCATGCATCAAAACCAGGTGGTTGGATACCAGTTCAGCTCTGCTACGCCGTTCTCTGCACACCTCACCCGCCTGGCCGTCATTCCTTCGCTTCAGGGGCATGGCATCGGACGCCAGTTGACAGCAGATATGATTCGCTATACCATGCGTAATGGTATCGATACCATCACTGTCAATACCCAGAGCGATAATCACTCATCCCTTAAGGTGTACCAGAGAATTGGCTTTATGCTCACCGGCGAACAGTTCCCGGTTATGCGCTATGAAGGTCACTCCAGCGCAGCTTGAGAGTTCGCCCGCTCCAGCATGGCGGTGCGAAATCTCCCCCCGCAGAATCTGATCAACAGTTCCTGCACATCATTCGCCACATTTTCATACAGGCAATCCGGCAACGGCGGAAGCAGATCAATATTCACTTCCACCGCTGTGGTGGTTTCCTTGACAATTGTGTGTTCTGCCTGCCGCCAGGCCCACCTGCGTGTCATCACCTGCGAACCGTCCGCAAAAATGATTTCACCCTTTTCAGGATGTTCCAGATCGTTTGTCCCAAACGGGGTGAAATCTTCGCTGCCATCGGCCATGCGCAGATCCATGCCATGTTCAACCACATCGATGGCATGCGCCCCCACCGGGATGAAATATTTCAACGAAATCAGATTACCGATATCCACCAAACGGTTGATAGAGGGTAAATCATTCCCGACTACCACCCGCCTGACCATCGCATCAATCGAAGGCCGGAACTTGGTAGGTTTGATGCCGGTCAACCGGAAGGCTTCACGCCAGCGTTCCAGCCGCGGTACAAGGTTGATATCCTGATTGGCCAGATCCATGCGCACGCGCTGTTCCTGCTCACGCAGCATTGTAACCAGGTCATCCGGTGAGGGACCGTTGGTGAGACCATAAGCAAAAACGAGACCACGCCGGTATTCGGGGAACAGGTCAAATATCTCCGCTGCGATGCGGATCATACGGGGTTGATTTTCGGAAGAATTCATTTGTTTCCCTGATGAAAAGCCAGTTCACTCAACTCGAGCGCGTAACAAAGCGAGGAAAGACGATTGAGGTACGGCAGGATATGTGGATTGTGAAACGAGCGTGCAGAGAGTAAATCGACAAATCGGCGCTCAGCCCGGCGTACGATGGTTCTGGCCAAATCCAGCAAACCGGCCGAATACACCTCTCCGGGAATGATCAACCGGTTGGGCTTTTCATAGGTTTCTGCAAGGGATGTAATGGATTGCTCAATCCATTGCAGGTGATCCGCGCTGATATTGCTGCGCTGGTTCCTGTCAGTGGCGTCGATACTGGCGATATCCGCCATCAGCAGCCACAGATCTTTTTGAACCTGCACAATGATCTCCGGCGCCAGCTCCGATTTGCACTGACTGCGAGCAACACCCAGCGATGCATCCACTTCATCCAGGGTGCCCAGTACTTCCATAATCAGGTCATTCTTCGGAACTCGGCTTCCGCCGAGCAGGCCCGTGGTGCCCTGATCACCCTGCCTGGTGAACAGGCTCATCGTTTCACCTCCTGGGTGGGATTTCGATATAAGAACCAGAATTTTTCTTCAGGAAATTGTTCCTGCAAGCCGGGATCCCAGATAAAACCGGTCTTGTGAGACGCTGCTGAAAGTTGGTGGTCGAGTATGCCGAGATGTTCAAGAGCCACCACATCCGGTTCCAGCATCTCCGGCTGCAGCAAAGCCAGGATAACCCGCAAAGTGACTTCGTGGTGATATACGATGTTTGTGTGATTATCTCTCGTAATAATCTCCCGTACTACCAGTTCCCACTGGCGCAACCGCGATCGGAACTCGAGCGCTGCCTTATTAGACCAGGTGGTACGCCAGGTAGTTCGTATTTCGGAGAGATGTGCATTGACACGCTCAATGGTTTGGATTTCATCGGGGCTCTTCGCAACTGCCTTCACACGGATCAGTGCGAGCAGCAGACTGCCCAGTGTAAGCCTTTCACCTTCGCTGAGCGGCCAGAACAATTGATCGGACAGTAAAAAATCCTTCAATTCTGATTCTGCATGATGCAGAAGCGTGCGGTCTTTTTGTAAATGGTCCATGATCTATCACCCCTTCCAATAAACCCTGCATAAATTACCGCGATTAATCACATGTTTCAAACGTCCATCGGGCGATACCTCAGCACCGACCAGACACACATTCCAGCCGGTGCTGTTGATGACCATTTTATTCCTGCGTGGCAGCGGGCTGGGTATCCCGCGCGCGTGTCACATTCAAATACCATCCGGTCACAGTGGCAAACCGGTCGCTGGAATCAAAGATGGGGCCAACACTGACGCCCTGATACGCTTTATCCACCGCATAGTTGTACACGGTGTAATACAGGGGCAGGGAAGGCATGGCGTCATTGAACACCACCTGGAAGTTTCGGTACAGACGGGTTCGTTCCGCCAGATCCCAGGTCACACGGGCATCCTCAATGTAATCACTGGCGATTGAGTCATTCCACTGCGAATAATTTTGTCCGCCGGTGGTTTGAGCCTGATCCCAGAACGGGTATGGATCCGGATCCGGCGTACCGGACAAATTGATGTTCACCAGGGCCGCATCAAAATCGCGGTTCTCCAAACGGGTGTTGATTAACTCATCATATGGCATGGGTGTTGCTGTGACGGCAACTCCCAGCTCAGTCCAACTGGCTGTGATTGAATCAACGATGGGTTGGAAAATTTCCTCGTCTGGGTAGATCAACTCAAATTCAAATCGTACACCATCTTCGTTTACGCGCACCGGGTCGTCGGTCCCGACAGCATAGCCCGCTTCTTTAAGGACCAATTTGGCGCTTTCCAGGTCAAATTCAGTTTCCGTCAGACCTTCATAATAAGCCCACGTATTCGGCAGAATCACCCCGTTAGCTACAAATCCCTGGCCTTTCAGGTATTGATCTACAATCATGCGGCGGTTAATCCCCTGCAGCAGCGCCTTCCGGACAGCCGCATCCTGGAAGAATGGAGCTTCAGGGTTATTCAGATTCAGAAAAATTATACCCATCTCGGGTTTTCGGGCTGTGTAAAGCGACAGGCCATCTTCCGCCAGAACATCCGGCAAGATTTCATCCGATACATAACCGATGCCGTCCACCGCGTCATCACGATAAGCCTGCAAAGCGGCCACACTGTCAGGGTAATAGCGGAACACGATCTGATCCAAAAACGCCCGGCCGTCATAATATTGATCAAAAGCCGAGAGAACCACCCCCACGATCGAATCATTTTCCACGATGAGGTGATCAAACCGATAAGGTCCGGTTCCAACCGGCTGCAGATTGAATTGATCATCCACAATCTGGTCAAAGGTCAAATCGGCTAGAAGATGAGCGGGCAGAATGCCAAAGGTGAGGTAATCTGGAAACGGTGAATAGGCCTCAGGTAGTCTGAACTGGATGGTATCTTCGCTGAGGGCTACCACTTCTACATCCTGCCAGAAGGTCTGCAGATCCTCCGGCACCACACTGGCACCCTCACGCATCAGTTCAATGGTGAAGAGAATGTCATCGCTGGTGACCGGTTCACCGTCGTGCCAGACCAGATCGGATTTGAGTGTAAAGTTGTACACTGTACCATCACGGGAAATCCCCCATGATTCAGCCAGATCAGGCTGGGCGGTGCCGCGGTCATCAAATTTGAGCAAACCACTGTAAATCAAACGGTCGACATCCCGGTCTACCGCATTATTATCATCCAGCAGTGGGTTCAGTCGGTTGAGTGAACCGGTTAAAGCTTCAGTATAGGTACCGCCCTGTTCAGGTTCGGGTTCCTCTGTGATATTTGTTTCCACCCCATTTCCCAAAAACAGGATGCCGACAATGGCCCCCGTGATAAAAATGATGATCAACTGCCAACGGAATCGTTTCATAAAAAGGTTCTCTTATTGTTCAGGATTTTCTCTGTGCAAACAGGTTTTGTTTCAAAGAATCAATGCTTAAACCCAATCATACCAGAAAATTTTTGGTAAACTGTCAAGGGGGATTGTAGGCCGATCAATGCAACAAAAATACGGGTACCTCTTATTGATGAAGTACCCGATAAATTTCAGAAAGCTGAAAACTGGTTCTTGCGGATTGAAAACCGGAGGCTAATTGCTGATGTAAACCGTCACGAGGGTCAGCACAAAGAACAGCACGGAAAGACCAATCGTGATGGAGAAAAGGGTCTTTTCAATCCCACGCCGGGCCGTGAAAACACTGCCGGTATCCTGCCCACCGAGACCGCCTAAACCGATGCCTTTGTTCTGCAGAACAACACTCGCAATAAGTGCGATCGACGTTATAATCGTTGCTATCTGGAAATAACCTTGAAGTTGCACTGTTCGCCTCCTAATCTTAAGCAGGTGAATTATACCGTCTGAAACCGGATTTCGTCAACCAACATGATAGAACTCGTCACAAACCTCCATATCCATACCCGATATTCCGACGGGAGCGATATTCACCAGAATATTGCCAAAATTGCCCATGAAGCCGGGCTGGACGTATTGATTTTTACCGACCACAATGTACTGGTACGCGGGATTGATCCGTACTACGAAAAAGACGGCCGCCGTTTGCTGATCATTGTTGGCCAGGAAGTCCATGACCCCGCGCGTGATCCGCAGAAAAGCCACCTGCTCATCATTGGCAGTGATAAAGATCTGGCGCCCTATGGGAGAAATCCGCAAAAAGTGATCGATCAGGCCAACATGAATGGCGGCCTGTCCTTTCTTGCGCACACCCATGAACAGGCTTTACCCATGTTCCATCAAACGGATATCACCTGGGAAGACTGGCAGGTAGAGGGATATACCGGCATTGAGTTGTGGAACGGTTTCAGCGAAATCAAGGAAGTGGTGCATAACTATCTGGACGGTCTGTTTTATACGCTATTTCCGCAGTACATTGCCACTGCCCCACCCAGAGATGCCATCAAAAAATGGGACGAATTGTTGAATGACGGTATGCGTCTGGTGGCGGTGGGCGGATCTGACAGTCACTGTATGGATTTTCACCTGGGGCCATTACATCGCAAGGTGCTGCCGTATTCGTATCATTTTCGCAGTGTGAATACCCACATCCTGGTACCCCAGGAACTCAGTGGGGATGCCATCACGGATCGCAGAATGGTGGTCAACGCCCTGAGACAGGGGAACGCCTTTGTAGCCTATGATCTGCCCGCTTCCTCGCGCGGATTTCGTTTTGCAGCCCAGGGAAAAGACCTGACCGCCCAGATGGGTGAGGAGATCAAGCTCAAAGCGGGTGTCACGCTGCAAATCCGTCTGCCGATGCGCACACGCTGCATCCTGTATCGCAACGGTCAGCGCCTGAAAACCTGGGCGGACCGCGAGGTGATGACCCACGTGGTCAACCAGCCGGGCGTGTACAGGGTGGAAGTGTTTATCCAATATCTGGGCAAGTGGCGGGGTTGGATTTACAGCAATCCCATTTACATCCGATAAGGTTTATCCCTTAATCACAACCACCGGCCGGATGCGTACCGCTTTTTGTGCGATTCCCGCACCAGCCACGCTTTCGATCACCTCATCCACATCTTTATAGGCTTGTGGTGCTTCTTCGGCCAGCCCCTTCACAGAACCGGCCCGAATATGGATCCCACGTTGGGTCAATTCCTGGCGCAGGTTTTCGCCACGCACTACTTTGAGGGCCTCATGCCGGCTGAGCAGCCGACCTGCGCCGTGGCAGCAGGACCCCAGTGATTTTTCCATGCTTTGCTCGGTTCCCACCAGCACCCAAGAAGAGGTGCCCATACTGCCCGGCACCAGAACCGGCTGCCCAAATTGGCGATACTCCGGTGGCAATGCTGCATCGCCGGGTCCAAAGGCGCGTGTGGCTCCCTTGCGATGGACGCACACTTTCCGGGATTGCCCGTTAATCCGATGCGTTTCAATATGGGCGATGTTGTGCGATACATCGTAGACAGCCCGCAGATGCCAGTCTTTAACCTTGCCGGCCAGTGCTTCTTCAAACGCTCCGCGGGCATAATACGCCAGCGCCTGCCGATTGGCGTACGCGAAGTTGGCGGCTGCTTTCATGGCAGCAAAATAAGCCTGCCCTTCTTTCGATTCCAGCGGCGCGCACACCAGTTCGCGGTCAGCCAGATGAATTCCATAACGTTGTACCACCGCCTGAAACTGCTGTACATAGTCGGTACAGACCTGATGCCCCAGCCCACGTGAACCGGAATGGATCATCAGGGTGAGCATACCTTCCTGTAGACCCATTTGCAGAGCAGCATCCGGGTGAAATACCTGATCCACCACCCCAATCTCCAAAAAGTGATTACCCGAGCCAAGTGAACCGAGCTGCTCACGGCCACGTTCCAGAGCTCGCTCGCTGACAAACTGAGGGTCCGCTCCTGTCAGCGATCCGCCATGCTCCGCTCGCAGCAGGTCACTTTCTTCGGCCATGCCTTTTTTTCGCAGCCATTTGGCGCCCTGCTCCAAAACCTGAAACAGATCGGATTTTAACAGCGAGAGATTGCTCTTTTTCCCCACCCCGCTCGGACAGCAGCGGTTAAGTGCGTCGGCCAGCGCCGGCAGATAATCGATCACCTCAGCATAGGGTATCCGCGTAGAGAGCAATCGCACACCGCAATTGATATCATAGCCAATCCCGCCGGGTGAGATCACCCCATCCGGGTAAGCGGAAGCCGCCACCCCGCCGATGGGGAAGCCATAGCCCTGATGCATGTCCGGCATGATCTTTACCTCATCCACCAGCCCGGGCAGAGATGCGGCATTCACTGCCTGTTCAATGGAACGGTCCTGCATGGCGTTGAGAAGTATTCTGTGCGACGCAAACAACCGAACCGGTACAACCATCCCTTTTTGCTTATTGATCGGCAGCAGCCACTCATAATCACTCACACGGGTAAAGTCTTTCAGATCCATCTGCTTACCTCAATACCATTCCTCTAAATATCAAACACCAGAGTGGTCTCGAATTTTCCATCCACTTGAAAGATGCGCAGGTCAGAGTAAGTCACCGCCTTGATCTCACGCCCGGCGTCGAGCACCAGCCGACCTTCCAGACGCGCATCCAACCTGCTACCCTCCAGAACCACTTCGGTTGGCTTCAGGAGCACCCCATTCTGTTCATAGAAATACAGTAGCTCAGATATAAACGCAACCAGCAGACTCTCCAGATCAATCTCCTTCAATGTGAGGCTGGTATGCATGACCTCAGCCGTCTCATCTACCTGAGCTTTCAGCATCTCGCCCAGCCCCATCCTGGCTTGCCGGAATAAATCGGGCAGCGTTCCGGCCCACATATGCAGGGCGATATCGGCGGTATGCGGTCTTTCCTGATAACCAGATTGGCTTGAACTCATGTTACAATGCGATTC
>CAZHMZ010000079.1:0-16612 GCA_964532655.1 uncultured Anaerolineaceae bacterium
ATTACCCGCTATTTGTCAAGCCGGTGGCAGGACGTGGAAGCGCGGGTGTTTCAAAAGACTCGGTTGTTCACAGTTATGATCAATTGATTTCGCGTGTGGGGAAATTGCTTGAAACGATTGGCCAGCCAGTACTGATTGAGCGATTTTTACGCGGACGCGAGATCACTGTGGGTGTGCTGGGCAATCCACCGCATGCAAGGGCCCTGCCCCCGCTCGAAATCGTCTACCGAGAAGGGGATATCACTCTCGGTTACGACAAAAAAGCGGCCGATAATGACACCTTCTTATGTCCGGCGCCGCTGGATGAAGCGCAGACTCGGGCAATTCAGCAACTGGCGTTGATTGCCTTCCAGGTGTTGGGTTTGAAGGATTTCGGACGTATCGACATGATAGTGACCGATGAAGGACCGTTTCTTTTGGAAGCCAACTCATTTGCCGGCCTCATGTGCACACCGCTGGATAAGCCGCATAGTTATATTGGTTTTATGGCCAGGGCAGAGGGGATATCAGGCAGCGAGCTTCTGGATGAAATTATTAGTTCTGCAGTAACAAGAATAGGAATCCTTACCGCACAGGAAAATCCCGAATCCATCCTTAAATGAAACGGGATGATGATTAAACGCAAAAACAGACCAGAAGGTTGAGTGTCCAATCACGTTGTTATTTCATAATATAATGAGGTGACATCACAGACAGTTAACATCACAGAGGAGTGATTATGGGGTTATTCGGGCCTGCCTGGCAGAGCCGTGATGAAACAAAGGCTGTTCGTGCAGTTGAATCTATCACCGATCCGGATCTGTTACTTGAAATCATTCTGGCAAAAGATAAAAAGCTTGCCAGTTGGGCGAATGAAACACCTTCCTCCAAAGCCGTGCGTATGGCAGCCGTGCGCACGGCTACCTTAAAAAACATCATCGATGAAAATTCGCTGAAGCAAATCGCTGAAGAGAGGACTGCCAGCTTCGTACGGGAAACCGCCCTGGAATGCATCTCTGAAAAAACCTGTCTGTGCGATTTTGCCAGGCATTGTAACCACGATGAACCCATACGTGAGTTCGCGGTTCGGCTGCTAAAAGGGGAAGAGCTTTTGCTGCTGGATGTGGCCCTGCATGCCATCAGTACAAAGGTCAGTGACCAGGCTGCTCTGCTGTTGACCCGCCAGGAAAATATCGTCAGAATCCTTCAACCCATGCGTGTATTTACTCTTAATCAAGAGCCCGTCGTCCGCGAATTATTCCTGCACATTGATGAAAATGCCCGTCTTCAGATCTGTGTTCAGACAAAAGACAGTAACCTGCGCCGTGTCGGAGAAACAACCCTCTCCGAGAAATCCCTTCTAATCCGGCTTGCCAGAGAAACAGGTTACTTTGGTATTCGGAACGCCGGCGTTCTCAAGAGTCTCACGCAAAATGAGCTGTACTTTTGTTTTCAAAAAGCTTTTGATTTGGACAAAGCGTTATTGCTGCTCGATGAATTGTGGGATTCAGCTCTGCTGCTCAAAGCCGCTGATGATGAAAAGTGGAAGATGCGTGAAGAAGGTGAACGGGTGATCCGCAGGGCAATCAGCCGGATCAGCAATGTCAATTTTATCAACCGGGCTGCGGCGGAGAGGCATGCCGGTTATAAGATCAATGAAACCTCGCTGGTACTGGAGTTGCTGGTGGAGAGGGTGGAAGATCAATCGGTCCTGGCGCAGATCGCAAAAAATACCAGGGTCTCCTCCCTGTGCAAAGTCATTTCACGACGATTGACAGATATCCAGTTGCTTTATGATGTAGCCCAAAACGGAAAAAGGGCGACCCTGTTTGAAACCATGATCCCGCGCATTACCGATCCGATGCTGCTTGCGTATATTGTGTGCAGGCCGGAAGTCTATGTGGGGTTCAGCGCAGATGCTTACGGCACGTATTCTGATGTGGAAGAATCGGTTCGTCAGGCGGCAATGGAGCGATTGAAGTGCCTTCCAGGTAACGAACCGGCGTTACAGTACATTTCGAAAAATCAAAAACACAGTCCGGCGCCGGGTCGAACATACTAAAAATCCAATCTCCATTATCAAGAGATTGGATTTTTGATCCTGTTTCCTGAACCTCAACGGGGTTCAAGGTTCACAATTTTTCAGGCTATTGACCGTTTCACCACGTTCTTTCAGAAATGCCATTGTCTCTGCGTGATTCGGAACAGCTCGCGCACCCTGGCGGGTGACCTTGAGCGCGCCCACCGCGCAGGCGTACACCAGTGCATCGTGCAGATCGGCGCCCCGGCAGCGGGCGGCGATAAAGCCGGCGTCAAAAGAATCACCGGCGCCGGCAGTGCTGAGCACGGGTACCTTGAAAGCCGGACAGTGTTCATCAAAGTCGTCGCTGAACACCGAGGCTCCCTGCTCACCCTGTTTGAGCACCACCAGCCGAATACCTGTTTCAAACATATGCTCCACACCTTCTGAGAAGCTCATATGGGGGAACAGCAGCCGCATTTCCTCGTCACCGATCAGAACCACATCCGAACAGGCGATGGCTTTCCATTGAGCGGCGCGCAATTCCGGCGGAAAATAATCTCCCTCCAGGCGCAGGTTGGGGTCGTAATAAATGAGATGTCCGCGATCATGCGCATAATCCAGGGCATACAGCAGGGCTGAACGCGAAGGTTCTTCTACAAGGCATACGCCGCTGGTATGAATCACAGCCGGTAAAAGAGGTTTGATCCGGTCAATATCCGCTTTATGAAGGTCGGTGTGCGAGGCTCCTCTGGCGCAGGCAATAAAGGTGCGTTCGCCGGTATCATCGATGATGGCCAGTACGATGCCGGTAAAATCACCGGGTCTGACAATCACACCGGTGGTGTCCACGCCGGCTTTTTGAAATTCCTGGATGGTGTACTGCCCATACGGATCATCCCCCACGCAGCCGATGAACCCGGAGCGGATGCCCAGGGTGGCAGCATTGGCAGCCACATTGGCTGTGGTGCCGCCCGGGCTCAGACTGACTGCCGAACTCCAGATGTTTCCGCCGCGGGGAGGAAGCGTAGCGGCATGGGTGAGCAAATCCACCATGGCATCGCCGATCCCCATTACATCTACCGTGACATTCCTGTTCGTTTCCATGTTCATTTTCTCTGGTATATCATTGTTCTGCACGCGTAAACGATTTGGCATACCGGCTCATCAGGGCGATGGCGATGATGGTTAAGATGTACGGCAACATCTGCGGGATCTGCGAGGGGATGATCTCCGATGGGATGCGCAGGCTGGCGGCGTTGGCCATGCCAAAAATGAGACTGGCGATCAACACGGTGATGGGATTTCCGCTGCCGAACAGCACAATAGCCAGGGCAATGAAACCGCGTCCCGACACAATGGTGAGGGTGAAGATGCCCAGATACCCCATCGAAAGATGCACGCCTGCCAGACCGCAGAACACAGCGCTGATGATAAATGAGCTGAGCTGCATCCCCTGGATGCTCTTGCCGGAGGCGCTGACCGCCAGCGGGTTGGAGCCGGTGGCTCTGAGCCAGAAACCGAACGGTGTTTTGTAAAACACCAGGTAGGTGACCAGCACCAGCAAAAAGCCGATAGGGATCAATATAGAGTAGTCATTCAGGAGACCGTTCAGCAGGGGGTACTTTTGCAGAAACTTGAGACCCACATCCGGCAGCAGCGCGATATCTTGTGAAGAAAGCACAGCCTCCTGATGATAATAACGCCGGATAATGTAGGCGGTCACACCGCTCATCAGGATGTTGATGGTGATGCCCACCGCAAAGATATCAGCCTTGAGTTTGAGAACAAAATACGCATAAAACAGGCTCAGCAGAACGGATGCGAGGATACCGCACACCAGCCCGATCAGCCAGCTTCCGGTGGTGAAGCTCGCGATGTAACCCACCAGGGCTGCCAGCAGCATCATACCTTCCATGCCTACATTGGGCACGCCGGCTACCTGCATATAGGCGCCGCCTAACGCTGCCAGCAGAAGCGGTGTGGCCAGGCGGATCGACGCGCGCAAAAACTCAACGAGATTTTCCATAATTCTTCCTGTGGATGAACAGTTTGGAAAGAGTAGATCCGATGCGTGAACGGATAATGACCACCAGGATGATCACACTTTGCAGAATATCATTGAACTCGGGGGCAATTCCCAGTTTGGCTTCCAGGCCAATCATGCTGCTCTGGATGAAGGCAAAAATAGCCGATACTACCAGAATCAGGATGGGACTGTTGGTGGCGATGATGGCAATCAGCACACCGGTAAAGCCAATCCCGCCGCCCAGACCGGAGAGGAATTTGTGGTTCACGCCCAGCACCAGGATGGTACCCGCCAGCCCCGCCAGTGCGCCGCCAATCAGCATGGCCAGCAGACGTTTTTGCTGATCACGCACACCGCCGTACCGGGCAAATTCTTCATTGGCGCCCAGTACCTTCCATTCGTATCCCCAACTGGTTTTGGCATCCAGGAACCAGATCACCAGAAAAACGGCTGCTGCAATAAAGAGACCCGCACTCAGATTGGAGAGCGGCACAAGCTGCTGGAGGTAAGCCGATTTCTGGATCAGTTCAGTCTCTGCGTTGGAAGCACCGGCAGCCCGAAAGGGGTAGTTGACCATGTAGTTGGTGAACAGTGTGGCCAGGTAATTCATCATAATGGTGGTCACAATTTCATTAGCGTTGTATTTCAGGCGCAGCAGGGCCGGAACCAGCGCCCACAGCGCTCCGCCCGCCATACCGGCCAGTACGCACAGCAGAATATGCAGTACCGGCGGCAAACCGGTGATGTAGACACCGGCCAGGGCTGAACACAGCGCACCCACCAGAAGTTGTCCATCACCGCCGATATTCCAGATACCGGCTTTGAATGGGATGGCAGCCGCCAGCGCCACTAGCACAATCAACACCAGCCGTGAGATCATATTGGCGAACCGGAACGTCGATGAAAATGTACTGGATACGGCGCTCGTGAAAATATCGGCGATGTTCGACCCATCCAGCAGCAAAATGGCCAATCCAAACAGTATAGCCACCAGAATAGCTGCAATAAAACCAAAACTCTGTTGAAAGATCTCCCGGCGGATGTTCTTTTTCTCGTCCATATTTACATCCTCTTTGATCCAACCATGTATTTGCCCAGTTCAAACCGATCAATCTCTTCCGGGCGGGTGATGGCAACCAGTTCACCCGAATACATCACCCCAATCCGATCGCACAGCCCGAAGATCTCATCCATATCACCGGAAATCAACAGGATGGCGCAGCCCTCATCGCGCCGGCGTATCAACTCAGATTGGACAAACCGGGTGGTGCGGATATCGATACCCTGGCTGGGATAAGCCACAATCATGAAGGGAGTATCCTTTGAGAACTCACGCCCGATCACCAATTTTTGCAGATTTCCGCCCGAAAGACTGCCGGCGTTGATCTCCAGCGAACTGGCTACCACATCGTACTTGTGAATGATTTCTTGAGCGAATGAGCGCATCTTTTTCTGCTTCAGCACGATGCCCTGGTGAAACCCGGGCAGGTAATGGTGACCCATCACCGCATTATCCAGAATCGATAATCCCACAGCCGTACCGCGGGTGATGCGGTTTTCAGGCACATAAGCCATACCGGCCAACCGGCGTTGGCGCACATCCCAGCGAGTCACATCCTGCCCGTCAAAAACGATCTTCCCGTTCGTCACCGGGCGCATCCCTGACAGGGCCTCAACCACTTCAGCCTGCCCATTGCCGCCCACGCCGGTGAGACCAAAAATCTCGCCCCGATTGACGGAAAAGCTGACATGCTTGATAATCTGTCGCTCGCGGCTGCTGATACATAAATCCAGCACCTCCAGCATGGCGTTTCCGTACGTGTGTTTCTTTTTATCAATCACATTCAGCGGTTCATCGCCTACCATCAGGCGAATCAATTTATCCCGGTCCATCTCGGCCCGCGGCAGGGTGGCTTTGAGGGCGCCCTTGCGCAGCACGCTGATTTCATCCGAAATGGCCAGCGCTTCTTCCAGTTTATGGGTAATAATGATGATGGTCTTGCCTTCCTGGCGCAGTTTGCGCAGGATATTGAGCAATTTTTCAATCTTTTGCGGGGTCAGCACCGAGGTCGGCTCATCGAGAATGAGAATTTGTGCCCCGCGATACAAGGCCTTGCCAATTTCAACAATTTGCCGCTCTTCTACAGACAGCGAACCCACCGGCACCGTCAGATCCAACGGCATGTCCAGCAGATCCAAAATTTCCTTCGCACGTTTGTTGACGGTTTCATAGTCGCAAAAGAACAAATTTTTGCGCGGTTCGATCCCCAGCGCAAAGTTTTGAGCGATGGTAAATTCATTGACCAGCGTAAAGTTCTGGTGGATAAATCCGATGGACAGCTTGAGCGCCTCCGCGGGATTGTGAATGACCACCGGTGTGCCGTTTACTTTTATCTCACCTGATGTAGGGGCTTCTTCACCAAACAGGATGCGCATCAGGGTGGTTTTGCCTGCTCCGTTTTCACCCAGCACAGCATGGATATGCCCCTCAATCACAGCCAGGTCGATTTGATCATTTGCGATGGTGCTGCCGAAGACCTTGGTGATTTTCTGCGTTTCAATTGCGTACTTCACTTGTGTCTCTCCGCGAACTCATACCGGCTCAAAAAGACAGGGTGAGAGGTTTCCCCCTCACCCTGTTGAAAAACTAAGGTTTACTCTGCTGCGGTGTATGTATCGACGACAATCTCACCGTCGATGATCTTCTGGGCATACTCAGCTACTTTGTCTTTGATCTCCTGGGGAACCAGGTCAGGATCCATACCACCATAGTCGATCCCGACACCATTCTCAGCCAGGCCGTAGGAAAGAGCGGCGCCGGCTTCAAGCTCACCGGAAATGAAGGCCTGGGTGAACTGGAAGATCGAATCGCCTACGTTCTTGCGCATGGAGGCCAGTACCCATTCCGGGGCGAGACCCTTCTGGTTGGTATCCACACCGATGGCATAGCGTTCAGCTTCTTTGGCAGCTTCGAACAAACCTAAACCGGTCGGACCGGCAGCCTGGAAGATGATATCGGCGCCCTGACCGTACATGGCAAGTGCGGTTTCTTTGCCGATAGCGGCATCGTAATGCGTACCGGCGTATTGGTCAACCAGAGTGATGCCTTCCACGGCGTATTTGGCGCCCTGGTCAAAGCCAACCTGGTAGTCATGGATCACGGGCATGTCCGCGCCGCCCATGAAGCCTACCACGGTCGCGTCATCGGCGTTGGCTAATGCTTCGGTCTGGGTGGTCATAAGGGCTGCCAGTGCGCCGGCCAGGAATGCACCCTCGTTCTGTTTGAACGAAACGGACATCATGCCTTCAATGGAGCTGGCACCATCGACATACACGAAAGTTTTGTCGGGGAACTGGGGAACGACCTCTTTGAGCTGTTCATCGAAGAAATAGCCGGGGATAACAAAAATCAGGTCGGCTTCTTCAGCAGCAGACAGGAGGATATCGAGGTTGTTGTTGTTGTCATCATGGTTGGTGATGATCATGGTTTCCAGGCCAAGTTCATTGACCATGCGCTCCAAGCCGCCATTGGCTGAGTCGATGAAACCCATATCGCCGATTTCACCGCCAGCTACTACAGCCACTTTGATGGCTGCAGCAGGAGCCGTGGTAGCGACTGCTTCTTCAACAACAGGGGCTTCGGTAGCCGGAGCTTCAGTAGCTGCCGGTGAACAGGCAGCCATCATCGCAACGATCGCAATGACGCAAACAGTGACGAACAATCTTTTCTTGAACATATTACTCCTTTATCGATGCAAACAAATTGAACAAAGTATTCAACCCGGTGAAATCTCTCAACTTGCCTTGCTCTTGTGAATGGACCCCTGTCACCTCCTGAAAAGACCTGTCAAAGGATGATTGATGTTGATTAGCGGTGTGCTCTGATTTCTTTGACCACTTCCATCAGTTCCTGCACCCGTTTCCGGTCCACCACATTGGAACTGACGCCGTCTTTTTTCAACGAGGTTCCCACGATGGCACCGTCGGCATATTTGAATATCTTTTCGGCATTATTTTTGCTGAATCCGCTGCCCACCAGAACCGGAAAATCTTCCACAGCCTGTTTTGCCTCTTCAATATCAGCCAGTTTGGTTTCTTTACCGGTATGCGTTCCGCTGATGATGATTGCATCCGAGAGGAAGTATTTGGCGTCCAGGGCTGAGTCACACAACGGGCGGTTGACCAGCGGAGCGGAGTGTTTGATATGCACATCGGTGAAGATTTTGATGGAGGGATCCAGGAATTTGCGGAAGCGCAGCAGTTCGTGAGGTTTCGGCAGAACCAAACCGCTTACATCTACCGACGCTTCGGTGAAGAAGGTGGCGCGCACAAATTTTGCGCCTACCGCATGGGCCACGCCCAATGAAGCCTTGGGGTCGGCCAGGATGCAGATACCCACCGGCACTTTTGCGGCCTGCATGACGTGCTCGCTGATCACGGCCATCGCGGCGGTTAATTCAGGACCTACTTCCATGGGGTAATAGGTTGGATCGGAGAAGTTTTCAACTTCCACGGCATTTACGCCGCCTTCCTGCAATTCATTCAGATCATACAGGGCGCGTTCGATGACTGCTTTGAGACCTTCGCCGTTGTATACCGGTGAGCCGGGCAGGGGAGGCAAATGCAGCATTCCGATGATGGGTTTTTTGACGCCAAACAGATCATGGAAGTTCTGCAAACGGGTATCGTCAGGGTACATGCTCATTTTATTTCTCCTATTTGGGCCACACGCTGCGGGCAACCTTCATGAAAGAAGCCAGTTTTTTGGGATCGATGGGGTTTTCCGTATCGTTGTCAAACTTGATACGAGTGCCCAGAATGACGCCGTCGGCGATCGCTTTGTAATGAGGCAGATTTGTTTCATCGGCGCCGCTGGCAACCAGTACAGGGGTGTAGTGAACAGATTCCTTCACTTCCTTCACATCGGCGCTGTCGGTTTCAGCCCCGGTAGCGATGCCGGTAACCAGAATGGCATCCGCCAGACCGCGGTGTTCCAGATCGTTGGCTGCCTGGCCGATGGGACGCTGTAAGAGAGGATAGCCGTGTTTGATATGCACATCGGCAAAGATCTTCACATCGGCGTTGAGGAACTTACGGTAGCGCAGCGTCTCGGCGGCGATACTGTCCATCAAACCGGCGTCCACCACATAGGTTTCGGTGTAATACGGTACGCGGATGAATTTTGCGCCGATCACATGGGCAATCGCCAGACCGGCAATAGCATCCGATTGCAGCACGCATAGGCCCAGCGTGAGTTTGGGTACCTCACGGGCGATGGCCGCAGAAACATAGGTCATGGCTGCGATGGTTTCAGGAGGAACGCGCTTGTAAAACATCACATCGCCAAAATTCTCAATAATGGCGCCGTCTACCCCGGCCTGCTCCAATAAATGGGCATCACTCAGGGCCAGATCGGTGATTTCCTGCATACTCATGCCTTCATAACGCGGGGAACCCGGCAGCGGGGCTAAATGAACCATACCGATTACCGGTTTCCGGGTTCCAAAGATCCTTTCGAACTCTGCAAACTTATCTACTTTTCTCATAAAGATCCTTTCAGAATGATCGTCGCGCAGACCCTTGGGCAGACGCAACGAAAAATAACGAATTTTTAGGTGACCGATCTATCGATACAGTTCCACTTCCACAGAGTAGGCGGCACTGTTGAACACACAATCGACATATTCAATGGGCGTTCCACCCTGCTGATCGGACTGAATATAGGTGGTGCGGATCATGCGCAAAACCGGTGTTCCGTGCTTCACATTGAGATAGCCGGTTTCGTCTTCGCGGATCAAATCCGCGTAGATGGTCTCACGCGCATTTTGAATCTTGAGCTGCATGGCCTTTTCGAAACCCTCATACATTGACAGGCGGGCGTAATCGAACTGCCGCAGTGCAGGGAATTGAACGATGTTCATCCACGAGGTGGTCAGGCCAATCGGTTCACCGTCCACTTTTCGCAGGCGGATGACCTTCAGCAGAGGGGAACCTTCGGGAAGCTGGAATACCTGGCTGACCTCAAAGGGAGCGGGCTCTTCACGGGCGCCCAGAAAATCGATGCTGGGGGTACGCCCGATGCGGTGGGCCTCTTCTGTAAAGCTGGACAGGGAGGGCAGTTTACTGCGGACCTGTTCAACCACGACCGTGCCTTTGCCCTGCTCGCGCCGGATCAGGCCGGCGTTTGTGACCAGGCCAAACGCGAGGCGAACAGTGGTGCGGCTGAGATTGTATTCGCGGATGTAATCGGATTCGCTGGGGAGCAGATCACCGGGTTTGTAAGCGCCGCTGGCGATTTGTTTTTTGATATGTTCGGCAAGCTGCCGGTAGATGGGAAAACCACTGTTTCGATCAAATGGATTTTGGTTCACGGGGGCTCGCTTTTCTTCTTACTCTCTATAACATTCCAATGTAGTAATGTTATAACGTTTGAACCTACTATAGTACGGAGACAGGCTACATTTCAGTACAGAATGTCATGGATAACGGGTGATATCCGGCTGACAGTCCAGGATGCTGGCGGATCGGGGCTGTCAGACGGTAGTTGCTTTTCTGGCGGGTTTGTTTGATAATGATGACAGAGTAAATCCCGCCCCCAGGAGGGTGTATGGCTTCCCCCTATCCAGGTTCAACCACTGCCGCTACCGACCAGACCGGTTCAGAAAAGCTTAAAAAAGAGATTCGTGATCTCGAACAGGTGATCGAGCAGGCCATCCGTGAGGATGGATATCACAAGCACGCTTTTTACCCCATTGCGCTGGTGGTATGCGTGCTCTTTACCCTGGCCAGTCTCTCCGCATTTATTGCTTACGATGTGGTCATATGGGGTGTGTTTGCGTTTGTGGGTATATTTGTGTCTATAGCCACCGCTGCAGCGGTGAGGTTACAGTCTAAAGAGTCGAAGGAACAAGGAATCAAATTGGAAGAGATGATTGCCCCTTACCGCTCAGCGCTGGCACGAAAACAAAATGAATTGCAAGAGATCAATCGCCTGGAAACCCGGCCGTAATGATCACAACAGATGCGATTCTTCCGCTCGAGAGCATTTTTTCGGTCATCGTAGGGTGATCGTAAGCCAGTACCTCACTTGACAATCTTAAAATTCCCTTATAATTGTGCCAGTACATGGTAGTCAATTACTCTTCATTCTCTTCGGTACCGTTTCGGGGAATCTGTTTCCTGTTAAGCGACGCCCCTTTGGGGATATGCTGTGGATGAGCGAAATGCGGTCACAGGCCAATCGACCGCCTGGAATCTGGTCAGCAAGCTGGGTGAGGGCGACGCCGGTGAGGTGTACATCGTGCACAGCATCACCGACGGTCGCCGGGCTATTCTAAAGCGCCCACGCCGTTCCGCCTTTCAGGCCGATATTTTACGTCAATCCAGCCAGATTGAGTCGGAAGGGCGCATACTGGCCGGGTTGAAGGGCTTTAAAGTGAAGCTGAACAACGGCTCACTGACCATCCCGCGCCTGCTCGACCAGGCCAAACCGGAATACGAAGATTCGGCCGATTACTTTATCGTCATCGAAAAAGCGGGCGGTTTTGATCTGGATCTGCTCAGCCGTGTACCGCATTTACAGCCGGCCGAACTGGAAGCTAAATTAGAAACCTGCTCTCCCGAGGACCGTTATTTTCTGACCCATCTGCACGAAAGCAAGAAGCAGCCCGATTTAATCTTTCTGCGATGTCTGGATGCCCTGGTGACGTTGCTGGAGGAAATTCATCATTATCCGGTCGAACTGGACGGCGTGGAAAAGGGCGGCGTGCTGTGGAACGATGTCAAGCCGGATCATATCTTTTGGGATCCGGGCAGCAATACCTGCACGGTGATCGATTGGGGCAACGCGCAGTTTCTTGAGATGGACGGCACCACCCGCGACCGGCTTTTCACCGCCACCGACGATTATTTGCAAATGCTGGATGGCATGGGCAAGTTTCTCAAACGGGTGAACCCCGGGCTGCACAAACAGCTTGAGTGGCCTGAACAGGGCCTATCGCCTGCTACAGCCATCCCGGCCGCGCAGACCATCCGCCTGAACCTTGAGGAGCGACTGAGAGCGGCCGAAGAACCGCTGCTGCAACTGCGTGAAAAAGAACGCGGCCTGCTGTCCGGTGATCCACCCCGCATCGGGCAGATCCGCGATCTGCAAAAGATCCATACCCGGCTGCTCCACCAGGGAGCCTACCCGGATTACAAAGCCGCCATGGCTTTATTTGGCCGGCTTGGGCAAAGCCTGGCAGCGGACCGTAAAATGGTGGAGTTTCGCTGGCTGGCCGAACAGGCCCAGGACCTGCCCGGCGGCGACGGCACCACCTGGCGGTTGTTGAATACGCTCAGCGGCATTGGCATGTCATACTCTGCTGAAAATCAGGTGGGATTTTTGCGCGCCATCGAGGAGGCGTTCCAGAACAACTGGACCGATATCCTGTGGTTGCTGATGCGGGAGACAAAAACCTCCGCGTTGCCGGACTGGTATCCTGAGGTGAGTAAAATGCTGCGCGTGATGCAGCTTGAGATCGACCCCCGCACCCCAGCGCCGCTGGAAGCCGCGCAGTTGTTCAGCAAGGTTCTGGAGAGCGAACTGCGCCCGATCCGTGAGACCTTTGACGTGGAAGAATCCACGTTGTTCAGCGAGCCGATCGTCTTTGTTGGCACCAATGAGAGAAACCGCCTGATGCAGGCCTGGCTGAACAAATTGCGCAACGAAATTTTGCCGCGCTGGACGGAAGTGGAACCCCCTCCGCCGTTCAGCGGATTGGATTACCGCGATGTCACTTTGCTGGCCCAGGAAATTGGGGCGGTCTACCCGGCCGCGGCGCGCTATCTGGAGCGCAACATCTACCAGCCTTCAGCGCAAATCCACATCATTCTGGATGCATGGGATCGCAAAGAATTTGATGTGATGAACCGCGCGCTGCGGCGTCTGCTGCTCTGGGACCCTCAACGGCTGCGCGTACTGCGGGTCATTGAATTGATGGACACCCTTCAATCCTGGCTGGATGCGCTGGCCGAGGGACCGGCAGGATCGGAAGGCGTGCTGGCCTATGGCACCCGCCATGAGGTCATCGCGCGCGATCTGCGCAGCCGAATCGGTCCGACCGCCTGGCTCGACCGAGTTCTGGGTGTGTTGAAACTACTCCGGCAGGGTGGCAGCGCGGCTCAGGCTGCCCGTGAACAGACGGAAGTATTTCGCGAGATGACCTGGCTGCGGGATCACATTGCCGGCTCCATGCCCAATCCGCCCAGTGTGGAAGCAGCCAAACGAAACCGACAGTTTGTTAGTGAGGGCTCGGTAAAATATAGCCTGGAACGCAAACCAAAGAATCACATGGCTGAGCAGTTCTTTCACGGTTTTAAAGAGACCGTTTTTGGGCCGGACGGAGACCTGTCGCTGAACGAACCGCTGGATTTGTGGAAACCGGAAGCGCAGGGTTCATCGGCGCGGGTGTTCCTGGGTTTTGTACGCCTCGGTGATGACCAGCTCCGGCAGCGCGCCATCAAGATCATGCGCCCCAACCAGGTGGAATATGCACTCCCGCTCTTCATCGAAGAGGTACGGGTGATGAAAATCATGCAGCAGTTCGCCGGTATCACCCCTCTGTTTGAGTTTGGATTTCTAAAACCGGAACCTGAACTGCCGGCTGAGCGGGTTTTTCTGGAACCGGATCAATTATCCGGTCAGTTGCTACGCTACGGCTGGGAAAACGCCGATGAATACGTTGACAGCCTGCCGCGCTATTCGCATGAGGGCTGGCTGCCGTACCTGGCCATGGAAAAAAAGAATTATGAGTCGAACCTGCTGCTGCTGTGTGATGCGGGTCACAACCAGGGTATGCTCATGCCGGTACGGCTGGGTTTGCTGATTTCCGCCCAAATCTGTGATATCCTTGCCAGGGCGCATGCCAATCAGATCATGTACCGGGATCATAAAATCCTGCATTACTACTGGCAGCAGGTGTACAACGGCGTGTTTATGATCGACTGGAATGTGGCTAAACTTTCAGATAAACCGCTGACCGACGCGGAAACGCAGTTTGATCTGGTGCAATTTGGCGCGCGGGCGCTGCATCACATTTTTACCGGCCGGCCCGCCCCCGGCGCTTTGCCAGCCGGTCCAACCCGCCCGGATGAGATCGAAGCCGCCTCGCACAGTTATAACGTGCAATGGTCGTATGATGATCAACGCCTTGGTGAGCGGATCAAGCAGATTATCGAACAAACATTGTGCGGAGGGTACATTCAGGCAAAGCAGCTCAAACAGGATCTGCTGCTGGTGTATCACGACACTCCGTAAAGTAATCGAAAGAGAACCTGATGACAGAGACCCCTGAGGCCTCTGCCCGGAAAATGGAGAAATTGACGAATGGTGAACGTAGATTCGTTGGAGAATAAAGCAAATCGGCTTCTGAGCAGCCAGAACGCTTCGGCACTGGAATTAAGCCAGATGCTGGTGGATGTGGATGAACTGCTGCATGGCGATGAATTTCAGGGGCTTGAACCCGAACAGCAGGAACAACTGCAAAATATCCACCGCGACCTCAAGCGAAAAATCCGGCAGCTCGAGACATCCGATGGACCTTCGGATACCTTTGTGCCCCAGCCGGCTGCGTGGTCGAACCCCGAACCGGCAGCCTCCGCGCCTGCGATGCGCGGTGAAGAGAATGTGCCCTCCGATAAACGGCGTCACAATGTCAAAGCGGAGCAGCTCATGGAAGACGCCGAGAAGATGTTCTATGGCGGGCGATATGCTGAATCGATGCGGCTGTATGACCAGGTGATGCAAATCGAACCGGATTGGGATCGCGCCCAGCAGCACCGCGCTGAATCGGATGAGTATTTGCGCACCGGCTACATCCCAGCCGTGGCGTTGCCCCCCGAGGCAGCCTCTGCCTACGGCAAGGCTCAATCTGCCGCTCGTGTAGGCCGCTATGGCGACGCCCAGGCTCTGTTGAGCAAGGCGCAGTCCATCCTGCGTGAGCTGGGCATCCAGCGCTGGCAGGAGGGACAGGATTTCGAGCAGAAACTGCAGCAAAATGTGGATGCCGAGAGCGTGTATCATGAGGGCATCAAGCTGTTTCAAAACGGGCGTCTGGAAGAAGGCATCGACCGGGTGGAGACAGCCGGTCAGGCCACCGGACTGCCCAAGTACAAGGATAAAGCCCAGGAACTGCGAAAGACCAAAGAAGCCATCCGCGCCATCAATGACGCACTGTTTGCTACGACCCCGGATGTGCGCTTGATCCAGCAGGCTAAGAACGATCTGGAGATCCTGATCGGCGAATACGGTGAGAACATGGCCCTGCAGCGGCTGCGTTCGCGCCTGGATACGGTGATTCCTCGCATCACCAGCCCGCTGCGCGAGCAGGCCAAGGCCAACAAGAACCAGGCCGAACGCTCGCAGACTCTTGAATCCGCTCAAAACCTGGCCCGCCAGGCGCGCCAGTACGTGGATCAGGTGCGCAACCTGGAAGGGAGTGATGAAACCCTGGATGAACTGCAGAACTCGATCGAGGGATTGACGCGTGAACTGGTCAAACTGGAAGATGAACTGGCGCAGGCGCTGGATACCGCCAAACGGTCGAAAAGCCTGCCGGTGGGCGCCTCACGCCTGAGTGAGGATGTGCGCCGGCGTTTCCCCAACGATCCGCGCGTGGTCGAGTTGAACCGCGCCCTGGGCAGCTATCACACTGCCAAAGCCGGAGCGCGTGTGTTGGGCGTGGTGGTCATCATTGGTCTGCTGGCTCTGCTGGCCATGTGGGGCGGCGGGAAAGTGGCTGATTATCTCAAGGCGCTAACCCCCACCGCTACCGCAACCTCCACTGCTACAGCTACTGCCACGGCCACCGCCACGCTGACTGCTACACCCACCATGACGCCCACCTCAACCGCCACACCCACGCTCACACCCACCCCCATCAGCGGTATGACGGCCCGCTCGGTGTTTGCCCGCAGCGGTTGTTATGAGACTAATGAAGCCATCGGACGCATCCCTGAAAACGCAACGGTGCGTTTCCTGCCGGACGGCCGTCGCTTTGACAACTTCAGCCGCGAGTGTGTGCTGGTAGAGTACGCCGGTGACAGCGGCACCATCATCGGCTGGATTTTGCTGGCGGATTTACTGCCTCAATAAGCTGAATACCCCGGATCAACAGCAATCCTGCTGCGTATCCGGGGTACCTCATTATAGTAAATTAAGATTTTCTGCATCAAAAATGAAGTAACCTGTCACAACCTTCCTTGACAGTCATTTTGACTGGTGATACCCTAGGGCGTGACGAGCCGGGAAAATGTGTGGGGATTCGGTCTTCCACACATTTTGCTTAATGGATGCCGTGCTCCCGCAAGAATTTTTTTTATTAGAGTGGAGAGAATAAAATGTCAGAACGTTACGTAGGAACCGTCAAGTGGTTCAATGCCGCAAAAGGCTATGGCTTTATTGGCCGCGAGGATGGTGAGGATGTTTTTGTGCATTTCTCAGCAATCAATATGGAAGGTTACCGCCGGTTGGCTCAGGATCAGAGTGTTGAGTTCGCTATCGAGGATGGCCCGAAAGGCTTGCAGGCCGCAGACGTTGTGATCAA
>CAZHMZ010000080.1:0-285 GCA_964532655.1 uncultured Anaerolineaceae bacterium
ACGCCAGACCGCCGCTGCCGGAATGGGGAAAACGCACCTATGTGATGGGGATCATCAACGTCACCCCTGACAGCTTTTCGGGTGATGGTCTGCTGGAGCAGGGCGAGTTCACTCAGGCGGCTCTGCGGCAGGCCCAGGCGTTTGCGGCGGCAGGCGCGGATATTCTGGATATCGGCGCGGAAAGCACGCGCCCCGGCGCTCAGGCGGTGAGCCTGGAAGAGGAGATCCACCGGTTGGTGCCTGCCATCCGCCTGATTGCGGAAAACCTCCCGGATGTGTGGATTT
>CAZHMZ010000080.1:295-16565 GCA_964532655.1 uncultured Anaerolineaceae bacterium
CAGGGCCGCCCTGGTGGCGGGCGCTCACTGGATCAACGATGTGTGGGCGCTGCAAGCTGACCCCGCCATGGCTGAAACGGCAGCCGCCGCCGGTGTGCCGGTGATCCTCATGCACAATCGCAGCCGCCCGGCCGATGTGAGCCTGCAAAAACGCCTGGGCGGGCGCTACACCAACGTGGAATACGGCAATCTAATCGAAGATATCAAAGACCAGTTGATGCAGTGCGTGGTGCACGCCATGCAGGCCGGCATCAAAACCGACCGCATCATTCTGGACCCCGGGATTGGCTTTGGCAAAACGCGCGAACAGAACCTGGAACTGCTCAACCGCCTGGATGAAATCAAGGCGCTAGGCTATCCAGTATTGCTGGGACCGTCGCGCAAATCGTTTATCGGCTATACGCTCAACCTGCCACCCGACCAGCGGGTGGAAGGAACCGCCGCCACAGTGGCAGTGGGAATTGTGCGCGGCGCCGATATAATCCGTGTGCATGATGTAGAATACATGGTGCGCGTGGCCCGCATGACCGATGCCATTGTGAGGCCCCACCCGCAACCACCCTGAACGAAAAATACGCCTGCCCGCAGCAAGGAGTCCTATGGAAACAATCAAATCAGCCTGCCTGCTCGGTGATGTTCTGCCCACCCCGTTCTTACACGAAGTAAAACAGGAAAATGATAAAACCATCTTCCGCGATGGTACGCTGTACCGCCACCCTGGCATGCCCCCCATGCTGGAGCTGGAGGGCACCCATTATGAGATGGGGCTACAGTACGGTACACTGCTGCATGCTGAACTCAAACAATACCTGGTGGATCTGGAGCAGGTATTTCGCTGGCTGATGGCCAGGCAGAACGCCCCCCTGGAAGAGACGCTGGAAAGCTTCACCCGCCAGACCCTCCATATTCTCTCTCATTTGCCGGAACGCTTTGTGCATGAACTCAAAGGTATTGCCGAAGCCACAGGGCTCACCCTGGAGCAGGTGGCTCTGCCGGCGCTGATGTACGATGTGCAGATGAGCATTGGCTGCACCGGTGTGTTGATGCGCACCGCTGCCGGCGGCGTGATCCACGGGCGCAATAACGATACCACCGGTTTTGGCGGTGAGAAGATCAATTCCAGCACGGTGATCGTACGCCACAAAGCCCCCGGTTATCACACCGTCACCCATATCGATTTTCCGCTGTTCATGGGCGTGGAGACCGGCTACAACGATCAGGGGCTTACCTTTTCGGAAGAAACGCTCAACGTCACCAAACCCAACCCGGATGGACACTCGCTGATCTATTTGATCCGCATGATCATGGAAGAATGCGGTAATCTGGACGAATTGCCGGCGTATTTTGACCGGTACCCGGTGGTGGGCGCTTACGGCACCGTGTGGGGTGACCGCAAGCACAACTGCGGCATGGTGGCAGAACTGACCCCTATCGCATGGTCACCCATGGAGTTGAATGAGCCGCTGCTGTGGAACTTCAACCATCTCTATTCGGCGCAGCTTCAGCCCCAGCAGGGACAGCGAACCAACATGGACCCGGATCTGGACCGTGAAGCGGTGGCGCGCGCCTACCCTCAGAAATCAGTTTACACCGTGGACGACGCGCTCGACTTTTTGGGCAGGCAGATCGGCGAAGACGGATTGGATTATTCGCACTGCGGGTTGCGTACCTCAGTGTGCAACAAATCCGCTTCACAGGCGGTCGTGTTCGACCCAGACAGCCTGGATATTTTCCTGGGCACCGGTGTGTACTACGCCGCTCGCCAGAATATCTACCGTGTTTTTAATGATTTCAGCCAGCCGCCGATGCTGTACCGCCCGGCTTTGCCCATGCGCCCCGTGGCAGTGGAAATCGCGCGCATCCATAACCTGCTGCTCACTTCAGCCGGATACCGTGATGCCTACGCCCACCTCTCGCGTCGGTACGACGATGACCCGCAGGTGCATTTCCTGACCGCTTATTACAGTTTTGCATCGCGCACGCTGCCGGAGTACGCCGAACACGCTCACATCGCCTGCCGGCTGGCTCCGCACGTGGGCGCATACCGTGTGATGTCCGGCGTGGCCTATTACCTGTGCGGTGATTCAACCTCAGCCGTGGAACAACTGGAACCGCTGAAACTGGATGAAATCGACCGGGCGCTGGAAGTTATGCGATTGTATGTGCTGCACAAAGCGCTCCAAACGATGGATGTTGCGAAGTCCGACCGCTACATGGATCAATTGACCCGTCTGCTGGCAGATTGCAGCGCCCCCGATTTTCTGGATCAAAGCTGGAAACCGCTGCTGGAATCGGCTGCGGCATAAACTTACTGACTGAAACAGCCTGCCCGGCAAAAACCTCTATCCGCCGGACGGGCAGTAATTGACCCTGCAGGAGAGAATATGAACACCAACGGCAATCCTTCCCAACACAAACACCTGGTCGGCCTTGAAGACGCCATCCAGCGGCCCGCTCCCGGCCTGAGCGCCCCGGCATCCATTCATTTCAGCCCGGATGACAGACTGGTCACTTACCTGTATGCCGCTGAAGGCGGGCTGACCCAAAATCTCTATGCACATGAGATCGAAACCGGCCAGACCCGCTTACTGGCTGCCCCACCGGATGCCAACATGAAGGAAGGCCAGCTTTCACCCGAAGAAGAACTGCTGCGTGAACGGATGCGCCAGGTCTCATTGGGGATCACCCAGTACATCTGGGATCAGCGCGTATCAGAATACGGCCAAAGCCGCATTCTCATCCCATACCAGGGCAGCCTGTACATCCTTGACCGCCCCGGCGAGCCGCTGCGCATGTTATTCGATTGCGCTGGCAAGCCGACTCTCGATCCGCAGTTCTCGCCGGATGGCAGCCAGGTATCCTTTGTACAGGACGCCGAGCTGTATGTGATGCCGGTGGAGGGCGGTGAGCCGCGCCAGATCACCGAAGGCGCGCGAGGCACCGGTAAAACCCACGGTCTGGCCGAGTACATCGCCCAGGAAGAGATGGGCCGTATGCGCGGTTACTGGTGGTCTGAAGACAGCCGTTGGATTGCCTTCACCGAAGTAGATGAAACCCATATCCCGATCTATCGCATCGTTCACCAGGGCAAAGATCAGCCCGGTGAAAACGCGCAGGAAGACCACCGCTACCCGTTCGCCGGAGCCGCCAACGCGGTGGTCCGGCTGGCAGTGGTGTCGGCGCAGGGCGGACAGCCGGTGTGGATGCAGTACGATGCCCGGGAATATGAATATCTGGCGCGCGTCAAATGGCTGCCGGATGGCAGGCTCTCCGCCCAGTTGGAAAATCGTCTGCAGGATACGCTGGTGCTGGCGGTGTTCGATCCGCGTACCGGTCAATCCACCGAACTGCTGAAAGAAACCAGCCCCATCTGGATCAACCTGAATGATATGTTCACGCCCCTGAAGAAATTGAACGGGCAGGAACAGCCCGGATTCCTGTGGGCCTCCGAACGCAGCGGTTTCAGACACCTGTACCTGTACGATGCCAACGGCCGGTTGATCCGCCAGATCACCTCCGGTGATTGGATGGTGGACGAACTGTGCGGAGTTGACGAGCAGAACGGGCTGGTTTACTTCACCTCCACCGCCGCCGATGTGCGCGAAAAGCATCTCTACCGTGTACCGCTGCAGGGTGGGCCTGCCGAACAGATCACCACGGAAAAAGGACAGCACCAGATTGTGCTGGATCACGCGAAAACCCGCTTTGTGGATACCTTTACCAGCCTGTCGCAGCCGGTGATGGTGAACCTGCATTCCCTGCCGGATGGCGGTATGCAGAAAAACCTGTTCACCAACCAGGATCCGCGGTTGTCCGATCTGGATCTGCCCGTGCCCGAAATGGTCACCCTCACCAACCGTGACGGCGTTACCCTGTACGGTGCCATTTACCATCCGCCGGCTTCCTTTGGCGACGGCCCGCATCCCACCATCGTCAGCGTGTATGGCGGCCCGCATGCCCAGCGGGTGATCAACCATTTTGCCATGACGGCCAGCATGCAGGACCAGTACCTGGCCAGCATGGGCTTTGTGGTATTCAAACTCGACAACCAGGGCAGCGCCCGGCGCGGGCTTAACTTTGAAGGTGTGATCAAGCACCGCATGGGGATACCGGAGGTGCAGGATCAGGTGGACGGGGTGAAATACCTGGTGGAGCGCGGCCTGACTGACCCGCAGCGGGTGGGTGTCTACGGCTGGAGCTACGGCGGCTTTATGTCGCTGATGTGCCTGTTCCAGGCCCCGGATGTGTTCACCGCGGCGGTAGCCGGCGCGCCGGTGACCAACTATGACGGATATGACACGCACTACACCGAGCGCTATATGAGCACCCCGCAGCTCAACCCGCAGGGTTATGAACTGGGCAGCGCGCAGCATTATGTTAATCAATTGCGTGGCAAGCTGCTCATCATCCACGGTCTGATTGATGAAAATGTACATTTCCGTCACACCGCCCGGCTCATCAACGCCCTGATCGCGGCCGATAAACCTTATGAACTGCTGCTGCTCCCGGATTCACGGCACCTCACCCGTAAACCGCAGGATATTCGCTACCTGTTCAAACGCAACGCCGAGCATTTCCTGAAGCATCTATGCTCCGATTAACACCGGAGGTGTACCGGCGCGCGCTGGACGACCTGGCGGCCCGCGAACCGTTCTTTGCCCGCATCCTGGCGCAATATGGCCCTCCACCCCTGTGGGACCGGCCTGAGGGCTTCGGCACACTGCTGCATATCATCCTCGAGCAGCAGGTTTCGCTGGCTTCGGCGGCGGCCTGCTACCGCAAGCTGCGCGAGCGCGTGAACCCGCTCACCCCGCAGGGATTTTTGGAGCTGGATGACGCCGCACTCAAGCTGATCGGTTTCAGCCGCCAAAAAACGGCCTACGGCCGTTATCTGGCACAGGCGCTGCTGGATAAAACGCTGGATCTCGAAGCGCTTTCTGCGATGGAACCGGAGCAGGTATATAATGCACTCACCTCCATTAAAGGGATCGGGCGCTGGACTTCGGATATTTATCTGCTGATGGTGCTGCAATATGCCGATATCTGGCCGCGCGGTGATCTGGCGCTGGCAAAAGCCGCGCAAAAATGCCTGGATCTGCCATCCATGCCGGATACCCGCACCCTTGAGGAAATGGCGCAGGCCTGGGCTCCGTGGAGAGCTGCCGCCGCCCGCCTGTTCTGGTTTGATTATCTGGAAGGAAAGGAATAACAGCCCATGCGATCATTTCGCCACTGGACGCCGCGCTTTATCTTCTCCCGGCTGGTTGAAAAACAATACCGCCGCACCCATCCGGGTTTACCCTGGCTGACTCAAACTGCTAACCAGATGCTCGAAACCCTGCTGCTGCCCACAGACCGCGGATTGGAGTTCGGCTCGGGCGGCAGTACCGTCTGGTTTGCCGCGCGTGTGGCTCACCTGACGAGCGTGGAGCACAACCCGGATTGGCATGCTCGCGTGAGCACATGGCTGACAGAAAAACACTACAGCCATGTGGATTACCGTCTCTGCCCGGGTAAAGACGGCGCGGTGGATTTGAACAACCTGCCCGAATATGTACGCGTGATCGACGAACTGGCGGACAACTCGCTGGATTTTGCTCTGGTGGACGGCATTTACCGTGACGCCTGCGCCCTGCGGGTGGTACAAAAATTGAAGCCGGGCGGATTTTTGATCATCGATAATGTGAACTTGCACCTGCCGTGTAAATCACATGCCCCCAACTCACGTACCGTCCAGGACGGCCCGCGCACGCCCATTTGGGCGCAGTTCATGCAGCAAACAGACGCCTGGCGGAAAATCTGGACCAGTAACGGCATTTCGGATACGGCATTTTTCTTTAAAAACGAAGCATAAGGATGAGAAAATGAAGAAATTAAGCTTTATCGAGAACCATTTGCAGCCGGCCTTTCTGATCGAAGGACAGCCTGCGCCAGAAATGTCGCTGGCTGATCGTATGGCATATTACAACGTGCCGGGCGTCAGCCTGGCAGTGGTGGAAAACGGCGAAATCGCCTTTGCCAAAGCATACGGCCTTGCCGATGCCGAAACCGGTCAGCCGGCGACCACAGAAACGCTCTTTCAAGCTGCCTCCATCAGCAAACCGGTATCGGCGATGGCGGCAATGGCGCTGGTGCAGGCCGGTAAACTGGATCTGGACGCGGATGTAAATACCCTGTTGAAATCATGGCAGGTACCGGAAAATGAGTTCACCCGTGCAGAAAAAGTGACTTTGCGCCGCATTCTCTCGCACAACGCCGGTCTCACCGTGCACGGATTCCCTGGCTATGCGCAAGGTGCGGACATTCCCACCATCCAGCAGGTGCTGCTGGGCCAGCCCCCCGCCAACACAGAGGCGGTTTTTGTGGATGTGCTGCCGGGCAGCATCTGGCGCTATTCCGGCGGCGGAACCACCGTGGCCCAACTCCTGTACATGGAAACCACCGGTCTCACTCACGCCGAGCTGATGCAAAAGTATGTACTCGGCCCGGCCGGTATGAAGCATAGCACCTACCAGCAGCCCCTGCCGCCCCACCGTCACTCCGAAGCCTCCACCGCCCATTCGGCTGATGGTAAACCTGTCGCCGGTAAGTGGCATACCTACCCTGAACAGGCCGCTGCCGGTTTATGGACCACCCCATCAGACCTTTGCCGGTATGTAATCGCTGTACAGAAATCCTATCTGGGTCAGCCGGGTGCGGTGCTCAACCCTGAAATCGCAAAAGAGATGCTGCGGGTGCAGTTTGGCAGTTTCGGCCTGGGTCCGCAGATCAAAGGCGAAGGGCAAAGCCTGTCCTTCTCTCACGGCGGCTCCAATGAGGGGTTCCGCTGCGAAATGATGGGATATGCGCACACCGGGCAGGGCATCGCGGTGATGACCAACTCCGATAACGGCGGCTCTCTGTGCCAGGAGATTCTCCGTGCGGCTGCGCTGGCCTACGGCTGGCAGGATTATCTTGCGCCTGTCAAACCGGCCGTTAGCCTGCCGGAGGATGTACTGCAAAGTTACACAGGCGTGTATGCCTTCACTGAACAGCCTGAAGTAATCATTACTGTCACCTGTCAGGATGGACAACTGATGATCCAAACCCCCGTGGTGCCTGGCAAAGTGATGCCGCTGTTCGCTGAAGCAGAAGGGAAATTCTTTGAGATGGATATGGGCTTTCTGATCGGCTTTGAACAGCAAAACGATCAGCAGGTACTCGAGTTGCAGATCAGCAATTTCAAGATGCAGGCGGTCAAATCAGGTCAGAACCCGGCGGCCTGAAAACCTGCTGAAATGCATATAATAGGATAGACGCACAGCATTTCTCAACAATTTATTGGTTTCTGGAAAAGCCTTTTGGCTGATCCATCCACAGGAGAGTTAGCTCATGGCAGAAGAAAACAACTTTGATGTTACCGTCATCGGAGCGGGACCCGGCGGATATGTATGCGCCATCCGGGCCGCCCAACTGGGTCTGAAAACCGCCATCGTTGATAAGCAGTGGCTGGGCGGCGTTTGTTTAAACGTGGGCTGCATCCCCACCAAGGCGCTTCTGAAAAACGCCGAGGTTGCGCACACACTGCGCGAACGCGGCAAGGAATTTGGCTTTTCGTTCGATAACCTGGTGCTCGATTACGTCGCCGCTGTGCAGCGCAGTCGCAAGGTTTCGGATCGGTTAACCAAAGGCGTGGGGCTGTTGATGAAAAACAACAGCATTCAGGTCTTCATGGGCGCGGCCAAACTGACCGCCCGTGATCAGATCGAGGTAACCGGCGCCGATGGGCAGACACAGCAGATCCATTCAAAGCAGATTGTCATCGCCACCGGCTCACATACCATGGTACCGCCCGGTTGGGAAATCGACGGCGAGAAGGTGATCACCTACCAGGAAGCCATTTTGCAGGAACGCCTGCCCGGATCCGTCATCATCATCGGCGCCGGCGCTATCGGCGTGGAATTTGCCACCGTGTGGAATGCCTATGGCAGCCAGATCACCATTGTGGAAATGCTGCCCACCATTCTGCCGCTGCAGGATGCCGAGATCAGCGCCGAGTTGGATAAACAGTATCGCCGCCGCAAGATCAAAACTTTGGCCGGCCACCGTGTACTCTCGGTGAAAAAAACCGATACCGGCGTGGAAGTGGTTGTGACTGACGGGACCGAGGAAAAGACCCTCACCGCCGATCAGGCGCTGGTGGCTATTGGGTTCCGCCCCAACAGCGCCAATCTGGGATTGGAAGCGCTGGGCGTGGAGCTGGACAAACGCGGCTATATCGCCATCGATGACAGAATGGCCACCAATGTGCCCGGTATCTACGCCATTGGCGATGTGACCGGCAAGCTGCTGCTGGCGCACACCGCCTCCGCTCAGGCCATGCTCTGTGCTGAAGCGATGGCCGGGCAGCAAACCCATCCGCTGGATTACAAGATGATCCCCAGCGCGGTATTCTCGCACCCGCAGGTGGCATCGTTCGGCTGGACCGAGGCAGACGCCGCCAAAGAAGGCATCGAGGTCAAAGTGGGACGCTTCCCCTTCCTGCCCAACGGCAAGGCGCTGGGTCTGGGTGAGAATGTGGGCTTTGTGAAGATCATCGCTGAAGCCGCCAGTGGTCGGATCATTGGCGCGCACATGATCGGCCCGGATGTGTCGGAACTGCTCCCCGAGTTGACTCTGGCAGCCAATCAGGGTCTCACCGCCGCCGAGATCGGGCAGAACGTGCATACCCATCCCACCCTGAGCGAGGCAGTAATGGAAGCCGCTCACGCACTGGAAGGCCACGCCATCCATATTTAGTAGATTGTTTGGTTTCTCATACGGGTGCGGCATGCCGCACCCGTTTTTTTATGCGTCGTAGGTTGGGTAGAGCGTGTGAAGGATTACGAATAAACCCTGACATTGCGAAACCCAACTTTTTCTGTTTCAACCGTTTGTTGGGTTTCGTCGCGTTTGGCTTCGCCAAACGATCTCAACCCAACCTACAGGCTGTTTCCACGGTAGGGGCGATCTATGATCGCCCGCCAGGCCAATCTTATAACAAAATCGCCGGGCGTATTTGGAAGCCGCCACTGCAACAAAAATCACGGGCACGCCATAAATTCCCCTCCCTGGAGGGGTGGCGCGACAGCGCCGGGGTGGTATTCATCCATCCGGCGCACAGTGTGCGCCGCTACAAACTCGACGGGTATATTTCTGCATTCTAGAGGGCTGTCATAAAGTTCCGTCGTTGTTTTGGTAGGGGCGGCTATCAGCCGCCCACTTGGGCGCCAATAGGTCGGTTTTTTCAATATTCACCTTCCGCCAATACCGGCGCACACTGTGCACCGCTACAGACTCGACCAGCTATCCTTTTATTTCGTAATACATCTTCAACAGGGCCTAAATTCCCTCCCTGGAGGGACGCCTCTTGGGCCCGGCGAAAGCCCCGGGGTGGTACGCCAAAATCTCCCTTTTAGCCTGATATGCTATAATCTTCCTGCAATTACAGAATTGGAGAAACACGAAACGCTATGTTTAAAAATATATTCCGCGCCATCGGCGGTGATCCCCACAAAAAAGAAGTCGATCGTCTCATCCAGACGGTTGTTAAAATTGTCAACGATCTGGAAAAGTCGTTTGAAGAGCTTGACGAAAACCGGTTGAAAGAAAAGACCATTGAATTTCGCCAGCGTCTGGCAGACGGTGAAACCCTGGATGATCTGCTGCCGGAGGCGTTTGCCGCCGTCCGCGAAGCCAGCAAACGCACCCTGGGGCAGCGCCCTAAGGACGTTCAGCTCATCTGCGGCGCCGTGCTGCATCAGGGCAAAATCGCCGAGATGCGCACCGGCGAGGGCAAAACTCTGGCAGCCACCCTGCCGTTGTATTTGAACGCGCTGGAAGGTAAGGGCGTTCATCTGGTAACCGTGAATGATTACCTGGCCCGTCGTGATGCGCGCTGGATGGGTCCCATTTTTATCACGCTGGGGATGAGCGTGGGTGTGCTACAAATGGCCTCGCGCACCGACGGCGCCAAAAAAGCCTTTTTGGTGGACCTCGACAAACCCTCACCGCACGAAGACCGCGATAAGCTGGTGATCGTTGACCGGCGCATGGCCTACCAGGCGGATATCACCTACGGCACCAACAGTGAATTTGGCTTTGACTATCTGCGCGACAACCAGGTTATCCGCAAGGAAGATCAGGTGCAGCGCGGACATCACTACGCCATCGTCGACGAGGTGGATAACATCCTCATCGATGAAGCCCGCACCCCGCTGATCATCTCCGGCCCCGCTTCCGATGATACCGAATGGTACGTGCGTATGGCCCAGGTGGTCGACCGGCTGCGACCGGAAGATTACGAGGTTTCGGAGCGCGACCACAGCGTATCACTCACCGAGGTGGGTGAAAGCCACGTGGAAGAGCTGCTGGATATGCCTCTGCGCGATCCAGAACGCCCGGAAGACATCACTCCGGAGCAGGCCCGCATTCTGGGCTATCTGGAGCAATCTCTGCGCGCCAAACATCTCTTCAAACGTAACAAAGATTATTTGGTGCAATCCGGCAAAATCATCATCATCGATTCATCCACCGGGCGTATGATGCCCGGCCGGCGCTGGTCAGAGGGGCTGCATCAGGCGGTGGAAGCCAAAGAAGGCGTGAAGGTAAACCCTGAAAACGTCACCTACGCCACCATCACCCTGCAAAATTACTACCGCATGTATGAAAAACTGAGCGGGATGACCGGTACAGCCCTGACCGAATCAGAAGAATTCTTCAAGATCTACAAACTGGATGTACAGCCGGTGCCCACGCACCTGGAATACACCATTTCCCGCCCGGAATCTGGATTGGAAGAATTGAAAGCGCGCGATGAAGAAGGCTACGAATATCACTTCTATGCGCATAAAAATGATCCCGTCCGCACACCGGTATACTGGAAACGCAAAGACTATACCGATGTGGTGTTCCGCACCAATGAAGCCAAGCTGCGCGCCATCACCCAGGAAGTGGTGAGCATGAACGCCATCGGCCGCCCCATGCTGGTGGGAACCACTTCGGTGGAAAACTCCGAGATGCTGTCGCGCCGTTTGCAGACCAAAAACATCCGCTCACTGCTGCAGGTGCTGCTGATGCGCGAGATCTGGATGGAGAAGAACGACAAGGTCTTTGTCGACAAATCCAACCCATCCCTTGAAACCCTGAAAAAACCGCTGGAAGAATTAAACCCGGGCGTTTTACGCGCCGCCGCCAAAGAGATGAATATTGAATTCTCTCCCAACCTGGAAGACGAAGAGAATTTGACCCGGCTGTTCAAGATGCTCAAACTGACCGAAGAACACCGTTCACGCCTGTTGGAGATCCTGAAAGGCGGCGTTCAGCACATGGTATTGAATGCCCGCAAGCATGATGAGGAATCCAAAATGATCGAACGCGCCGGAGCCTTTGGCGCGGTGACGATCGCCACCAACATGGCCGGTCGCGGTGTTGACATCAAACTGGGCGGCGAACTGCCCGAATTTGTCCTGAACGATATCAACCGCATTCTGGTCAATCTGGGCCACGATCCTTATGAAATGGACAACGAAGAGCGCTTCAACGTGCTGAAGAGCATCCCGCCGGAACAGCTCAGTGTGGTGCGTTCGGAATCGGTGAAAACGTTCCTTGACTACATGCGTGATATGGAGAAGGTGAAGGAACTGGGCGGTCTGCACGTGATCGGTTCCGAGCGCTATGAAGCCCGCCGTATCGATAATCAATTGCGCGGCCGTTCTGCCCGTCAGGGCGATCCCGGCTCATCGCGTTATTACTTATCGCTGGAAGACGATCTGATGCGCATCTTTGGCGGTCAGCAGGTTGAAAACCTGTGGGGACGGGTTTTCTCGGATGATACCCAGCCCATGGAACTCAGACTGCTGGGGCGCATCGTCGAAAACTCGCAGGAGCGTGTGGAAGGCGCCAACTTTGACGCCCGTAAGCACGTGCTGGAGTACGATGATGTGCTCAACGACCAGCGCAAACGCATCTATGGGCAGCGCGATCGGGCTTTTGAAAAAGAAGATCTGAGCGAGGATGTCCTTGATATTCTGCGCACCGAGCTGCAGAACCGCATCAAGACCGGTCTGGCCGATGAAGAGGGCCCCTGGAAGCTGATGGCGTTTCTGGAGCAGGTGCAGCCCTCCATGAATTTTGAGGGGATTGTCTATCCATCCTTCCCCATTCGTGTGTTGATCGATGAGATCAAGGCTCGCCTGAAGGATAGGGATGTGACCGTCAGCAATGTGCGCGCCGTGATCCTGGATCTGGCCAGCCGGGCGCATCAGGCCCGTCTGGATCGGCTGCTGCACGGTACGCAGATCATGCTGGATAACACCGAAACAAGCCTGAAGGCCCAGACGGATGAACGTCTGGATGCATTAGATTCGTTCCTGCAGGGCATTCAGGAAACGGACGAAGAAACCGCCGCTCTGACCCCCGCCGATCTGGCAACCCAGTTGACCGACGCCGTCCGCATCCCGCTCAAACTGGGCAGCTCGGAAATCCGACGGCTACAGGAAGGTGATGAGGATTACATCGAATCACTGAAGGCGCAGATTACTAGCCACTTGCTGGGGATTGCGCTGAAACGTGTCATCGGTTCACTCGAACGCCGTTTTGGCGAAGAACTGGAACTTCAGTTCCCCGATATGCAGGGTCTAGCCTGGGACGAAGCCTATGATCAGGTAATGGCGACCATCGAAAACCGCTTCGCTGAAGAAAACGAGCGCCTGTTGGGTGAAAACGGCACCGTCACCGCGGATCTGGATGGCCTGCTGGCTCGCATTGAAAACAACCTGCTGGATGAACGCAACCTGGTCACCGTGCTGATGCTGCTCATGCAGGGCACACGCACCGGGTTCGACCGGAAGACGCACGAGCGAAAAGCCCACCGCTATATCCGGCTGCGCTACACCGATCTGGTAGCCAAACTGGTGGAAGACGAATCGCCTGAAGAAGTGAGCACCCAAATTCTTCAGCACTTTGAGCGTGGACTGCAGGTACTGGAGCTGCTGCGCGGGATCATGGAAATTCAGCGCCTGGCCGCCGCCGATGTAACGGTGAATCAACTGGATGAAAGCGCCCGCACGCAACTGATTGAGAAGTGGGGGTTGGAACGGTTTGAAGAACTGGGCGCGAAACCGCTCAAGGAACTAGCGCCGCAGGAGCAGAATGATCTGCGCATGCTGGTGGGTAAACGCCTGCAGGGTGAAGCCTACCGCGAGATTTTGGTGCGGGTGATTTCACACCAATGGGTGGAATACCTCACCCAAATCGAAGCGCTGCGCATTTCCATTGGCATGGAAGCCTACGCCCAGCGCGATCCGCTGGTGCAGTACAAGCTAAAAGCCTCCGAGATGTTCCAGCAGCTTCTGGCGGAAATTCGCATGGGTGTGATCACGCGCCTGTTCACCTACCAGCCGCGCCGCGATGCCGGTGTGGCGGTGGATCGCGAACGGGCGGTTGAGTCATCCGAGACAGGGATCACCAGCCCGGTCATCAGCGATACAGTGGCCCAAAACGAGCTCAATTCGCAGAACGCCGGCAAGAAAAAGCGTAAACGTCATTAATTCGAAAATTTTCTCTCCTCCTAAATGGAGGAGAGAAAAAACCAATAAAACACATAATGGCTGTCCCGATTACCGGGACAGCCTGTTTTTTCAACGGTTGGATTTTTAGGAGAACAGAAAACTAGTTAAATTTCTGTTTCAGACGGGCTTTCTTGCCGCGCAGATCACGCAGGTAGTACAGACGGGCCTGACGGATCTTGGAATGGCGTTCCACCACAACCTTGTCGATGCGGGGTGAGCGGAGCAGGAAGACACGTTCAACGCCCACGCCGTTGCTGGCAACGCGGCGAACGGTAAAGGTTGAGGTATTGCCGTTGTTATGGACCAATAATACGGTACCTTTGAATTCCTGGATGCGCTCCCGGTTTCCTTCGGTAATTTTCACGTGCACGCTCACAACATCGCCCGGGGTTAATTGGGGAATGTTGGGGTTCACAGGTGATTCGATTGATTTCAAAAGATCAGTCATCGTAAAAATCCTCTCGCTAGTCGTTTTTGGTACACACAGCCCGGGAGCAAACCCTGCGCCATGTCAGTCATCTGTTACGCGACGTGTGATTATATCATGCACTGTTTCCTCAGGCAAGGTGAATCGGTTGAATTCATTCAACAAATGCATAAACCGAATCCACCTGGTATCCGCAAGGCCTTCCCCATCGCACATACATCCCTACCATCAAATCCAACCGGGCGCACAATGTGCGCCCCTACCGCACAACCATGCAATCTGCCCAAAATGACAAAATGAGCGTATGCACGGTAAGGGATACGCTTGCCCTCGTCACACTAATAAGACGGTTCTACTCCAGCTCCGATTTCAGCGCAGCCGCGATTTGCTCGGTGATGCCCGGTACCGCCAGCAACTGCTCCAGATCGGCGCTCAGGATCCCCTCAATCGAGCCAAACCGCTTCAGCAACGCCTTGCGTTTCGCTGGCCCGATGCCCGAAATGGCATCCAGCCGCGAGGCCAATCCAATTTTCGAGCGGCGGTTGCGGTGTGAGGTGATGGCAAAACGATGCGCCTCATCGCGCACACGCTGGATCAGGTACAACCCCTGCGAGCTGCGCGGCAGAATCACGGGGCTGCGCTGGCCGGGCAGGAAAAGCTCTTCATTCTGCTTGGCCAGACCTGTCACCGGCACCACGCCGTCCAGGCCGTAATCTTTCAACACCTGTACCGCGCGTCCCAGTTGACCTTTCCCGCCGTCCACCATCAGCAGATCCGGCAGGCGGGCAAACGACTCATCCACTTTTTTGCCCAGTTGAATTTCCTCTTTGGAGGCCTGCCAGCGGCGGAAGCGGCGCCGTAGTACCTCTTCCATACTGGCAAAGTCATCCGGGCCAACCACAGTTTTGATGTTGAAACGCCGGTAATGCTGTTTATGCGGCACACCCTGCTCAAACACCACCATGCTGCCCACCGAAGCCGTGCCCTGTGTATTGGAGATGTCGTAGCACTCAATACGGTTGGGCGGTTCTTTCAGGTTCAAGGCGCTTTGCAGTTCACTCAAAGCATCCGTCTGGCGGTTGGTATCCATTTCCCACTGAGCGCGCAAAGAACGCAGTGTTTCCACCGCATTTTCAGCGGCCATTTCCACCAGTTCGTGATTTTTCCCCTGCCCGGGCACACGTAATTCCACTTTTTCTTCGTTGCGGCGGGTCTGCAGCCACTGCTTGATGATGTTGGCTTCCTCAATTTCGTTTGGCAGCAGCACCTCCGGCGGGACTGTGGCGGCATCCTGGTAGAACTGCTTGATAAACTGCGAGATGATCTCGCTGTCAGCAGCATCTTCGGTGCCTTCCAGGATGAAATACTCCCGTCCAATCAGCTTGCCGCTGCGGATGAAGAAGATCTGCACGCAGGCTTCGCCATCGGCGCGCGCCATGGCCACCACATCCGAATCGACTTCTTCCGGTGAAACGACCTTCTGTTTTTCCACCACCCGCTCGATGGCCTGGATACGGTCACGCACTGCCGCCGCTTTCTCAAAACGCAATTCCTCCGCGGCAGTTTCCATTTCCTTTTGCAAGCGCTCCACAATCGGTTGAGTGCGCCCATCCAAAAACTGGCACAGGTCGTCGATCACCTGACGGTAGTTTTCCTGGTTGATGGCTCCGATGCACGGCGCGGTACACAGTTTGATATCGTAATACAGGCAGGCACGCTTGTCTGTGCCCGTGATCACCCGATCACAGGTGAGATATGGAAAGATTCTACGCAGCACATCCAATGTTTGATGCACCGCCCACACACTGGTGTAGGGTCCAAAATAGCGGCTGCCATCCTGCACCATCAGGCGGGTCACCGTCACGGTCGGGAACGGATCCGCCCAATGGACCTTGATGTAGGGGTAACGCTTATCATCCTTCAGGCGGATGTTGTATTGCGGGCGGTACTTCTTGATCAGGTTCATCTCAAGGATCAAGGCTTCCAGCTCTGACCCCACTACCACCCACTCAATGTGGTTGATGTGCTTGACCAGTTGATGCGTTTTAAAATCGCCGTGCGCGCTTTCGTGGAAATACGAGCGCACACGGTTTTTCAGGTTGATCGCTTTGCCAACGTAAATCACTGTCCCGGAGATGTCTTTCATGACATAACAACCGGGTTTATCGGGAAGGGTATCTAATATACCCCTAATATGATCCGAAATCTCCACCATGTGTCAGATTTTACACCATTTTATACTTTTGAGTTTCCG
>CAZHMZ010000081.1:0-16506 GCA_964532655.1 uncultured Anaerolineaceae bacterium
CGCTGGTCATCACCAACACCTCTGGGAAACCCTTTTCCGGCTCCATCAACAACAGATGCAGTGGTGTATACGGGAGCATCATGCCCAGATTATGCTGTCGAGGAGCTGCAGCCGGTGAGATGGGCGATTCTTCACGACGTTTGAGAATGACGATAGGCCGTTGGCGGGAGAGAAGCAGTTTCTCTTCTTCTGCGGATACGAAACAGTGTTTTTGGACCGATGCCAGATCAAAGGCCATCAGGGCAAATGGTTTGTCCGAACGGCGCTTACGGCTGCGCAGAGTATCCACCGCTTCCGTGTTGAAGGCATCACAGGCCAGGTGATAACCGCCCAGCCCTTTTACGGCCAAAATTCTCCCTTCTTTGAGCCAGCGCCGGGCTATCTGGATGGCTTGCTCACCGGTCACTGTTTGATTGCCTTCCGAAACAAAGCTCACCTGCGGGCCGCATACCGGGCAGGCTGTGGGCTGCGCATGAAAACGCCGGTCCAGCGGGTCTTTGTACTCGGCTTCGCAATCCGGGCACATCTTGAAACCCGACATGGTGGTAAGGGGGCGATCATAGGGAATATCCTGAATGATCGTGAAGCGCGGGCCGCAATTGGTGCAATTGATGAACGGGTAGCGGTACCGCCGGTTTTGTGGATCAAACAACTCACGGGTGCAGTCTTCGCAGATGCACACATCCGGCGAAATAGGTACAAACTCCCCTTCGCGCGGCTGGCTTTCCAGAATGGTAAAACCGGTAAACGAATCCGGTTTAATTTCTTCCACGGTCATCCGGTCAATGCGCGCCAGGGGAGGCGTTTGCTCGCGGATCTGCCTGACAAACTGGTCAAGCGCTGATGATGGTCCATTCACCTCAATTTCCACTCCACTGGATGAATTGAGCACCCAACCCTTGAGCTGGTTATTCACTGCCAGTGAATAGATAAACGGCCGGAAGCCCACACCCTGCACGATGCCGGTGATATTCAGCTTCAGGCCCTTGAGGGGGGTGGTCATCCTTTTACCTGGTTTACCCTGCTCAACAGCCAGTCGCACCAGGTCTGAATACCATCACCGGTGCGGCAGGAAACCGGGATAATCTCGGCGCGGGGGTTCTGAATACGAATTCCCTGTCTGAAATAATCCATCCGGAAATCGATATAGGGATTGAGATCCATCTTGTTCAGTACCAGCACATCAATCCCGCGATAGATGTTAGGGTATTTGTAGGGTTTATCATCGCCCTCAGGAATGCTGGAGATGACCACATTTGAATGGGTGCCCAATTTGAAATCAGCCGGGCAGATCAGGTTGCCCACGTTTTCGATAATCAGCAGATCGATTTCATCCAGTGGCATTTGCGCGAGACCGTCACGGATCATGGCGGCATCCAGGTGGCAGTCACCGCCGGTGTTGATCTGAATGGCCGGCATACCCGCGGCCAGTACCTTGTCAGCATCGATGGTCACCGGAGCGGTATCTCCTTCGATGACGCCGATCCTGATCTTCGGGGCCAGCAACTGGATGGTTTTCAGGATCAGACTGGTTTTTCCGGCGCCCGGAGAGGCCATCATGTTGATGCCAAAAACGTGTTTTTCATCCAGTAACTGCCGGTTGTTCGCAGCCAGTTGGTCATTGGCGTTGAAGATTTTTTCGACGATCTGCACTCTGGAGGTTGACATGGTACTCCTTATTTCTCGATTTGTATGCTGTCGAGGTAGAATTCCTCGCCGGCAACAATTTTCAAATTGATGCTACCACACGACGGGCAGGGTGCGATTTCGCGCCCCGGTACATATTCCGTCTGACAGTCATTGCACAGAAACACTGCATCCTTGCGGTTGAAATGAAGCTGCGAGGCCTCGCACAGGGTATCTTTGCTGATGATCTCCCAATAGAACTGAACAGAATCATCCACAATACTGGAAAGCTGCCCGATCACCAAATTCACATCCGTCACCCGAGATGCCCCGGCTTTTTGGGCATGTGTGAGGGCAATATTGAGGATATTTTCGGTTACGCTGAGTTCGTGCATGGCTTTTATATTATACTAAAATTGTCCGAATTAGTACGGAGTTACGTCATAAAAAAACCGGCTTTAATCACCAGCCGGTTCCATTGTGTCCTCGCCGGGAGTCGAACCCGAACCTCATGCTCCGGAGGCATACGTTCTATCCATTGAACTACGAGGACAACTCAACAGCCCCAATTCTACCACGATCCAGCCGGTCAGGAAGGGAGCGGGTCGAAAATTATCTTTTCCCTTTGTAAATGAACCTCGTTGAGATCAATCTCCAGAACACGCAGCACCTCTTCCGGACGTCCGGTGGCGCCGGGACGTGCTGAAAGGGTCATGCGAAGCAGGTTGGTGTCAGTATTCGGTACTTGTTCGATGACGCAGCTCTCGATCAATGGGCGCAGATCGTACTGCTTGCCGCGCCGTTCCAGCATGATGGAGGAAGCAGCCATCACTTCAGCCAGCCTGGCTTTTATTTTCTGCATATCCATTCCGGCGGAGAGAGTCACGCAAGTTTCGGTAGAGTGCAGGCGGCTTTGCAGGGAAGGTTCGTTCTCCGCCACATAGGTCAGATTCAGGATATCAATCCCGGGGTGGTTCACCTGTTCGATCCGTTTTTGCAGATCGGTGGGTTCGTAATGCTGTTCAAGCCAGAAATCAACATATTCAGCTCGGCTGGTCATTCCCAACGGCAGAGGGCAGGCCAGTTGAATTTTTGGCTGCGGGTGAAAACCCTGGCTGTATTCGATCGGCAGCAGGGCACGCCGCAGCGTCCGTTCCCAGATTTTCTGGATATCCAGTGTGCCGGTATACTGGAGTTGAGCGTTCTTGGTGTGATGAATGCGGATACGAGGCATGTCAGCTTTCCTTCACCACGCCGGCTTCTACCGGGTCGGGGCATTTCCACAATTGGGTGGGGTGATCCTTACGTTCCTGCGAAAAGGCGGTAAAAATACCGCAGGCATGGCACTGCCGGGCGCAGTCATCCGATGTGATCTGGTTCTGGCTGTTGAGGTATTCACGTTGCAGGAATTTTCGGTTCACACCGGTGTCAATATGATCCCAGGGGAAGGCCTCATCCAGGTCACGTGTTCGTTCGGAATAGAAAGCGGGGTCAAGCTGGTTTTCGGTAAAGGCCTGATCCCAGGCTGAGTAGGAGGTCTGGTCCTGCCAGGCGTCAAATTTGGCGCCATGCTTCCAGGCTGAGAGGATCACCCCGGCCAGACGCCTGTCTCCGCGGGAGAGCGTCGCTTCCAGGCGGGTTTCGCGCGGATCCGTCCAGTTCAGCTTCAAGCCGGGTCCTCGCATCTCACGACGCAGCAGATCCTGCTTTGCTTTGATGCTTTCCTGATTATCGCATGATGCCCATTGAAAAGGCGTATGCGGTTTTGGAACAAAGGTGCTCACACCGGCATTCAACTTTGCCCGTCTGCCAATGGTGCGGAAGCCGATATCGCGGATGGTTTTGCATAGCTCGACGATGGCCTGAACATCTTCCAGGGTTTCGGACGGGTGCCCGATCATGAAGTACAGTTTCAGGGTTGGCCAGCCGCGCCGGTAGATTTCCTCGGCAGTGGCCAGAAGCTGTTCCACGCTGAGCGGCTTATTGATGGTGCTGCGCATCCGTTCACTGGCGGCTTCGGGCGCCAGTGTAAAGCCACTGGCGCGGGCCTCTTTTAACTTCTCCATGATTTCCACCGAGAAACTCTCGATGCGCAAGGATGGGAGCGAGACGCGCAGATGCTGATCACCATAACGGCGGCTGATCTCATCAATCAATTCATTGATTTTCGTATAGTCAGAGGAAGAGAGACTGAGGAGAGCCACTTCCTCAAAACCGGTATGCGTGAGTGATTGCTCAATGGCGTCGATGACGGCGGACACACTCCGTTCGCGAACCGGGCGGTTGACCATGCCGGCGTGGCAAAAACGGCAGCCGCGTGAGCAGCCGCGCATAATCTCAACGGAGATACGGTTATGCACCACGTCGATGGATGGCACCAGGAAGCGGGTAGGGGGCGGCGGCAATACCGCAACCAAGCGCTTTTGGATTTTTTGCGGTACACCCGGGTCCTCCGCGATCAGGCCGGAAAAAATGCCGTCTTCCCGATACGTCGGGTGGTATAAACCGGGCACATAGACACCGGGAATCTCAACCAGCCTGCGCAACAAGTCAGCGCGTGAACCGTAACTGGATTTCCAGTCCTTATGTACATCCAGAATGTCATGGATCATTTCCTCACCTTCGCCGATCGCGAAGGCGTCAATAAACTCAGCCATGGGTTCGGGGTTGTATGTGGCGTGACCGCCGGCAATCACCAGCGGATGGCTCTCGTTTCGCTCGCGGGCAATCAGCGGGATTTGCGCCAGATCCAGGATGTTGAGCGCATTGGTATACAGCGTTTCATACGGGAGCGTGAAAGCGATGATGTCAAAATCGCCGAGAGCGCGCTTGTTTTCCAATGAAAACAACGGAACTGCATCCTGGCGCAACAACGTTTCCATATCGTGCCAGGGAGCATAGGCGCGCTCGGCCAGGGCATCGTCACGGCGGTTGATCTCATCATAGAGAATGGTGATCCCAAGATTGGAGATACCCAGATCATACAGATCGGGAAAAACCAGCGCTGTTCTGGAGGAAGTTTGATCCCAGTCTTTTGCAATCTGGTTGTACTCACCGCCTACATACCGCCCGGGTTTTTCAACCTTTAATAGATTTTTTTCAAGCCAGTCTGATACACTCGTGTGGTTGTTCAAATAATCTCCAAACTCGTTTCAGGATTAATCGGCCGGCAGACTCAGAGCAGGCCTTTATAACTGCCGCCGTCAACGGTTAACATCACACCGGTGATGTAAGAAGCCAGCGGGGAAACCAGAAATACGGCGGCGGCTGCGAACTCTTCCGGGGTGGCCATACGCCCGAGGGGTGAGTCCTGGGACTGTGCTGAGATCTCATCCTCCAATGAGGTGCCTTTTTGCTCCGCGCGTTTCTCCATCAGATAGGTCACACGCTCGGTTTGCGTCCAGCCGGGCAGGATGGAGTTGAAACGGATGCCTTCATGGCCCAGTTCCAGCGAAAGCGATTTGATGAAACCCACCGTGGCAGCTCGCGCGGAGGTGGACAGGATCAAATTGGGGATGGGTTGTTTGACGCTGTAAGACGTAATCGCAAGCACAGCCGGCGTGGAGGACTGGCGCAGGAAGGGCAGCGCGGTGCGGATCATGCGCACATGGGAAAGGAAATTCCCTTCCATGGCGTTGTGCCAGTCAGCATCCGTGAAGGTTTCAAATTTCCCGGAGGGCGGCCCGCCGGTGTTGGTGATGAGCACATCCAGTCGGCCCAACTGACTGACAACCTGGTTGATCAACTGATCCGAGTAAACCGGATCAACCACGTCCCCCGCGAATGGATAGACTTTCCCACCGGTTTGCGTGCGGATTTTCTCGGCAGCCTGGTTAATTCTCGTCTCATCCCGGCTGTTCATGGCAACCAGAGCGCCTTCAGCGGCAAGTATACGGGCTGTTTCATATCCCAGCCCCTTGCTGGCGCCGGTAATCAAAACCACTTTATCTTTCAGCTTTAGATCCATATTTCCTCCCTGTTACAGTATTTCAATGTGGTGGTCTGATACGATGATGTGATGATAATGGGTCATCACGTATTGATACACGTTTTGGAGCACGCTTTCGCAATGAGAGGGCTCGCTGCTGACCACGCTGAACCCAATCAGGCTTTCCTGCCAGTTGTCCTGCAAACCAATTTCAGCGGCTGAGATCTTGAACTCATTTTGAAGGCGGGTCAAAATCGGTTTGACGACGCTGCGTTTCTCTTTCAGCGAATGGCTTTCCGGGATGTGAAAATAGATCGTCAGTAAGCCAACGCCGATGGAGATGGATTGATTGAACAGATTTGTCTTCATGATCGTGACCGTTTTGTATTATATCAATTTATAGGCTGATGGCTCCCCCAGACCCGGGGAAGGACAACATGATATTAGCCTTGCAGATTGCATGGGTGAAGTGTAAAATCTTCGGATACAAACGGATGGAAAATACTATGACAGATGTCGAACGTGAATACCAGGAAGCCCTGGATTATCTGTACAGTTTTATTGATTACAGTCTGACCCGTTCTTTCAGGTACACGCCTGAAAAGTTTGATCTGGGCCGCATGTACGCCTTTATGGAACTGCTGGGGAATCCGCAAAAGGATTTCAAAGTGATCCATATCGCCGGTACAAAGGGAAAAGGCAGCGTTTCTGCGCTGATCGCCAACACGCTTGAGATGGCCGGTTACAAGGTGGGATTTTACACCTCACCGCATCTGCATGATTATTGCGAACGGATCAAGGTTAACCAGCAGCCGATCTCGCATGCCAGATTTGTTGAGATTATCCAGCAACTCAAACCGATTATCGAGCAAGCCCCAGGGATCAGCTCCTTCGAACTGACCACGGCCATTGGCTTCCTTTATTTTTCGATGATGAAGGTGGATGTGGCTGTTATTGAAGTGGGTTTGGGGGGCCGATTGGATGCCACAAATGTGGTCAACCCGCTTGTTTCAGTGATCACTTCACTCTCCTATGATCATGTGAATGTGCTGGGGGATACGCTGGCTCAGATCGCTTATGAAAAAGCCGGCATCATCAAAGAGGGGCGGCCGGTGGTGGTGGCCCCGCAAAAAGAAGAAGCCCGGCGCGTGGTGGAACGTATCGCCGAGGAACGGCACGCTGAGCTCACCCAGGTGGGACGGGATACTTTGTTTGCTCCAAGATCACGTTCGTTTGGCGGACAGTCCTTTTTACTGTGGACGGCCGAGGAACAGGATATGATTGTGGAATACATGGCTTCACCGGAACATGTGGATTGGGAACCGGTCAAGCTGGAGATCCCGTTGCTGGGTTATCACCAGGTGGAGAACGCCGCGACCGCCTACACGGTTTTACAAACGGCTTCACAAAACGGGGTGTCAGTCACCGATGAGGCAATCCGGAAAGGTTTTGCCAGTGTGCAATGGCCCGGCCGCTTTGAGGTATTCCGCAAACAACCACCGGTCATCGTAGACTCTGCACATAATCAGGATTCAGCATTACGGCTACGACTGGCGATCGATGACTATCTGCCAGGTAAACCGGTGATCCTGGTGTTCGGCGCTTCGGAAGATAAAGACATTCATGGCATGTTTACCGCATTGCTGCCTCGAGTGACTTGCGTGATCGCAACCCAATCGGTCCATCCCCGCGCCATCGATGCCGATGCGCTGGTGAATATGGCGCAGCAGTTTGGCTGTATGGCAAAAGCCGTGGTCCCGGTGGAAAAAGCGATCCGTGCCGCGTTGGAAATGGCCGGTGATGAATCGGCTGTGGTGGTGGCGGGCAGTATCTTTATCGCTGCCGCGGCAAGAGAAGAATTATTCAAATTGTCGGAAGAATTCCATTTGGAAACAATACAGGAACCGGCATTCTATCTGGCGGGTAAAAAAGGTGATGGATGAGATCGAGCGACTGGTTTCCCGGGGGCGACAATTCAGAGGATATTACCTCCTCACTGCATCAACGTACCGAAGAGGTGTATCAAATACCGGACAGCGTACCGGATAAAAAGGGTTACATTGAAGCCCCGGTGCTCATCCTGAATGAGATCATCGTTTTACCCAAGATGATTTCACCGATCATGGTATCGCCGGGATCGAACCTGCTGGCAATTCAGGAAGCTCAGCACAACTATCAAACGCTGGTTTCTCTGGTGCTGAAAGATCCGGATTCCGAAGAATTGACCATCGATTCGTTTCTGCCGGTTGGGGTGGAAATGGCCGTAGGGCGCCTCATCAACCTGCCAGATGGAAACAGCTCCGCTCTGGTTCAAGGACGCCGTCGTTTGCAGATTGTCGCCTTCACGCAAACCGAGCCGTATCTGCGTGTACGCTGCCGCCTGTTCGATGAAAAGATGGTCATCGACAATGAGGCTGAGGCGCTGATGCGGGCTACCCGCGACCTGTTTGAAAAGTGCATTCAGTTTGACCGCAGCCTTCCGGAAGAGGCACATCTGTTCGCCATGAACATCAACGAGCCCGGCTGGCTGGCAGATATGGTTGCTACAGCCATCTCACTTCCCATCACGGACCGGCAACAGCTTTTGCTGGAAACTGACCCGCTGGAGCGGTTGAAACTGTTGAATAATCTGCTGGCCCAGGAACTGGATCTGTTGCAGTTGGAAGACAAAATCCAGTCACAGGTACAGAGCGAAGTAGATAAAAATCAACGCGAATTTTACCTGCGCGAGCAACTGAAGGCCATCCAGAATGAACTGGGTGAAGGCGATGTATGGAGCCGCGAAGTCATCGAAATTCGCGAAAAACTCTCCAAAAAGATGCTGCCGCAGGAAGTCAACGCGGCGGTGCAGAAGGAAATTGAACGTCTGACGCAGATGCCACCCATGACACCTGAAGTGGGGATCATCCGCACTTATATCGATTGGATCCTGGAACTGCCCTGGCATGAAGTGACTGAGGACAATCTGGATGTGAACCATGCCAAGAAGATCCTGGATGATAATCATTACGCCCTGACCGAAGCCAAAGACCGCATTCTTGAATATATCGCGGTGCGCAGTCTGAAACCCAAGCGCGCACGTCAGCCCATCCTGTGTTTTGTCGGCCCTCCAGGAACCGGCAAAACCTCCCTCGGAAAATCCATCGCCGACGCGCTGGGCAGAAAGTTTGTCCGTCTGTCGTTGGGCGGTGTACGGGATGAAGCGGAAATCCGTGGACATCGCCGTACCTATATTGGAGCCATGCCCGGGCGCATCATCCAGACCATGAAACGGGCGAAAACCATGAACCCACTGTTCATGCTGGATGAGATCGATAAGTTGGGGGCTGATTTCCGGGGTGACCCGGCTTCGGCGTTGCTTGAAGTGCTGGATCCGGAACAAAACTCGGCCTTTTCGGACCATTATCTGGAGCTTGATTACGATCTCTCCAACGTGATGTTTATCACCACGGCCAATACGCTGGGGTCGATCCCGCCCGCGTTGATCGACCGCATGGAGTTGATCGAATTCCCCGGTTACTACGAAGAGGAAAAGCTGGAGATTGCCAGACGGTTTCTCATATCACGCCAACTGGCTGAAAGCAGCCTTGAACCCAACGAGGTCAACATTTCCGAACCCGGGATCCGAAAACTGATCCGCGAATATACCTATGAAGCAGGCGTCCGCAACCTGGAACGAGAGATTGGAAAAATCTTCCGTAAGACTGCCAGGTTGAAATCGGAGAAAAAGCATTATCACAAACGCATCACCGAAACCCAGATCGAGAAATTCCTCGGTCCGCCCGATTTTCAGATGATGGAAGCGGAAAAGCAGGATGAGATTGGGGTTGCCACGGCCATTGCCTGGACCGAGAGCGGCGGCGAGATCATGCCGGTTGAGGTTTTGCTGATGGACGGTAAAGGCAGCCTGCAAATCACCGGCCAGGTAGGCGATATCATGCAGGAATCCGCACAGGCAGCCCTGTCCTATCTAAAGTCGCGGGCCAGCGAACTGGGGATCGACCCGGATGTATTTGAGCAGTTGGATGTGCACATTCACGTGCCGGAAGGGGCAATTCCCAAAGACGGTCCCAGCGCCGGTATCACTATCGCCTCATCGCTGATTTCCGCTTTCACCCTGCGCAAGATTTACAAACATGTGGGCATGACCGGTGAGATCACCCTGCGCGGCAAGGTACTGCCGGTGGGCGGCATCCGCGAGAAAGTGCTGGCAGCCCACCGCTCCGGGCTGAAAATGGTTCTCATGCCGGAACGCAATAAAAAGGATTTGAACGAGATCCCCAAGAAGGTGCGGGATGACATGCAAATCGTGTTTGTCTCGCATATGGATCAGGTGCTGGAACTGGCGCTGGAACCGGCTGCCGAGAAAAAGGTAGCTCGAACCGCGAAAAAGAAAACTTCCACCAAGGAAGCCTGAGTCACGATGAATTTGAAATGCACCTGATTGAAGGGAACGATTACTCGATTTATTGCAATCCTTAAATCGCGTTGCTTTGACCTTGAGAACAGCCATTTGTGCGGTGAGCAGCGTTTATCCTGTCTGACCGGGGCCATGGTCTTGCTCGATTTGACCTGTTGTGCTTGTCAACTATTTCAAACTTCATAGGAGATTTTCATGAGCTCTGCATCGCTTTTATCGGATACGGATCGCGCCCAATTGGACGAAGCCCTGATTACAGGAATTGTGATGGGTTTTCCGGGTCTTTCCGTCGCATTTGGTAACGAATCGGACCTAATATGGACGGGCGCGGCCGGTTATCGCGACGTTGTCCGGAAAGAACCGGTCGATTTGGATACTCGTTTTGGCATTGGCAGTATTACGAAGACCTTTGTATCCGTGGTGATCCATCAGCTCGCTCAGGAAGGCAGGCTGGATTTCAGCAAGCCAGTCACGCATTATCTGAAAGAGCCGGTTGTTGGACGTATCCCCAATACCGACACAGCCTCCCTGAGACAGCTCCTGAACCACAGCAGCGGTATCCCTACCTGGGAATTCCAGCCGGATTGGATCCCTTGCGGGCGCGGCAGCCGAATCAAGCCGGGTCATATCTGGGGTAAAACCGAGACCCTCGATTACATTACTGACGGTAAAGCAACCGCAACAAACGAACCCGGGGCAAGTTATGCCTACTCCAACACCAACTATACCCTGCTCGGTCTGGTGGTCGAAGCCGTGACTGGCAACGAGCTGACCGCGGAGATCCGCCGCCGGATTTTGGAACCTCTGGTTATGAAAAACACCTTCATGGAGTCATTCGAGCCGATCCCGGGCGGGATTGCCCATCACTATCATTACGCCACACCGGCTTTTGTGCGCGACGCCGGCCTGCACCCGAACTTTTCTGAAATCCGGCCCTACCTGATCGAATCAACGTTTGGCAACCTTTCACCCGAGTGGGCTGCCGGCGGCATCGTTTCGACGCCCAGCGACCTGGTGCGGTTTGCACGAGCATTGCGGGACGGCGCGCTTCTCTCGCCCGAGATGCAAAAAGAGATGTTTACCTTTCGGCCATCTGCGAATAATGAGGGCCGGGAGTACATGCAGGGTATCGCGAGAACTCCTGACATGTTCGACTCGATGTCTCTGATCGGTCATTCAGGCGGGACGCTCGGATTTTCATCCATCCTGAATTGGTTTGAAGACCTCGATCTGATCGTTTCCGCGTCGGTCAATGTGGGTGGCATGCATAGCGGTCTGAACCCGTCTCCATTTTCTCTATTCGTAAAAAACATATTACTGCCCATGGCGGTAAAGGTCCAACAGATCTGTAGTGAAAAGACACCTGACTAATCGTTAGTTTCAGATCATGAAATAATGTTCATCAAGACTATTCCATCCATTAACCCAAAAAAGACTGGCGTTATCTGCCAGTCTTTTTGAATTCAAGATGTAACTATCGATTTTCGGTGGGTGAGCCGATGGCTGTGGTGGTGCGAAGGGTTTGAATACCGTTGCGGATCTGGTTGAGAGCGCGTTCCATTTCAATCTCAAGATTTGCCAGGGATTGCAGGGCGTACTCATCAGCTTCACGGCGGGTTTGATCGCTATCCAGGCGGGCCTGTTCGATGATCTGATCCGCTTTCTTTTGGGCAGCCAGGACAATTTCATCCTGATCGATGATTTGTTTTCCTTTTTCACGCGCCAGCATGATGGTGCGGTTGGCTTCTTCCTGCGCTTGGGCGAGCATCCGGTCACGCTGCGCGATCAACTGCTGCGCTTTTTTGATCTCATCCGGGATGGATACCCGCATTTGATCGATGATGTCAAGCATGCGATCTTCGTCGATGATGACATTGTGCGTAAAAGGAATAGAGCGGCTTTCGTTGAAAAGCTCTTCTAATCGATCAACAAGATGAAGGATATCCATACAGGCCTCCTGATTTTAGTCAATCCAAAAAGATGCAATAATCAGGCCAACATCCTGAAGGTTTAATCTCTCAGCGAGGATCCAATCACTTGCTGGCCGCTGCCCAGTTCATCAAATCGATCATGCAAGGCCTTCTCTACAAACCTGGATACCATGCTGCTCACATTTCCACCCAGGGCGGCAATTTCCTTGACGGTGGAGGAGGAAAGGAAGGTATGTTCCTCGTTGGTGATGAGCATGATGCTCTCGATCTCGGGGGCTAAACGGTGATTGGCCAGCGCCATGCGGAATTCCATTTCATAATCCGAAAAGACGCGTAAGCCGCGCACCAGAACCTGTGCGCCAATCTGCCGGCAGAATTCCACGGTGAGCTGATTGTAGCCGGTGACCACGATGTTGGAATGATTGGAAAAGGTGCGTTTAACGAGATCGATGCGTTCTTCAGGGGTGAAGAGCAGGGATTTAACCGGTTTATCGTATACAGCAATGATCAGTTCATCGAACAACCGGGCGGCCCGTACCGCAATATCGATGTGACCGTAATGGATGGGATCAAAAGTGCCTGGAAAAACTGCTTTAACCATTTTTAGCTGATGTCTCCCTGGCCTTCGTTCCAATGCAGGCGAACGAGAGGCCTGATATTCTTATTTTCCGGTTTGCTCAGGTCGGGATCTGCCTTGAATACTTCAGCGGCATAATGACGAGCCTGTTCGATTAACTGGATGTTGCTTAAGGATGCCATGCGTAAATTGGAATAACCCGATTGCCGGACGCCCAAAAATTCACCCGGACCGCGCTGGGCCAGGTCCTTTTCAGCCAGGACAAAGCCGTCATTGGTAGATGCCATCGCGATGAGGCGTTCATTTTCAACTGCATCCACGTTTTCAGGTATCATCAGACAGTACGCTTTATCCTGTCCGCGACCGACACGCCCTCGGAATTGATGCAGTTGGGCCAGGCCAAAGTGATCCGCGCCTTCAATCAGCATGACCGTCGCATTGGGAATATCCACCCCAACCTCGATAACCGAGGTGGATACCAGAATATCCAACTCACGATCTCGAAATGCGGTCATGATGCGGTCTTTGTCTTCCTGGTTCATCCGGCCGTGTATCAGCCCGACTTTTTCATGCGAGAAGATTTCATCCTTCAAACGCTGATACTCGTTGACGGCAGCCTTTGATTCCTCAACGTCCTCATCCTCTTCCACCAGCGGGTAGATGACAAAAGCCTGTTTCCCAGCCTGAACCTGGGAGCGGATCAACGTGTAGGCGCGTTCGCGCTCCAACGGGTGGAGCAGATGAGTCTCCACCGCCTGCCTGCCGGCCGGCATTTCGTCGATCACCGACAGATCCAGGTCGCCGTACACGGTGAGGGCCAGCGAGCGGGGGATCGGTGTAGCGGTCATCACCAGCAAATGCGGATTAACGCCTTTGGAGCGCAACTGCGCGCGTTGTTTCACCCCAAAGCGATGCTGCTCGTCGATGACGGCCAACTGGAGGTTGGAGAACTGCACAACATCTTCCAGGATGGCGTGGGTGCCAATGATCAATTTGATTTCGCCGCTGGCCAGTCCTGACAGGATCTCCTCGCGTTCGGAAGCGGGGGTGTCCCCGATCAGCAGGCGAATGGAGGAGGCCGGCAGGAGTTGGAGCGAACCTTCCTGTTCGACTGAGAAAAGACGCTGGAAGGTCTTGTAATGCTGCTCTGCCAGAATGCTGGTAGGCGCCAAAATGGCTGTTTGAGCGTTATTCTGGATGACCACTGCACAGGACAGGCCTGCGACGACAGTTTTGCCTGAGCCCACATCTCCCTGCAAGAGCCGGTTCATCGGGATCCCCGAAGAAAGATCCGCGCGGATCTCCTGCAGTGATTTTGTCTGAGCCTGCGTCAATGGGTAAGGTAGTTTGCTGATCGTCTCATCCAGCCATTCATCGGAAACGTAAAAAGATTGGGCAGTATTGCTTTTCCACTTGTATTTTTGCTGTAAAGCCCCTATTTGCAGCAGGAAAATCTCGTCAAAGGCCAGGCGGTGCTGTGCTTTTTCAAGCTCTTCCATGGAATTGGGGAAGTGAATTTGCGACAGTGCGGTGCGCATATCCATCAAATCGGCGGCGTTGCAAATCCAATCCGGCAGATAATCGGTCACTCGGGCGGACCAATAGGTGACGGTTTTATAGATAATATTCCGCAAACCGCGTTGTTTCAAATCAGCGGTCAGTGAATACACCGGCACGATGCGGTTGGTGTGCAACTGCTCCTTCTCAAGTTTCTCCCATTCAGGATTATTGATCGTCAGGCGGCCCAGGTAACGATCTACCTTGCCTGACACCACAATTTGGATATCCGGTTTGATGGTATTCTCGAGATAAGGCTGGTTGAACCATGACAACCGCAAAAAACCGGTCCCGTCCGTCATCACAGCTTCGGTCAGATTGATGCGGGGATTCTTGGTGGGGCGGGTGGCAATGCTTTTGATGGTACCAATCGCGGTGACTTCTTTGCCGTATTCCAGCCGGTTGATGGGCTGCAAATTGCTGAAGTCATCATACCGGCGCGGGTAGTAGTTGAGCAGATCCTTGATGGTGGTGATGCCCAATTTCCCCAATTTTTCAGCGATACTGTCTCCGACCCCGGTAATGGTCGTCACCGGCGCCAGAAGCATTTTGTTGTACAGAACCTCGTTATCGATGAAGGATTCAACTTTCTTGAATGGAGCTTTCTCTCTTGCGGGCTGATTTTCCTGATATGCCTGTCTCTCTCGGAACGACGCCGGTTCGCCAGACGGATCCTGCTTATCACTGGATGCCTCGACCGTAGGGTTAACGACCCTGGCGATGTCACTCACCACACGAACCGATGTGCTGGGGGGATTTCGGCGGATCAATTCCAATATATCGTTGATCGTTTTGGCCCGATTTTCCCTATCCTGGGTGTTGTAATTCTGGATTTTTTCCGTGATGGTCTCAATGAGATGTTCATCCAGTTGTTCGCGACGGGCTTCTTCAACCCAGACCGGCAGAATTTTTTGAAATCCGCCCACGACGGCCCGGTCGTCATAATGACGTTTGGCTTCGAGCAATGCAAATTTATAGAGTTTTTCAAGGGAAGAAGGCATGGGTCTATTTTACCGCAAACTGTCCTCAAGGATTATCAGGCAGGAGGTGAGAGGTCCAAAAATGGCAGCCAGGGGCAGGTTGATGATATTGTTAGAGAGAGCGGCTTCAGAAAAAGTTGGAGCGATTGAATCAAAGAAACTTCTGGTTTCTCCAAAATTGGGTCTGGCAGATTGAACATACCCTACATGCTCAATCTGATCAAACTCTTCCAAAAATTCCTGGAAGTACAACAGCGCCTGACGGACGCTGTTGACCTTTTCGATAGGGGTCAATCGGCCTTCCTCCAGCGTAAATATCGGTACAATGCCCAACATTTCGCTGATGACCGATTGAGTCTGATCCAGAAATCGGTTGCGATGTAAGTAGGAGAGACCCGGTGTGCAAACCAGCGTATAAAGTCGTGGGATCAAACTTCGGACCATGTGGTTGATTTCATCCGCGTCTTTACCGGCCTGCGCGGCGGTAAACACTCTTTCAATCAGCAGCCCCAGACCCACTGAGGTGGTCATGGAATCAATCACCTGTAGATTGACTTTTCCTTTGACGCTGTCGGCTGCCTTAAGCGCATTGGCGTAAGCTCCGCAAATCTCATTGGAGAGAAAAATGGCAAAGATGGTTTCATACTGGTCAGCCAGTTGCCAGAAACACTGCCGAAATGCTCCAACATCCGGGGCGGAAATCAAGGGCTTATCGCCTTCGGGAATGAACACTGGCAATTGCCTGGGCTTGAGTGCATCGATCCCGGTGGGCGCGAACTCACTTCCCGCATATTGGAACGGCACCACATGAATGTGGTTACTGCCGGTAAAATGCGGTTTTGGAAATTGCGCTGTTCCGTCGGTAACGATGCAAATTTCCTTCATACCAGTTGATTTCAGGCGCCTTTTATTCAATCGCGATGATGAAATGGTAGTGCGGCTGTCCGCCCTCCAGAACCTCAATTTCATGATCCGGATAACGGCTCTGGATTTTTTCCACCAACGGATCGACCTCCGATGTGGTTAAGCCGTTCCCATAAAACAGGGTGATGCGTTCGCGCAGTGAATTAGAGGCTACAACCAGTTTTCCATCCAGCAGAGCGATCACTTCACCGGTTTTTACATCCACCCCATTAATTTCCACATCGCGCGTGGCAATGGTGATTTCGCCTGTTTGCGGCTCTTTCAGGGCATCTTTCATATGCTTGACCACCAGACCAAAATCACCATCCGGGAGCAATTGGAGAATCGCTGACAGACCTTGCGGAATGCTAACGCTGGGGATCACGGCAACATTTTTATCGGTCGCCTGTACAGCAGCGTTGGCCGCAAAGACAATATTCTTGTTATTCGGCAAAATGATGATCTTATCGGTGGGCAGATCTTTGAACGAATTGACGATTTCCTCGATACTGGGGTTCATGGTTTGTCCGCCTTCCACGATGGCGGTGACGCCCAGGCTGGCGAAGATGCGTGAAATTCCCTCA
>CAZHMZ010000082.1:0-16078 GCA_964532655.1 uncultured Anaerolineaceae bacterium
TCAATCACCTCTGTGAACCAGCGCAGGAAGTCATCCAGTGAGATAATGGGCCTGGTGGGACGGCTTCTGTTCCCCTCCCCGATCACATCCACCGCGTACACCCGATAAGATTGGCTCAACGCGCCGGTATTTCGGTACCATGACATGGCGGAAGCCAGCAGCGCATGTAACAGAACAACAGGTGGCGCTCCCTCGGGTCCGCTGGCGATGACGTGCGTTTCACCAAAGCTGGTAGAGAGGGTCAGCTCTTCACAGGGAGCCGTCCAATGGTTCAGGACGGCCTGGTACAAATTCATCGCTTCCGTTTCGCCCTGAGGTGATGTGAACATGGGTATATACGTGGACATGGATAATTCCTTTGATGTAAAGTATGTGTAGATGATCAACAACACCAGCAACCGTTTGACGGTTACCGGTGGTGCAGCTTCATGAAGGTTGACAGGAAAAAAAGAACAGAACCCGGTTTCGGGCAAAATGCACAATCTATTATACAGGTTTCTGATTGTCCGTTAACTGATGAATTTACCCATCACGCAGCCTGATATGATGGAATCAATCAATTCGTCAAATTCTCACGGGCGATTTTCTGATATCACTTTATATCAGATGGAATGCCGTCTGGCGTCCATTGATCAGCTTGCAGCCGTCTTTTGTAAACTGAACCATTTGCTCCGTCTGAAATCCCACCCGCTGATCATTCCACTCCGGAACGGTACCGAGATGCGCCAGTTCCATGGCAAAGAAAAAACCATTGGAAGCCGGGTAAACCTGCCTTTCCTTCCGTGGATTCTGCGGATGGCCAAAGCAGTTTTATTTTGATCATGACTATAACCACCGACAACTGTGGTAATATCGGAAACCGCACCAGGCGAAGTGGATCGATATTCGCTCATCCGGCTACGAGGTATATCTTCCTCAGCAGCGATCTTTTCATCTGGCGTAATATCACATTATTACCGGTACTTTGGTAAATCTTGAAAGGTAACCTGATAAATGAATAAGCTGCAAGAAACAAAACCCATCTGGCATTCAATGATCTGGATCATCGCGTACATCCTGCTGGTAAATGTTGGAGACGCCATTTCCGAAATGATCGGTGTCCCAAATTCTGCGACGAGTGTGATTTTATTGGCATTTTCAGCAGTTCTTCTTCTGTACGTCAACAAGAATCATTGGACCGGGCTGTATGGGCTTCGCTGGTCCAGGAAAGAGGATCTTCCAAAAGTCTGGTTCTACATCCCGCTGGTCATCATCGCATTCCTGCAGTATTTCAAAGGACTCAACACCGGGCTGAACTTCCGCGATATCGCGCTGATTGTCCTTCTGATGATCGGCGTGGGTTTTATTGAAGAGCTGCTCTTCCGGGGTTTCCTGTTTCAGGGAATTCTCAAAAATGGCAAACTGGCCAACGCCATCATCATCTCGGGTGTCACTTTTGGGATCGGGCATATTGTCAATCTGCTGCGCGGGTACTCGGTTGTGGATCAGAGTCTGCAAATCATCATCGGTATTGCACTTGGTATTACACTGACCATGCTGGTATGGATCACGAACAGTATTCTCCCGGGGGTGGTCTTCCATACCCTGCTGAACATCAGCGGGAATATCACCAATAACAATCAAACCCTGGAAGTGTACGTGGTCCTGGCGTCGATCGTGATCTGTCTGGTCTATTCGCTTTACCTGAGGAAAAAACTGGCAGACCCGAATAAACCGGTTCAGACGGCATAAGCCCATTCAAAAATCAACCCGTTTAATTTGCCCGATAAGGCCAGTTGATTTCCATTATGAGAGATCGACTGGCTTTTTTTCAGTCAATCCCCTCTAACATATGCCGTCGATTACCTGTCTGCAACCTGATAACGGTGCGCAACAGCCCCTGAAATGAAGGTGGTGATGCCCAGCAGATTTAGTGTATGGATGCCCATGTGATCAAAAATACGCGGCCCCTCGCCGAAGGTAAATGGAAAAACCAGGATAATCAGCTCATCCACAAGCCCCTGCTCCAGCATCAGGTGTGTCAGAGCGCCCACCCCGTATTGCAGCAGATCTTTCCCCGGCGCCTGCTTGAGCCTGCGGATCTCCTCCGCGACATTCCCGGATATGAGCCTGGCGTTCCATTCCAGCGGCGCTTTCAGGGTTCGCGAGGCGACATATTTGGGCATACGGTTGATCCTGTCGGCCTGTGCTCCCGGTCGTGTCGGCCACACCTGGGCAAAAGACGTGTACGTTTCCTGGCCCATGAGAAGCGCATCCGGCATGGACAGCAGATTGTTCAGATACTCCTCAACATCCGGGGTGTGAAACTTGAAGACAAGATTCCAGAAATCAGCACTTTGCCCCATCACGCTGTCGATTGATGTTTCCACTTCTACGATTATTTTTCCCACAATAAAACCCCCATTCTCTTTGACATTCCATGATAATCAGTATAGTTTATCGAATGGGGCCTGTTGTGGATCCTGGTGTATTTCCGGTCGGGCAGAATACCCGGCATTTACAGCGATAACTTGTACAGTGAGGGTGAGTTTTCTTCGAAAACTCACCCTCACTTTTCCCCATCCTTAGCTCACCGCTTTCTTGATTAGATCGGCGATCTTTGCCTCCACGGCAGGGGTCAATTCCTTCAAAGCGTAGGCTGTCGGCCAGCTCGAGCCGTCATCCAGGTTGGCTGAGTCGTTAAAGCCCAGTGTCGCATAGCGGGTCTTGAACCTTGCCGCCGGCTGAAAGAAACAGACAATCTCATCGTTCCGGCTGTACGCCGGCATCCCATACCAGGTACGTGGAATGAGATCCGGTGCGGAAGTTTTCACAATCGCATGAATGCGCTCAGCCATGCTGTGATCCGGTTCCGAAAACTCCGCGATCTTTTCGAGCACGGCTTTTTCTCCGGCCTCCCGGCTCTTACCCTCACGCGCCTGCGCTTTCAATTCATTGGCGCGTACGCGCATGGCATCTTTTTCATCTGCCGAGAAACCATCGGATGTCGGATTCGCCACTGCCGTGTTACCAGTCGATTTTTGCACATCGTTTTTTGCGCTCATAATATCCTCCAGATATTGAATTGTGATCGATATCCTGGTTTGATCGTTCAAAATTCCTCAAAGGGATATCGTTTGATTTTGTCTTCCTGCCCTTTTGGAGAGCAGCCCTTGCATTTGCAAGATTTAGTTATATAATAAAGATACTTTATAATAAAGACAACGTCAAGAGGTTTTTATGTCAGATAGGATGAGTACAGAATTAGAAATCAGGGCGCTGAATGCGATCAGCGATTACGGTTTGCAGATGACGCTGTTTCGCAACGCGATGGATGTGTGGGCGGGCCACAACGCCACCGACATGGAATGTCTGAGACTCTTATTCCTCGAGGGAGTTTCCACGCCATCCCGAATTGCCCGGCATACCGGGCTCACGTCCGGGGCCACCACCGCCATGCTGGACCGGCTCGAAAAAGACGGCCTGATTGAGCGGCGGCCCAACCCCGAGGATCGCCGCGGGACGCTGATCGTTCCCTCAAAATCGAGCGGAGAAAGAGCCGCCTCGTGGTTTGCACCGGCCAGACGCGCCCAGGCGGAGTTGGTCGCACAGTTTTCAGAGAAAGAATTGGCAATTATCGCCGATGCGTTTGAGCGGTTTGCAAAACTGTGGCAGCAGGAACGGGAGAAGATCCAGAAAGAGCACTAAAAAGAGATGTTTCTTTCCCCTGATTTCAAAAATCGACTTCACTGAGAGCATCGATTTCCACTGGCATTACGACTGCTCATTGTGCCTTCCCGCAACACTTTGAGCATCCTTTGGCCATCTTATTGATTTATAACCCCCAGAAGTACACGAGCCCGGCCAGCAACGCCAAAAAACTCAAGATCGTCAACGGCCATCCCACCCGGAAGAAATCGCTGAACTTGTAGTTAGCCGGAGCAATCATCAAGATGTTAACAGGATGGGCGATGGGCGTAAAAAAGGACGCCGAACAGCCTATCGCTGTTGCCACTGCCACCGCCTGCGGATTTACCCCCATACTGATTGCCGCACTGATGGTTATTGGCCCGGTTACAAGTGCGGTGACCTGCCCTCCCATGAACTGGGTCAATAAAGACGTGAGCAGATACGCTCCTGCCGCTACCCCCAGAGAGCCAAATGGACGAAACAGGTGAATCGTGTTTTGACCCAGTAAATCGGCCAACCCGGTCTGAACCATCGCCAGACTGACTGAATACATCCCGGCGATAAGGAAAACAGCCTGCCACTCAACAGATTTATAGATCTCTCGGGCCGGCAATAACTTCAGGATCATGGTCAATAAAGCAGCGGCAAGCATCGCCAGGTAAATCGGAACCCCCGCGATGGATGCTGTAATGGCAGCCGCCGTCAGGCCAACCGTAAAGAGAGCCAACCTTTTATCAATCGGTTCATCCGCAGGGTTGGGTTCAAAGAAAATAAAATCGGCGCTTTTCCGAAGCTTACCTAAGTGTTCCCGTCCGGTGATCGCCAGAAGGGAATCACCCATCTGTAACGGAATGTCTCCTATATCCGTCCGGTAACTGCGTGCGCGGCGCTTTATAGCAACCACAGTGATGTTATAAATTTGCCGGAAATTGATCTCCCTGAGGGTTTTGCCTTCCAGCCTTGAATGGGGGGCCAGGATCATTTCATAGAAAGACGCGCCGTTCAGATACGAATTCTCATCGCGGCTTTCAGGGCAGATATCAAGCCCAAGTTCTTTCATGGGCATGACTTTTTCCTCTCTGCCGATCAATAACAGATTATCCCCTCGATAAATCTTCTGTTCCGCAGAAGGAAAGACCAGTTCCCCGCGTTTTGTTCGAATCGCAACAATCTCTACGCCGTACCTTTCACCAATTCTTGTCTCAGCCAGTGTGAGACGGGAAACGGCGGATTTTGGAAGAACCATGGCGTTCCAAAGTCGTTCGTTGATCTGATAGAGGGAAGACAGCTCGCGTCTGGTTCTGCGCGCAACGGTTTGTTCAACCGCCGGTTCCCGATCAGGCAGAAACAACGTTCCAAACAACCAAAAAAACATCACCCCTGTCAGCAGAATCAAACCGCCTGTCGGTGTGAAATCAAGAATTTTTAATGGCGCCTGCGGCGGTTCAGCGATTCTGAGCAAATCGCTAACAATAATATTGGCAGTGGTGAAATATGTGGCTGAACCCCCCAAAAGGCTGCCGTAAGCCACCGGGATGAGGAGTTTACTGGGCCGAATTCCGGTGCGACGAGAGGCTTCCATGGCGCTGGGAAGAACCAATGCACCTGCGGTCAGGTTATTCATGAACAGAGACAAAAGAGCAGAAAGTAACGCAAAAAGACCAATCAGGTTGCTTTCATGATTTCCGCCCACGCGTAAAATTTGCTGTGCCAGCCACCGTGTAGCGCCGCTTTTTTCCAATCCGCGGGTAACAATAAAAAGTGATATCAGGGTGATTACCACCGGCTGACTGAATCCGGATATTGCTTTAATGGCATCGTCCGGTGTATTGGGATTTCCAAGCATTCCCAGGCCCAGCAATTGAAATATGCCCAGAAAAACGGCCATCAACATTGCAGCCACATCGATTCTGAGCCGATTTAGCATTACCGCGGCGAGCGGGATGATGATGGTGGCGATTAACAGCCATTGAGTTAATGTCATTTGCTCACTCTATAACGTTGGCGTCTGACCGGCCATTCTCATGAATGTGACGTATCATAATGATGATACCCTTATTTGTAAAATAGCTTAATGATATGAAAGTAATAGGTAATTACTTATGGATTCACAATATTTACGCCTGCGCTCAGTGCGGTTTCAGCCTATGCCGGACCGACGATATCCACCGATAGTTCCACCGCCGGGATCGTCTCCCTGTTTTCGAGCCCGTGTAACGCGTTTCTGTCCTCCGTCCAGCCCAACCCGGGTCCATACTCTGTGGCTGTTCCATCCCGATGATCGGTGATGGTCCCCTGCAGGATGTACTCCATGCCCGGCCGGTTTTTGTGATCGTGCAGCGGCCCGAAAACGCCACCCGGCTCGATGGTCACCATACGCATCCTGAACTGGCGCCCATCCATGCCTTCGATCTCCGGACCGAGGTCAAATGCTGACAATAATTTCACCGTGACCCCACGTGTCTCGGGCACGGTCTGTTCGTTTTGAATTGAAGTATTCATTGTATGTTGTGTCCCCCTCATACCATGTGTTCAGGCGGCCTGAAGGGCCGCCTTGCTTTACACTCTGGTTTTAGCACGAGCCGGTGATAGTGATATTAATAAACGCCCTCCGTAGAGGGCGCTTGATTAAGAAAAATTTGAGATGACCCCGGAGGTGCAAATAAGAGTTGATTGTCCAATCAAGAAGCACGATTTGGGTTTATCGAATGGGTGTGATTACCGGATACTCATAAAAATGATTGAGTTTACCCATGTAGCTATTCACAATTATCGCGCATTGTCTGCCACGATTTCACCAGCCGGATCACTTAAAGCCTGAGTGTGGGCAGGTTCTAAAATGATATAACCATCGACGTAGTACTCCGGTGAAATACTTGCTATTACATTCTCAAATGTTGATGGCAAGAGATTTTGCTCTTCTAAATACTGATACTGACTGATATATCCATCCAAAACATTATTTCGAGCAACAAGTTTCTGTAATGATGGAACTACTTTGTTTAATTGCCAATCCAACTCAGCGTCAGTTTTTCGTGAAAGCTTTTGCCCAATATTCGATAATGCTCTTCCGGTTTTCCGTCCAATCTCTTTTTTATCAATTCCTGTATACCAACCTGTTGTCATTGCTCGAAGATCATTTAGTTGCTCATATCCCTTTTCTTCATCGTGGGCAAAATCCATCCAGTCTATTAAATTTGCTACTGGCACATTTTCGACAAAATCACTGAATAGAAATCGCTCCGGATTTTCTCCCAAAAGCAAATCTCGGGCAATCCTTCTAGATTCGTTCTTCCAAAAAACCACATCATTCTCTAAACTATGGCGAGCGGTATCCAACATCCCTAACTCGGCTAAACATCTGGTGTGAGCCAACGATGTCAATACGAAATATTCTTCATATCCTAACGAAACTTCAAGGCTATCTGTTTTGGACAGCAATTCCTTGTATTTCAATCGAATGGGTGCAAGCACACCTTTTGCGTAAAACAACAACTCCCTTCGATCATCCAATTTCTGACTTTGCATGGCATTGACCAGATCTTCCAAAGCCGCGGCCAACCTCGCGCGCTCTTCAATTTCCAACAATTCATGAATTGCTTTTACTTCCTTCTCAATTCTATTTAACTGGCTTTCCAATCTTTTCAGTTTTTGGTAGATGATGGCAAACCCAATCACATTCACTGCCAAATTCAAGCCGGATAATGCCATTGTTCCAGAGGCCATCTCCAAAATCGTTTGGGTTGTGGCGCCCACTCTGCTTAACTGGTTTGTAATCCCACCCATTTGACTGAATAACGGATCAGTGATTGATTGTGGGGTTACCGGTATTAAATGTCGAATGATTTGTCCCGCACGTTCTGTTCCGCGTGCCCAACTAATCACACCCCCATGTACTGTATATGTTCCATTGAACACCCCATCCAAGACTTCGGGTGGTACCGTCCGAATAACGTTAAGCCCTGGAATATTCTCTGCGACCATGCTGCCCTCCTCAGTGAGTGATTTGTTGTTCCGCCACCTTTGGTATGACAGCTTCATTACCTGTGTGGGGAGGTGAAGTCTATAAGGTGTTGGTTATATATTATTAAAAATATGCCTGATTTCTTACCCGATGTTTTATTATACATGCTTCATATTTCTGCGCAGCACAAAGTGGGTTCCCCAAAAAATGGAACACCCAATTTCTTATAGGGGCTACAAATTGCATCGTTTGTCGCTTCATCAGAATTGGGAACAGGCAGTATAGTACCCACTTGGGGTTAAGATCGATCGTAAAAGCTCGTTTTAGTTCAACCCTGTTCTTTTTCCATCCCAAAGTGTTTTTGAAACAACTCTGCTGAAAGCTTCATCCCGGCTTCCGTCAGAGCGACCGATTTTGCCCTGCTCTTCGGATCACCGATGTATCCCTTTTCATATAACCGGCCCATTACCTCCCAGGCCATTCCCTTCCACGCGCGGGGCCCATATTCATCTGTGAAACTGCTCAAATACAGCAACGCCAGCGCTATTTCATCGACTTTTTCCTGATCGTATTCCATACAGCCTCCTTAAAATGCTCGACAAAACATTTTCTTCCCTACAATGTCTGTTACTTCGTCTCATACCTCTTTTGCAGCAACTCTAATGTAACCTGGTTGGGAGCCCTGTACTGAAGCGGTCCTACCGGGCAGATACTCAACTGAAGCCCCATTTCCGGGTCACTTACTTCGAAGGACGACTGAAAATTCGCCTCCATTTGATACTTATAGTCATTCATGGTGCCAAGTACGCTCCGGCTGTTGGTCGCGGCGTATCTCACGTCAGCCATCTGGCGGATCTCAGCGTCAATCCATTCAGGTTTTGCATTCAGCTCCTCCAATAGAACAGAAAGGTGTTGAACCAGGTGGCTGGCCAGCAAACGTGTTTCTCTGGCCGGGGTGATCACCGCAAGCCGTGAGCGCTCGCTGACAAACAGGAGCATTTGCCGGCGGTGAAAAAACAGAATGTTTGCATACCAGTTTCCCAGTGCAGTGGTTGGTTCAGGCAACGATGATTCAATATGGAAACCGGTACGTTTGAGCAGCTTGGAAGTACAACGAATGGTTATCATTTTTTCACTCCTGTATACTCCAGTGCGTGAACCAATCCACCATTTCGAATAAGGCGAGTTGAGATTGAGCACAGGCCAGCGTGAACCGAACCATTTCTTCATTTCCGACCTTCAGCCGGTAGCCATTCATTCTCAAAAAAATCGCCGAGGCTGTAATCGCTGTGCGTTTGTTTCCATCTATAAACGGGTGATTTCGAACCAATGAATCCATGAGCGCGGCTGTTTTTGATAAGAGATCCGGATAGAGATCTCGGTTGTCAAAGGTTGCCTGCGGTCTGCCCAAAGCCGAAAGCAGAAGTCCCAAATCGCGAAGCCCTTGGCCACCCCCGGTTTCAGCAATCAGGCGGCTGTGCAGAAAAAGAACTTGTTCGGGTATCAAATACTCGGTCACGATGATTGCTTCCGAAAAGTTGAATGTTATTGGGCAAGTTCTTCGAGTGCCGGGCGATATTGCCGAATGAATTCATCCACCTGCCGCGCAAAATCCTCATTAACACCTGCGATCGCGACCGGCTTTTCTACCGGCGTGACAATCACCCGCCGCTGCTCACGGTCCAGTTCCAGGTTCACATTATCTCCGTCTTTAATTCCCAAATCATCCAGCACTTCCCTTGGCAAAGAAAGGACAATGCTATTGCCGGTTTTAAATAGACGTCTGATCATCACACCCTCCGTGCTTACATCGTAAGTACATTTTTTACAGTATAGCACAAAAATCATGGTGTTGCTGCCGGTACGGGCTTTTCTTGATTTCTGTGAAAGTTAGTATCCCTTAATCACCCGCCGGATCCTGGTCCGATAGATAGAGTTATTCTCTCATTATTGTCATCACACAGGGGACAGCACACAACAGCATCTGATTCCCGCAGTAAAATATTGTTCCTGCTTTTCTGATTCATTCAAACCCGGTATCATGAAAGTGGATTTGCAGCGTCATTTATCTTTTGTTGCACCATCAAGGGGGCCAATATGAAATTGTTGCTCACATCCGGCGGCGTTACCAATAACAGCATCCGCAGCGCTCTGACAGATCTACTCGGCAAGCCAATTGCCGACTCCAGCGCTCTGTGCATTCCCACCGCGGCCTACGGACACCCCATGGCGGGTCCCGTCGCGGCATGGCGTTTCATCAGCGGTCAGGACATCGCGCCGATGTGCGGGCTGGGTTGGAAATCCTTAGGGGTGCTGGAGCTCACCGCGCTGCCCAGCCTCGCTGAAGAATACTGGATCCCCCTGGTCAGAGAAACGGATGTGCTGCTGGCAGGCGGCGGTGATGCCCTTTACCTTTGCCACTGGATGCGGCAATCCGGACTGGCGGATCTCCTGCCGCAGCTCAAGGCGGTTTATGTGGGGTTGAGCGCCGGGAGTATGGTGATGACCCCCAGGATCGGCGAGGATTTCATGAACTGGAAACCGTTTACTGGCGATGACAAAACACTGGGGCTGGTCAATTTTTCCATCTTTCCGCACCTCGATCACGAGATGCTGCCGGACAATACCATGAAGAACGCAAAAAAATGGGCTGCCGGGTTGTCAACGCTAGCCTACGCAATAGACGATCAAACCGCCATCAAATGGGTCGATGGGGAAGTTGAAGTCATCTCCGAAGGGCACTGGAAACAATTTACGACTTGAATCAGGTAAGCCAGTGTCTTGAATCCTTACCCAATATACTGCAGACCGTCTATCCGGCAGGTCCCTACATACCCGATACGCTGATAGGCGTGTACCGCGCCTTCAAAGGCCGTCAGAACAGCCAGCCTCTTTCCTTCTTCCATTGCGTCTCTTTCGGCCGCCTGGATGATATGCCCGGCGATGCCTTTCTTTCTGTAACCGGTCAATGTGCCCACCCAGGTGATGTTCACATAATCATCGCTCAGGATGGACATACATCCACCCACCGGCAATCCGGCATATTCCGCGATATGGAAACGCACATCGCCCATGTTGAACGCATCCAGATAATGTTCAAATGAGAAGAGATCATATTCAAACGCGGCATTGAGGATCGCGCCGCACATTTTGAGTGTCATTAAATCGTTTACGCGGTAGATGTTCAGGCATTTTTCGGGTTTGGAATATACCGCTTCCGGATTGAGGTCTTTGGCCATCCCCAGGGTTCTCAATCCCGTTTTAAACAGGCCTGTCTTCATATAAAGGTCCATCACATCCACGCCGGCAGGCGCCGTATTGGGCCCAACCACGATATTCCGCGGGATTTCCTTATTTTTGATCCGGCCAATGATCTGTTCGATCTGCGATTCGTAATCCGGCCCGGTGAGGGTCATGGAGTACGAGTAAAAGATATCGCCTGAAAGCCAGCAAATATCCTCTTTGTGATTGCAGTTTCCGCGCATGTTGCCAAGCATATCCCAATACAGGATGTGTCCGCGCCAGATGGTCTCAGTACAGGTTTTGTCGTCCATTTTGATTTGCTCCTGGGTTACCGGGTGTACCGCAATTCTACTCTACGAATAATCAGCAACCCTGATTTTTTTCTTGACAACTCTTTCATTTAGCGTTATATTGTGTATATACGATATACACAGTTTGGAAGGAATCTTTGAAGCCATGGAAATTCTATCCGTTCAAAACCTGAGCAAGCATTACCCGAAGTTTGACCTCAAAAACGTCTCTTTCAGCCTTGATCAGGGCTATATCATGGGTTTTATCGGACGCAATGGCGCGGGGAAAACTACCACCATCAAATCCATCCTGCGCCTTGTCCACCCGGATTCCGGGAAGGTGACCGTGCTGGGCAGGGATTTTGCAGAAGAAGAATTTGCCTGCAAACAGCAGATCGGGCTGGTGCTGGGCCAGGTGTCGTATTATCCGACCAAGAAAATATCGACCATCGCCGATGTCACCCGCCGTTTTTACCCCGATTGGGATGCAAATGCTTTCGCCGGCTACCTCAAACGCTTTGACCTCGACCCGGATAAAACCGTCAAAGAGCTGTCTGACGGGATGCGTGTGAAGTTCGCGCTTGCCCTGGCTCTATCGCACAACGCCCGCCTCCTGATCCTCGACGAGCCCACCAGCGGGCTGGACCCAGTCTCACGCGATGATCTGCTGGAGCTTTTCCAGGAGCTGATCGAGAACAGCGAACGAAGTATCCTGTTCTCCACACAGATCACCTCCGATCTCGAAAAATGCGCCGATTTCATCACTTATATTAAAGATGGAAAGATCATCGCCAGCACCTCCAAAGATGATCTGGTCAATTCCTACAAGATCATCAAAGGCACCCGAGCACAGCTCACCGAAGCCCTGCGCCCCAAGCTGATCGGCTGCAAAAAGAATGATTTTGGTTTTACCGCTCTTCTGCGCACAACTGACCTGCCCTGCCCGGACGGTTTAGAGATCGCCCCGTCAGATCTCGAATCCATCATGATCCACATTGAGAAAGAGTAAAAACGATGAAAGCGCTGCTTTTTAAAGAAATCAAACTGGCCATGCATCCCACCACCTACCTGTTTATGGCAATCGGCGCGATGCTGATGATCCCCTCTTACCCCTACTACGTGGCTTTTGTATACACCTGCCTGGGGATCTTCTTCATTTTCCTGTCCGGCCGTGAAAACAAGGATATCTTATACACCGCCTCCCTGCCGGTACGGAAAAGCGATGTGGTAAAGTCTCGCGTGATTACCGTTGCCATCGTCGAACTGCTGCAGCTCGCCATCGGCATTCCCTTTGCCATCATCGGCGTCCGCATCAATCCCAACCCCGCCGGAAACATGGCCGGGATTGAAGCCAACCTGGCCTTCTTTGGGCTGGTGCTGATCATGTATGCTCTCTTCAACGCCATTTACCTTCCCATGTACTACAGGACTGCCGTCAAAGTGGGGCTTCCCCTGGTCTTCGCCAGCATCGCCGTGACGATTTATGTTGTCGCTGCTGAGATTGCCGTACAGATGATTCCTTACCTCAAAACCCATCTGGATTCCACCGATCCGGCGATGGCAATGGTTCAACTCCCCATCCTGATCGCGGGCATATTGATTTTTGCTGTGGGCCTCTGGTTCACCTATCGTAAATCCGCGGCCAACTTCGAAAAAGTGGATTTGTAAAACCGCATGGATATTGTCCTTTCCAATACCTCCGGGGTTCCCATCTATCAGCAGATCTTTGAACAGATCAGCGCGCAGATCATCAAAGGCCTGCTGCCCAGTGACACCTGCCTGCCGCCCATCCGCACGATTGCCAAAGAGCTGCGCATCAGCGTGATCACGGTCAAACGCGCCTGGGAGGAACTGGAACATGCCGGCCTGATTTACACTATGGCCGGCAAAGGTTGTTTTGTCTCGTCTCTTCAGCCCCACGTCCTGGATGCCAAGCGCAGCCAGTTGGCTGGGGAAAAACTGGCCAAAGATATGGAGTATTACAAAACCCTCGGCATTTCTCTGGAAGAGATCATCGCCATGCTCAGGAAAGAGTATGATCAGGACTGATTTTGGTGATTTATTGACTCTTATCTCTGCTGAAGAGTGTTCTGATTCACATCAGGCTGACTCTATTCCACGAGGCTGATCATCAAAAATATTGAACTTTGCCTGCAATACCGACCGGAACCTATACCTTTAGAGAGGACTCGGCCCGTGATGTTGAGATAATTGTGTTGACCTGACGATAGACGTTACTCACCTGGGGGTGGACGTGGTTAAACTTTAAGAACAGGATCCTTCCTAAGTAAATAATGCTTGAAAACGACACAGAACCCCAACCGTCAAGTTCGTACCGTGGTGGGAGGTTCTTACCTGATTATCGCAAACATATACACGTCAGCGATGCTCTTTCCCAATGGATATTTTCTGAGCATTCCTTCTTTCTCAAAACCAGCCTTACCGAGTACCCTTGCTGAAGCGGTATTTCGTACATCAACAATGGCTTGAATTCGTTCTAACGCCAACTTGTTGAAACCAAATTGAACGACACTCTGTAATGCTTCCGCGGCGTAACCTTTTCCCCAGTTTTTCTCCCAAATATAGTAGGCCGCTTCCGCTGCTTTCTTATTTGAAAAACCGCCAAGGTCGATTCTGCCAACACTTTCTGATGGGTTACCTTTCAGGGTAATGAGCCAGGTAAAGACAACTCCTTTTTTCACCAGTCTGTCATTTATGTTGCGTAACCAATTCTGCGCATCTTTTATGTCATCTTTCAAAATCAAAATCCCGCCGAGATACCTCTGGACAGTTTCCTTTGCAAACTCTTCTCGATAAGCGGGAATATCTTCCAGGGAAAATGCACGTAGTGTCAATCTTTCCGTTTTAATACTGGGAATCCCAATAAATTTTGTAGATGACATAGCCTTTTTCCATAGTGAATTAGATGTGAATGATGCCAAAGCCGCACAACGATTGGGCTGACCTGCGTGATAACAGGTATCAAAAATCCCTGTAGACATGCTTCAGTTCAGTAATGTTGTTTATTATTTATTACTTTTCCACCGCAACTGCAATTATACGATGACTCAATAATCATGCAATACAAAAATGCGCCTCCTCTCTGAAAGTGCGTGGTTCTTGATGTCCAATGATCCGTAATGCAAAGGCTCATAAATCATAGGGTACATTCCAGAAGCGGATGCATTCTTGCTTACTACAAGGTTCATAAAGAATTACTGTGAAAACGTGACTAACGAGTTTTGGGTTACTTACTAACTCTAGTTTGAATAACAGCCTACCTCGACTGGCTTGCGGTACTTAGCCAGGCCAGGTTCATCCCACTGGATCCAATCACAGTGGGGATTGGCGTACAAAACCACAATCTCTGTCACGCCCTTACTGAAACTTTCGATTCCATTATTTCGTGTGAAGTAATTAATACAAGAAGATGATAGTTCAGGATTTTTTACAGGGTAAAGCTTATATAACCAATCATCACCATACTCTGTGACTTGGTGTTCAAATCCCATCAATTCCACGCCGCTGTTATTTGTAAGTTGAAAAGATGCGCAACACTGATAATCACTTGGATTCGATTTACCGAACAATTCACTTGTGATCACGTTTTTTGTGGTATATAGGCTTGCATCAACGACACAGGCGTCTATCGGGCAGGGTGCGGTTCCTGTTGAATTCAGACACTTAGACCCGAAGTTCGAATCATTCTCGGCTCCAACCTCATCAACGGTAGCTGCCGAGAGAGAGTCTGGAGTTTGGTTTGCCTCCTCGCCATCCAGGCGGTGACTCCAGTATTCCATTGATATTAAATTACATCCCAGGGTCAATAGAATCACATTGGGTAAGATAACCAAAGCAACAAATTTACGGTATGGGTTTTTTTGATCATAACCTCTCATGGTATTTTCCCTTCAACATGAAATTGACACATGAAAACAGTTGAAAATTTCTGCTGCGAGAGCAATCGCGGCGATCCAAATACGATGCAGCCTGGGGGTGGCCGCGATGGCTATCACAAAATGGCAGCAAAGGAAACGGAGAGATTTCCGAGGCAGGCATTTGCCAAATTTCGGATGATTCGCGGAGCCAGCTCTTAAGAAGGAGGGAGGCAACTCCTTCGAGTACCATTGCGACATTTCGAATATGAAGACGGGCGTTCATCAGTTGAAGGCATTTGGCAAGCAGGAGTGGTAATACACTGCATGTACTCGGATGGCTGACGAGCGATTTGCAACACCTGCATATGGGTGGGTGCAGACTCTGTTTGGGAACCGGCTTTATTGCAAAATATGTAACCCCGTTAACAAACATCGCACTGCACAACCTTAATTATACAAAATCATTGAATCTGTGCCTAACAAAAACGCTCTCCAAATCTGGAAGGCGTCTTATCGTGTTTTGAATGCGAAGTTTACCGCAAATCGGCAATCACCGGCCGGAACTTATACCCGTATATACGACTCGGTCCGCAGAGGAGAGGTAAAAATTGTTGTCTAACAGGTTTGGTTACAAAATGGATGGCGAAAGTAGACTGGATTTTAGAACAGGATTCTGCTTAGGTATAAAAAACTCTCGAAAATGCCACAAAATCTCACCGATCAAGTTCATACTGTGTGTGAGGATGCAATAAATATATTGACCTAAAACAACATTTATTAACACTTACCAATCTCGATATGGAATTTCCGATATCCGTACATTTGGTGACCTTTTTTCCATGGGATCTTTGTTATCACTATCAAGGAAAGGAGGGGTGGGATTAATTAAATCTTCTTGGTATTTGTAAGCGTAAACCTTTTGAGCATCTAGAAAATCTACAATCGAATTTCGCGATAGATATGGATGAGGGGTTGGACCAACCCAAATATCTGGGATATTCAAATATCCATTCTCATCTCTAATTTTTATCTCA
>CAZHMZ010000083.1:0-15822 GCA_964532655.1 uncultured Anaerolineaceae bacterium
CACCGCGAACGCGCCGCTGAACAAAAACACGGTGGCAATCCCAATTTTATCGGCCAGCATGCCGGCGGCGCCCATGGAGACAAGGTTGGCCGTCATCACCAGCACCATGCGAGCAGAATTGACCCGCCCGCGCATGGCATCCGGTACCGAAACCTGCAGGATGGTCTGGGTAAAGGAGGTGATGCCCGGCACAAACAGGGATTGGATGAACAGGATACCGATCACCTGCCAGACGTTTTGGGCCAGGAAGGTGGCCATGATGGACAATCCAAATCCGATTAACGTGAAGGGAGTGTACCGGATTGGGTTAATGCGGCTCGCCAACCCTGCGATAATCGACCCGCTGATGACCAGCGCAGCGGTCTGGCTGATACCGGTGGCGCCCATCCAGGTGGCCGAGATACCCAGGTCATTGATGATAAACGGCGTCAGCAGCACATTGACTGCCCCCATACCCAACATGGTGAGCGACATGGCCGCGATGGTTCCGGACAGCAGCCGGTTGCCAAACGAAATCCGCATCCCTTGTCCTGCCTGATGGATCAACAATGACACGGTCAGGTTTTTATGCTGTCTGGCGCTTACCGGCGTATAACGAATGCGGCTGATGAGCAAAGCGGACAGAAGAAACATGGCGGCGTTGATGATGTAAATGGGCTTGTAGGTATCCAGCGTGCCGATCATCACCCCCGCGGCGGCGTTACCCAGTGTATAAAAGATATTGGTGCTGGTGGTGGATATGGAGTTAGCCGCCAGCAGCCCGTCAGGGGGTACCAGGTTGGGCAGCAGCGCCGAGCGGGACGGCTCAAAAAACGTGGCCACACAACCCTGCAAAAACCCGATCAGATAAAACACCCAGATGGCTTCCTGGGTATTGACCAGCAAAAATCCCAGCACCAGCGCCCCGCGTACCAGATAAGAGTAAACCATCAGCTTCTGGCGATCCAGCCGGTCAACGTAAACACCGGCGATGAACCCAAACAACAGGCGCGGCAGCATGAGCACAATACTCATGGTGGCCATGGCGGTCACCGAGCCGGTCAGGCGGTTGATCATCAGCAGCAGGGCCAGGCTGGTCATGCTGTCGCCGAAATCCGAGAGTATCTGACCCAACCATAACAGCCGGTAGTTGCGAATACGGAATAAATCTCGGGCGTTGGTCTTCACAACCGGTTCATCGGTGGTCTGTTCAGCCAGGGTCATAGGGCGGATTCCTTTTCCGTTGGATCAGTGTTTTCCGTTCTGGGTGATGCAGGGCGTAAAGGCTTTGGAAAACAGGAGAAAAACATCGAATAATCCACCAGTTCTCCATCCGCGTCGGCCTGAAACTCTTTCTCAATGGTCTGCAAAAACGCTTCTACTCTCATCGAGACGGTATCCATCCTGTTAGGAGGCAATTTCAGTGCGTGCTGGGTGAGGGTAAAATTGCCGGTGATTCTTTCGGTTTTTCCGCTCTGTAACGCCTGGCGCATTTCCTCCAGCATCTCGTTGATCACCTCGGCAAAAACCGGATAGAAAGTGTTCTGCTTCCCTTCGCGATCCAGCAGTTCATCAGCGATGGAAATACGGATGGCTGGCACCCGGTAACGCTTCTCGACGATGCCGGATACCACGTGTGTTTCGGCTACCTCAAGCAGACCGTGGCTTTCCAGCAATTTGATGTGATAATACAGCCTGGCAGCGGGCAGGCCCAGTTCATCTGATATCTGTTTAACCGTGCAGTATTCTCCTGCCAGGTTAAAATTGCCGATCTTTCGGAAGATTTTCAACCGCAGCGGATCGCTGATCACTTTGAGCGTCTCTAGATCGGAGATGGTGATGATATCACCGGTGATACCCGGGTCGGATGGGGATTGCATATTTTAATTCCTTATACCATTTTAAATAATTAAAACGATAAAGAAAATTATAATGACGTTTTCAGGAAAGTCAACAGGCGAAATAAAAGGCTGACCACAGGATCAGCCTTCTGGTATTCGCATTTTTCAAACCTGAATCAGGAATTAATTTCAGGCTCTGCAACTGCCCGGGGAGGGCGCATTTCTGCCAGACGGTCGCGGTTACGATGCATCCACAGAAAAATAATAGCGCTGACGATAGCCATGATTCCCGCGCCGTACCAGATGGATGCCGGAGAGATGTAGTCGTTCAGAAAGCCGCCCATCAAGGGTCCGATGCCCCGAGCGGCCCCCATGGTAAGGCTGAACAGGCTCATATACCGGCCGCGCAAATCAACCGGCGAGAAGCGCGCCACCACGCTCATGGCAATCGGTTGCAGGATCAACTCGCCGACGGTCATAATCACCATGCTGATCACAAAATCCCCAAAGCTGTTTCCCAACGCCACGCTGCTCAGGCCCAGCGCATAGAAACCCGCGCCAATCGCCAGCATGATAAATTCGGGTTTTCTGCGCGTAAAACTGGTAACTGGCAGTTGCAGCGTTACGGCCATGACTGCGTTGACGGTCATGATAAACCCATACTGGCTTTCCGGGACGGCGAAATTCTCTTTGGCGTACACAGACAGCAGGTTGAACATGTTGACCATGCCCATGGTCACACAGATATCCGCCAGAATAAATAAAACAAAGGGTATATCTTTGACTACTTTGTCATAACCGCCCAGGGCATCCATGCGGGTACGCGGCGCAAGGGTTTCCTTTTGGGGCAGGGTCTCCCTGACTCCAAAAATGGTGATCGCGGTCACAATTCCCAGAACCACCGCGCTGATGGTCATACTGGTTTGTATCGAAACGGTTGCGATGAAACCGCCAATAGCCGGACCCACTGCAAAGCCGATGTTGGCGCTGGTGCGCGTCAATGAGAAGGCTTCATACCGGTTTTCTTCACTTGTCAAATCGGTCACCATGGTGTTGGTTCCCACGCGATATAGCTGGGTGAACAAACCGCGCAGAACCATAATGGCGATAAAGGCAGGCAGCGTTCTGGCAAAGGCCAATGCCACAAACGAGAGAGCACTGACGAGCACGCTGATGACCATGATGGGTTTTCTGCCGATACGATCCATCAGTGGCCCCGCCAGAATGGTGGAAATGACGGTCATTACCGACTCAAGCGAAATCAGAAAAGTGATTGTGGTAAGCGGCAGGCCAAATGTTTCGCGCAGATAAATGGTCAGGAACGGCCAGGTCAGGCTGGTGCCGACCACGCTGATCATCTGTCCCCAGAAAAGGACCCAGAATTCCCGCGAATACTTTCGCTGGAAGCGGGATAAACGATTAATGATTGAATTGGATTGGATGGGATTGGAGTTCACCAGCGCAATTATAATCCCGCTTCCTGACCTGTGAGGCAGGAAGAAAAATGGGTTCCGAATGGCAACGGATTATTCGATGGTGACGAAAACTTCGCCCGTTTCGGCGGTATTGCCGGCCAGGTCGGTGGCCGAGAGTTTGATCACATGCCGGCCGGCGCCCAGATCCGCCGCATAATAATAAGGAGCCAGCGTCTGTTCACTCACCAGCGCGCCATCGATAAACCATTGCACGGATGCGATCCCCACCGGATCGGTTGCCTGCGCCAGAAGCAGAAGAGGTTGGTCCGTTGATGAAAAAACGGTGTCCTGTCCAGCCGGCCAGGTGATGCTGACGCTGGGCGGGACGTTATCTACCACCGCGCGGGCATAGGCAACATCCACCTGCCCGCCGGACCGTTTCACGGTCAACCGCAGCAGATACAAACCATCCAGGCCGGTGGTATTCCACACCCCCAACACGGCATTTGACGTACTGAGCAGGCTTTCATCACCCAGCGGGATCCACTCCCGCGGATACAAACCCTGTCCGTAATCCAGTTGGTAGGCGCTAAAATCCTCCCCGGCGGCGGTGCCGGTCACCTCCACCTGGCCATATACATACCAGACTGCTTCAGGGGTTTGAATGGAGACATCAGGGTTTCCTTTCACCACAGGCAGAGGATCATATGCCCGCGGAGGCTGGGGAATACCCTGAGCAATGGCCCACTCTTCATATTCGGGCGGTACATCCAGAAAGGTTTGCACCTCTACCAGATCAGGCGGGGTGAACACGGTTGCCAGCAGTCCGCTCTGCCGGTTGATCGGCAATGTGGTATACAGCGTATCGTACGCCGCGGGTTCGTTCCCCACCAAAAAGAGTTCATCGGCCGTCTGCGGGCAGGCGCCGGTTGGAAGCTGACCGGATGGCTGGCACACCTTCACTGACACCAGGTTCTCCGGCATTTCCCATCCCGCGCCGGTCTCACTACGGAAGGCAGTCTGCATAAACTCCTTCCAGACCCCGGCCGGGTATGCCGCTGAGACGAATACCTCATCACGCTGATTTTCCGTTTCCGTTGATCCCTGCGGTGCGCCCAGGGGCGCGCCCATCCACACCACCAGCACACGCGTGGGGGTATAACCCACCGCCCAGGCCTGCTGGCCACCGGCAGCGCTCCGAATCGCCAAGGCCGCCGGCTGGTCAGGTGACAGGGCCGCGGCCGAGTCACCGCCGGACAGCAGATCATTCACCAGATAGGCCAAACCCTCATCCAGAATGGGACGGGAGGTTCTCCGGTCATGATCGAACCACACCCGGCCCGCGGCATCTTCCACGCGCAGCAAGGCGGCCGGTTTCAGCAGTCCGTCGCCCTCCAGCATACCGCTTTGTGTACCCAATGTGGCAAACGCGCTGAAAGCCTGCCCCACCTCCAGCAGGCTGGTCTCTCCGCCGCCTTCCGCAAGTGCCTGCTCCAGGGTGCTTTTTTCCAGACCGGTCAGCCCCAGCGTGGAAGCCAACATCCAGACGTTCTCGATCCCCACCTGTTGGGCTGTGTGATATACAGCGTCCAGGTACCCGTTTTCCACCACCGCCCGCAGGCTTTGGGCCCCATGCCAGCGTCCGTCAGGGTTGAGATTTGTGGTCTGACCGGGCTGCGGCACATCCCAGATCAGGGAAGCCGGGCTCATCCCGCGTGAAAAAGCCGTCGCGGCAAAGAATGGTGTCAGCAGAGAACCGGCCTGAACATCCGGCTGAATACACTTCGCGCCGGTTGAGAGCACTCCGCTCCACGCCAGAATTTCACCATTTTGCGGATCCACCAGCAGGCTGTCAGCCAGAAGAGGGCGGTAGGAAGACCAAATGGGACCGCTTCCATCGGCGGTGTCCAAAGTAGGATTTGCCGGGCAATCGGATGGGCCTGCTTCCAGCGCGCCTTCCGGGTCAATTTGCCGCAGATGGGATCGCAGCGTGCACAAAAGCTGCGTCTGCATATCGGCATCCAGCGTGGTGATCACCCGCAAACCGCCGCGTTCCAGCCGGCGTTTCCCCACCGAGTCTTCTGCCTGACGGATGGCGTAGCGGATAAATTCATCCGGTTCAACTTCGTTCCGGTAAGACGGGTTGATATCCACACGGGATTTACGCGCCTGATCCAGGTCGCTTTCGGAATACTGGCCGGTTGCCGCCAGTTGATCCAATATTTGCCGGGCGCCTTCAGCCGCCTCAAGCGGAGCATCCAGCGGGTTCAACGAGGGCGAGTTGAGCGCTGCCAGCAGCAGCACACTTTCTGCCAGGTTAACCTGCGTAGCCGATTTCCCCAAATATACCTGCGCGGCCTGTTCGGCGCCGTAAACCATCCCGCCAAAGTAAGCCGTGTTGAGGTACCATTCCAGGATCTTCGCTTTGCCATACTTCAACTGCACCTGCACAGCAAGTATCCGCAGGGCGGTACCCTGCCGGTCAGCCGGTAAATCCTGTGGGAGCAAAAATTCGGCGGCGATCTTCTCCGCCATGGTGATTGGTTCCGGATCCGACAGATGCTGGAACGAAATGCCCGGGCCGGACCAGAAATTCTTTTCCAGCGCGGTGACCGCCAGTACCAGTTGAGGTGAAAAATGAGCCGGATCGGCCGGGTCAAGGCTCAGCCAGCGCCGTTCCGCACCCGGGTAACCCATTTCATACAGAAGCACCTCACCACTGCGGTCGTAGAAGCGCGTTGGGGTCACCAGCAAATCCGGGTTCAGCTCTTCCACCAGGGTTTCCACATTCGGCAGGCTTTTCACCGCCGCCAGATAAGAACCCCCGGCTGCCAGCACACCCGCAAGGGCAAGCACCCATCCCAGCACACCCAGCGCAAACAAACCTCGCCTGCCCATGCTGACCGGTGAGGTGTCTTTTTGATTATTCCGTCGCCGGCGCGTTGCCAGCAGCGCGTGGATCGACTGCGGCGTATGCCGTCCTGTGTGTCTCATCCTTCGTCCATTCGTACGGGGTGGGATCAATCCGGATCCACTCCATTATATACGAGAGGATTGCTCACGCCAACCTGTCACCCGGCGGGGCAATGCCGGTAGCCCCAGGAGCTTGTGAAGTATAATTTCGTCATTCTCAGCAAAAGTCATTTGAACAGATCAGATATGGACGGATTTTTCTCGGTAAAAACATTCTTGCGCTTGCTGGCCGCGGCAATTGTCCTGGCGGCTCTGATCGTTTTGGTCGACGAGAAAATGGGCAATACCCTGCTGAGACGTCCCACTGTGGCAGGTGAAGCGGTACAAATTGTGGAGCGGACCGTTGAGGTGACCCGGCTGGTAGAGAGGGTGATCACCGCCACACCGGAGCCGGTCGCCCCAGTCGTCGCAGGCACAGCCTCATTACCTCCTGTGCCGTATACCGTCACGATGCCGGTTACCGTGCCCCCCTCGCTTTCGCCCACGCCTGAAGGACTGGATGTGCTGGATGACGGCGTGACGGTTTGGTGCCTGCCCAAGACCTCATACGCCGATACCAACCTGTTTCAAATCAGCGAAATTCCAACCGAAGCCGTGCAATCCAAGCGAGTGGATGGCAGCCTGACCATCATCACCCAGGTGAAAAGCTGCACCTTCATGGTCTCCTTCAATAGCTCCATGCCCGATGGAACTTCCCTGAAGATCCAGGATCTCGGCCCGGATGCTTTTGTCAACACCAAACTCACGCAATCCCTCAACAATCCTTCTGTGGGGGTGGTTACGCTGGATCATTATTATGTGATTGATCCGCCCTACTGGAACGTCACCTTTATTGTGTCGGTTGTTGGCCCAGACGGGACCACCCTGTGGGAAGAACCTGTGGTGTTCAGGCGTCAATGGATCCCCGACCCATGCCCCAACGGCATGCTCCCGGATCCGCTCACGTCCAATTGTGAGTAAGCCAGCCTTCAAAAAACAAACCGCCCCTGTTCACTGAAAGGGCGGTTTTCTTTCAGGATACCTGGTCTGTTTCTACATAGTATCTTTGGGTACATTGAAGGAAAAATGCTTCTTTTTACGGTTCTTCATTTCGTACATGTGCGCATCCGCCTTCTCGATGTTCTCGCGCAGGGTTCCCGGGGCTTTAGCCGTTGAGCCGCCCGCCGAAACACTGAGAATGTAATTCATCGACTTCTCTTCATTTTCAGAATTGATGTTCTGGTCGATGCGGTTGAGCACATGTAAAAGCGTGTTCTCGTCCGAATTGGGCATGAGGATGGCAAATTCGTCTCCGCCAATGCGCGCCACAATATCACCCGAACGGACCGAATTTTTCAGCAGCCTGGAGATGCACAGCAGCAGTTCGTCGCCGCTGGCGTGCCCGAACTGGTCATTCACCTGTTTGAGGTTGTCCACATCCACCATGATGATGCCGATGGGGAATTGATTGCTTACCTCAAACCGTTCAACCTCCATGTCAAAGTGTGCACGGTTGAATAATCCGGTCAGGCCGTCGTGCATACCCATATACCACAGCTTGTTTTCCTTTTCTTTGCGCTGGGTAATGTCTTTGAAGATAGCAATCTCGCCCACGTACTGCCCGGTCACATCGACGCGCGCGGTAGTCGTAACCAGCAGGCTGCGCTGGCTCTGGTCTTCGCGGGTGATCCTGATCTCAAAGGAATTTTCAGCATCATGGCTGCCACGGGTAGTTTGTTCCAGCACATCGTTGAACTGGTCTTCGTCCATGAACTCACGCAGGTTACGGTTGATCAGGTTGCCGTGTTCCACGCCGAAGATATCCTCTCCGGCCGGGTTCATGTACAGGATGTTCTTCTCGGAATCCAATATGCTCACCCCATCACCCTGGCGTTCGATCAGGTCGCGGTAGCGGTTTTCGCTCTTCCGCAGCGCCATTTCGATCTCCTTGCGTTCGGTAATGTCTTCCGCGATGCCGGCCAGCCGATAATAATTGCCGTCAGTATCGTAGATGGGATAGGCGCGCGAAAGAATCCAGCGGATGGAACCGTCCGATTGGATGATGCGGTATTCCTCGTTCAGCATCTGTCCGCCGGAGACCAGATCGCGCAGGGCGTGATAGACCCGGCTGAAATCCTCCCAGTGAATGGAATCCAGGAACAGGTTGGGATCCTCATACATTTCATCGGCAGCGTGTCCCCACACCTCGTTGAAAGCCGGTGAGATGTAGATAAAGCGCCCACTGATCTTGTCGCGCAGCCAGAACACCTCGCGCATGTTTTCAGCCAGTTGGCGGAACTTCTCTTCCGATTGCTGCAGGGCTTCCTGGATCATCTTTCGTTCGGTGATATCAATGTGGGTGCCCACCATGCGGGTGGGTTTGCCGGAGGCGTCCTGCGTCATAATCCGCCCGCGGTCCAGCACCCAGCGCCACTTGCCAAAACGCGTCAGCAGACGGTATTCAGTTTCATACGAGGTGGTCTGGCGCGAGATGTGCGATTTGAAGGTGTCCATCATACGCGGCAGATCATCCGGATGGATCAACTCCAGATAATCTTTGAGCAGAATGTGGTTCTCACCCGGTTTCAAACCCAGCAGGGTGGCATAACGCGGGTTGAAATACGTCTCCCCATCAATCAGGTTCAAATCCCAAATGCCGTCTTCCGAGGTTTCCAGCGCTGTGTGCAGCCGCTCAAACTGGATCTTGAGATTTTCGGTTTCTTTTTTACGCGAGCTGATTTCGTACAGGGTCACGCACTGCCCGATGTAGCGATTTGATGCGGGGTCATACACAGCCCGCGAGGAAAATTCCACCCAGCGCAATTGCCCGGAGCGGTCGCGAATGCGAATTTCTTCCTTTTTAATATCCTGCCGCGATTCGTAACCGGGCTGTACCCTAAAGGACAGTTTGCTCAAATCCTCGGGCAGGATCAGCTTCATGAACAATTCGGGTTCCTGCATCAGATCGGCGGGTGTGTAACCGGTCAACTGGGCGGAAGAAGCGCTGACATACCCCAGTGAACCGTCGGGCCGCTGCCAGTATTCCATCCCGCCGGCATTTTCGGAGAGCAAATGGAAGCGTACCTCCAGCTCTTGCATCAACCTGCGGCGCCGGGTAAACACGCCAAACAAAACCATCAACACCGCCGCCGAGATCAACTCAGGCAGACCATGGTTGAGCAGAGAACGGGGAAAATCGGTTGAGACAAGCGCGTCCAGCCCGACGACCGTCACCAGCCAGATACCCAACTGCGTATACGTCAACCAGGCTGGTTGGCAGAAGACCGCATACAGCACCAATCCCAGCAGGATAAATAACAAACCCTGGGGCAGAGGGGTGATCAGAATCAGGTAGGCAGCAGTCGCGCAGATCGCCGTAAAGAGGGCGAGTGCCAGCAACGCGGAGGGTTTACCATTTTCAACGGGCCCGATTTTCATCATTGATCGACGCTTAAATTGATAGAAACTGGAAGAAACGTGTAAGAATGAACGAGAACACTGGCTCGATGCCAGTGAAGAAAGGCACATCCGCCCTTCTTCACTGAATCCAAGCTATTCATATCATATCAAGGAACCGATAAAAATGCACCCCCCTTGCAGGGTTGTAAACCAGGAAAAAGCCTAATCGCCGATCCACTCGATGAGGGTGGCTTCTCCCTGCCCCACTCCCACGCACAGCGTGGCCATTCCGTAGAACGGACGCGGCGCGGTAGAGGCGCGGCGACGCATCTCGTGTACCAGAGTAGTCAAAATACGGGCGCCTGAACAACCCAGCGGATGCCCCAGGGCGATGGCTCCGCCGTTTACGTTGGTGATGTCCTGCGAGATACCCAGTTCACGCAGCACAGCCAGCGATTGGGCAGAAAATGCCTCGTTCAGTTCCACCAGACCCAGATCCGCCACACTGAGACCCGCCCGCTGCAACGCTTTGCGGGCTGCCCCCACCGGGCCAATGCCCATGATGCGCGGGGGTACGCCGGCTGCCGCGGATGTGACGATGCGGGCCAGCGGTTTCATCCCCAGGGCTTTGGCGCGTTCAGCACTCATCACCAACAGCGCAGCGGCGCCGTCATTCAACCCGGAAGAATTACCGGCAGTCACCGTCCCGCCGGCGCGGAATGAGGGCTTCAAACGCGCCAGAGCTTCCATGCTGGTGTCACGGCGGGGGCGCTCATCGGTATCCACCACACGCGGATCGCCTTTGCGCTGCGGAATGGAGACCGGCAAAATCTCCTCGGCAAATTTCCCCGAATCGATTGCCGCGATAGCGCGTTGATGGCTCTGCACGGCAAAGCGGTCCTGGTCTTCGCGGTTGATCGAGTACATCTCGGCCAGGTTTTCAGCGGTTTCACCCATCGCGTCGATGCCGTACATTTTTTCCATGAGGGGGTTGGGGTAGCGCCAGCCCAGTGCGGTATTCCAGGCCGTCATGTTGCTGCTGCCAAAAGCCGCATCGGCTTTGGGGAGGGAATACGGCGCGCGCGACATGCTTTCGACACCGCCGGCGATAAAGACATCACCCTCACCGGCTTTGATGGCGCGAGCTGCCATGTTAACTGCATTCAAACCGGAGGCGCACAGGCGGTTGAAGGTGACCCCGGCGGTTTCCACTGGCATGCCGGCCAGTAAAAGCGCCATGCGGGCCACATTGCGATTGTCTTCGCCGGCCTGGTTAGCGCAGCCAAGGTAAACCTCTTCCACCCGCGCAGCATCCAAACCGGTACGGGTCAGAATGCCCTTGATCACATGGGCTGCCAGATCATCCGGCCGTACAGCGGCCAGAACACCGCCTAATGCACCAATGGGTGTGCGGATGGCGTCAACAATCACAGCTTCAGTCATACTGTCCTCCAGGGGTTAAGTGGGTACCAGGGAATTGTTCGACCCTGCTCAAAAATTATAGCATGGGTTCCATGGAGCATTGTCACGCCCCGGCGCTGCAGAATATCACGCGAAAGCAGTTGATTGAACCGGTCCGCCCTGCGTATTCCACGCGAACCATCCCAATCAACTGCCTTAAGGGGATACAGAATCAATTAACGGCGCAACCAGGGCGCGTCCGGTGTTTACTCAAACAGTTTGGCTTCCAGCTCCAGTAAATTGGAATAGAAATTCTCCAGCTCCACCCTGGCCTGCTCTGAATCACGGGCCAGTTCCGCATTCACCACATCCAGCCGGCCGGTCAGCAGATCGGCCAGCACGGGGTCATCCGCTTTCACATAGGGCAGCAGATCGGCCAGGTGTGTTTCCAGATCATCCATAGCTGCCAACGCAGTAGGACCGCCGGGTTGGTTGGCCGCGTCTGCCAGAGCCAGCCTGGCGCGCAGCACATCGTTCTTGGCTATCAGGAAATACACGCGGTAATTGGAAAGATCGAGTTCCTGCTGCTGGATGGTCAGGGTGCTTTCCAGGGCGGTCTGCTCACCTTCCAGTGCGGTGATGGAGATGTTCGCATCATTCAACTGACCTGCCAGCGCCTGCACGTCGCTCACGGCAGCGTCATACTGCGCGCGCACCGGCCGGTATATCACAAAATAAGCAGCCAGCAGACCAAACCCAAAGGCAATCACAAACAGCGCTGCGCCGCGTAAAAAGGGACGCATCACCCGGCCCACCTTTGTATCTGCGCCGAACATAAAATGCAGAAAACGTTTTGAACCGCTTTCCTTCACCGGCTGTTGAGCGGGCGTTTCAGACACAGGAGGATACGACTCTTCGGTCGGTTTTTCTTCTCCCAACGTTCCGTTCAGTTCATCCAGAGGGGCTGCCGTTTCCTGAGTGGCAGCAGGCATTTCTGCGTTTTGCTCAGCGGGCGCTTGTTCTGCCGTATTATTTTCCCAGTTGTGGTTGGTTGTTTCGTTTTGCATGGTTTCTCCGTCACAGTATTCCTGTCAAATGCATATTTCAGATTGATAAAAAAATGGATCCGCCCCATTGTTCAGAGGGATCAACCCGGATAGTTCACTTCAGCTCGGTGACATTAAGTATAGCTGTGTATGACCAAAAATCAACCTTTCCACAAACGACAACCACCCCGGCATCTGCCGGGGTGTGGTTTTGTTCACAATTGAGCTGTCTGTAAGAGTGTAAAAATATGTCAGGCTGGAACCGCTTCTTTGTACTCGCATACACAGTTGCCGCCGATTTGCTTGGCTTCATACATGGATTTATCGGCCATTTTCAGCAGCACCTCCAGGTTCAGATCCGGCTGTCCGTTATAATGGGCAATGCCAAAGCTGCAACTGATGTGCAACGGCTGGCCCTCGACCTGCAGCTCCAGCCCGTGCACCATTTTCCGCATCCGTTCAGCCACTTCGTCTGAATTCCCCTCGCTGGTACCCGGCAGAAGAATCACAAATTCATCGCCGCCGTAGCGGGCCACCACATCACCGCGTCGCACACCGCCCTGCAGAGCTGCCGCCAGCTTTTTCAGCACACCATCCCCGGCGGCATGACCAAATTGATCATTGACGTGCTTGAAGTGATCCACATCCAGCATGATCACCGAAAGCTGCAGCTTATCCTCAGCCACCTGCTTGAAACAGGCCTGCGAAAGCTCGAAGAAGTGATAACGGTTATATAACCCGGTCAGGTGATCGGTGATGGCAATCTGGTGCAGGTCTTCATGGGCTTTTTTCTGCAGGTTGATCTCCGCCTGCAGGGCCGCATTCTTTAACCGGTAAATCTCGGCATCCTTCTGCATGGTTTCCATCTGGTGCTTGGCCACCAGACTCTGCATACGCTGATTTTGCTCCTCATTATGAAGCTGGCGGTAGTTTGCGAACATGATCTCGCTGTGCTCAAGAGCCTTTTCAAACTGGCCGCAGAATTTGTACAACTGCATCAGCGCGTCATGGCATTCATAGATGCTGTGGCGAGTTTCAAGGCGGGTAGCGCTTTCCAGCGCTGCCTGCAGTGATTCGAGCCCGGCGTCACAATGGCCTTCAGCGGTGTGATATTTACCGATACGCAGTAGGGCTTCAATCTCTTCGTGCCGGTGGCCGGTTTCGCGGGAAAGTTGGAGCGAGTTCTGGTAACTCTCCAGCGCCTGGGCTGAGTTGCCCAGCGCCTGATAGACATCACCGATACTGTTCAGCACCTCAGCCTCGGCGTGGAGGTTGCCGGTTTCACGGTACAAACGTTGAGCCCGCTGCCCGTATTCCAGCGCTTCCTCCAGTTCTTTGTCATCCAGGTACACCGAGCAGAGCGTCTCACAGATATCCCCCTGCAGTGAGATATCGTTTTGCTTTTCGGCCAGATGCAGACTGAGCGTCAGATTCATCAGCGCCCAGGTCTGATTGTTGTTCTGCCAGTACAGGTGCCCGATGTTATTCAGCACCCCGGCCTCCCAGCTCTGGTCACCCAGCTCCTGAAAGATCTTGAGCGCTCTCATCAGATAATCGATGGCGTCGGTGTAGTTGCCTAGGTTTTCAAAGGCCACCCCGGCCACATTGTACGCGCGCGCCAGCAGATACAGGCTTCCACCTTCCTCAATCACCGGCAGTGTTTCCGAGATGATGGAGATGGCACCCAGGTAGTTGCCGCTGCGAGCGTTCAGCACCGCCAGGTGAAAGAGTGCGTCCGCCAGCAGGTCGGTATACCGGGGAGCATTTGCGCGGCTCTCGCTCCTGGCCAGTTCCACCGCTTCCGTGCAGATCTCAATCGACTGGGGGAGGTCGCTCTTTTGAAGTTCATCCACCAGTTGAATTGTCAGTTTCAGCCGCTGTTCCGTATCCGGCGCGGCAGCCAGTTGATCACGAATTTCATTGATTTTTTGATGATTGTTTGGTTCGGAAAAGACCATAGCGCCACCAAACCCCGTTAACCCAATTGGAATGACTGCGAGAGGAACCGGTGAAAATACGTTACAGGTCGGCTGTATAAGATGCAGGATCCATGCCATTTTTACGTAGTTTTTATGTTTTACTCGATCGTTTCAGCCTGCTATCCCCCTTGATATACATTATTTGTTTATGACTGAATCCAGTACAAATATCCCAGCTTAAGCAGCCTCGCGCGTAAATCAATTAGATAGCCGCGAGCCTGCAGGCAGCGGGCGGTCTCAGAGAACCAATTCCTCACCCCCAGCGTGCGCAGTGCGACCGTCTGGCGGGCGCACTCCTTCCAGGCCGTCATGAATTGTTCAATACGTTCGCCGGGCAGCATGCGATGGATGTAGTTTTTAGGCAGCACCGCCTGAAACATAGCCGGGTCAAACCCGCGTTCGTCCATCCCCTGAAAATTGGTACTGAACAGCAGCCCGGTCTCTGACGGGCCAGTTGAGCCGGCCTTACGCAGCACGTTGGCCACCCACAACCGCCCAAACGGGTCCGAGGTGCCCTCCACCAGCAAACCACCCGGCAGTAACTGTTCCAGCAGAGCGGCGTGCGTCTCGGTCACCTGCGCCTCCTCATACTGGCGCAGCACATTGAACGCGCGGATGATCTTCACCGTCTCTCCGGGCTGCAGCGGGAGACGAAACCCACCCAGCCGGAAGCGCGTCAGATCATCTTCATATGGCAGGGCCGCCTGCACCCGCTCCGGGTCAATCTCCACGCCCAGCACCGGCAGCCGCGGGGCGATGCGATGAAAGCGCTCAGCGCTCTCCAGTGTGGTGAAAGCCTCGGCCCCGTACCCCAAATCCACATACCAGGCGTGGGCGTACTCGCCATCAACGCATTTCAGCAGATCGGCTTCATGCAGCAGCAGCCAGTTATCCACCCGGCGCAGGCGGTTGCGGGCCGTCTTGCCGCGGGTGATCTGGCCTTCAGGGTCGGTGGCGGTGAACTTGCGCATATGGGATATTTTAAAGCTAAATGAGCAAGTAAAAGTTTCCATTTCGGAAAGGAGGAGCTATTTCGATCACAAGCCAACCGTTTACGATCATTTCTGGTAAATCAACAATGGCTTCAGCATATTTCGCTTGTATTTATCGATTATATATAGGATAATAGACATAAAGTGTCTATTATCCTATATGAAACCAACAGTTCTTTCCTCACTTGAATCTCTGCCTTATTTCACGACTGAAGCGGTAAAGCAGCTTCTTGACGATGAATCCGTGGCAGCCGGTACAATACAGACAATACTGTATCGTTGGATGAAATCCGGGCAAATTATCCAGATAAAAAGAGGCATGTATATGACGCGCCGCTTTTTTGAGCTGCATCGTGCGGACGAAGCCTTTGCGCCCATGGTCAGCGCGATTCTTATTCCCCAATCCTATCTTTCATTGGAATATGTTTTACAGCGTAACGACATACTCACCGAAATCACTTATCCGGTGACCGCGGTAACGCTCAAACAGACTCGTGTATTCAAAAACAGACTGGGAACATTTACCTATCGGAATATCAAAACAGATCTCTATCAGGGTTTCACCTTTACCGAATATATGGGAATACCATTTGCTCAGGCGACTCCTGCAAAGGCGCTTTTTGATTTTCTGTATTTTCGCCCATTGAAAAGCAGTCAGCGGCTCGCCGGTTATGATTTAGTAGAAGATCTGCGTCTTAACCTTGAAGACTTCTCAGAAAATGATCAGGTTGAATTTTCAACCTTCGTGGAGATCAGCAGCAGCAAAAAGATGGAGCAGATATTGAAAAACCTGAGGAAAACCGTATGGCGACTTTAAT
>CAZHMZ010000084.1:0-3912 GCA_964532655.1 uncultured Anaerolineaceae bacterium
CCCGGCCCCCAGTTTGATCACCGCCTCATCACGGGTGTAAATGGACAGCGCCGTAGTGGGAAATATCACCGCGATGACCAGGAATACCAGGCTAATCAGGAAACCGATCAACAGGCTGATGCCCAGTACCTTGCGCAAATTGGGGATATCTTTTTTGCCCCAGTACTGTGCCGCGAAGATGGCGCCGCCGCTGGAAATACCAAACGTTACCATGCTGAGCACAAAACTGATCTCATTGGCCAGCCCCACCCCGGCTACTGAGGTGTCTCCCAACTGTCCAATCATCATCACATCCACCATATTCAAGCCGTTGGAGATAAAGTTCTGCAGGGCAATGGGGACGGCGATGGTTAATAACGTCTTCCAATATAATTTATCGCGAAACATAAAATCCTCACCCAAATGTAAATCAACGAAGCGAAACCGGCAGTGGAACCTGCAAGTCTTCGCAAAAGCGGCTGAAATTATTTTTTCAGCGGAAAAGAAAAACCGCAGAAGGGAGGCGTCTGCGGCTGATTACCTGCATCGAATGCAAAGCTAAATCACGTCAGGAGACGATCAGAACGCCTGGGCTGAATTGTTGAGACCCATCTTTTTCATCCATGCAGTGATTTGTCCTTTCCATATCAAAATCAACGAGTCAGTATAACAGAAAGGAAAATGAGGGTCAAGGAATCCCACAGACGGGTGACCCGCACAAAAGGGCCCAGCAGACCGGGGCACGCGAGCGAGGGTGTCAAATTCAAGGCTGTGTTGAAAGTGGGTATAATCAGACAGTCAGCCAGTTTTTGAGTCCAATATGAAAAGAAAAACAACCCTGTTGCTGTTTTCCGGTTTTGTTTTCCTGGCGGTCTGGTTTACCCCGATGCAGAATGTGATGCCGCAGGCCGCCCAGCGCACTTTTGCGCTGGGTCTGCTGACCGTCATCTGGTGGGCTCTTAAAATCATTCCGCAGGCTTATACCTCATTACTGCTGATTGCCGGGCTGTTGCTTTTCCGGGTTGCCGAGCCGAGCGTGGTGCTCACCCTGTGGACGCGCCCTCTGGTCTGGCTGATTATTTGCTCCTTCCTCATCAGCGCTGCAGTGAGCAAAACCGGTTTGGCGCGCCGTTTTGCCCTGTTTTTAATGAGCCGCTTTTCGCCCAACTATGCCGGCACCGTGTTGATGATTTATCTGATCGGCCTGCTGATGAGCCTGTTTATCCCGCAGACCTTCCCGCGCCTGTTGATTTTGATCGCTGTGGTGCGCGAGGTGATTCGCCTTACCGATACGCCGCCCAAAACAGCCGTCGCGCTGGGGTTTACCGTGTTCTCCTCACAGGTCGCCACGTCGATGTTCTTCCTGACCGGTGACGCCATCCTCAATCTCTCGGTAGTTGAATTTTCAGGCGTCCCGGTAAGCTGGACGCACTGGCTGGTGCTGATGGGGGTTCCCGCTCTGGCTGTCACGCTGGTTTTCCTCGGACTGCAATTTCTGGTCTTTGGGCTCAACCGCGAATGGAAGATCGATCGTCAGAAGTTGCAGGATCTGCTACGTCAGAACGGTCCGTTCTCCCGTCAGGAGAAGATTACACTGATCTGGGTTTGCGTGGCTCTGCTGCTATGGGCTACCGATTCGCTCACCGGTATTGACCCGGCCTGGTCGGCGGTTATGGTGGTGATCGGGCTGGCCCTGCCCGGTATCGGCGGCGTGCTCACCGCTGATGACCTCACGCATGGGGTATCCTGGCCGGTGATTCTGTTTGTCACCGGCGCGTTTGCGCTGGGCGCGGTCAGCACTTCAAGCGGGCTTTCCGGCTGGCTGGTGGATAATCTGCTTCCGGCTGCGCCGCCCCAAAATCCATTCGGTTTTGCAGCCGTCATCGCCGCCGGGGCCATGTCGGTTCATATGCTGGTGGGCAGTGTGATGGCCAGCCTGTCCGTCACGGCGCCTGCCATGCTGGCATACGCCGCCCAGGCCGGTTGGAACCCGCTCTTCCCGGCGCTGGTCATCTACACCATACTGAACGCGCATTTTATCCTACCGTTCCACAATATCACCCTGGTTCTGGGCGATGGCGAACTGGGCGGCTATTCGGCGCGTGAAACCATCCGTTTTGGTTTGCCGCTTACAGCAGCCACCTGGGCGATTATCCTGCTGGTGGAAATCCCGTGGTGGTCTCTGCTGGGGTTGATACAATAAATTATTATTCGTAAAGGAGATTTGAAAATGGCCAGGATCGCTATCGCAGGTATCGTGCACGAAACGAACACATTTGCCCCCATGATCACCACCTTCCAGGATTTCGCCGGTGACGCCCCCGATATGCCAAAACTGCATAACACGGCAGTCATGCGCGCCCTCAAGGGAACGCATGCCAATATTTCCACTGCCGGTTTTCTGGATGTGATGGCCGACAAGCATGATGTGGTGCCGCTGATGATCGCCACAGCCCAGCCGGCCAGCACCGTCACAAAAGATGCCTTTGACCGGCTGACCGCCCAAATTCAGCAATTGTTGAAAGAAAACGGTCCCTTCGATGCGGTATATCTGGAGCTGCACGGAGCCATGGTAACCGAGGAATACGAAGACGCTGAAACCGAAATTCTGCGGCGCGTCCGTCAGGTGGTGGGAAATATCCCCGTAGTGGTCACATTTGATCTGCACGGCAACATCCCCGAGGTGTGCATCCAGGAATTTGACGCCGCCGTGGGATACCGCACCTATCCGCATGTGGATGTGTATGAGACCGGTGTGCGTATCGCGCATTTGCTGCAGCACATTTTAGACGGCAAACCGATTTACAAAGCCTTCATCAAGCTGCCCTATCTCATCTCCCCCTCCACGGCGTCTTCCTTCACCGAACCGCTGCTGACCATCTACCCCAAACTGGAGCAAATCGAAAAAGAAGAGGGCGTGCTGTCGGTCACGTTCATGCACGGGTTCCTGCTGTCCGATATCCATGACGCCGGGCCGAGCCTGTTCACTTACGGCGTCACCCAGGAAGCCGCCGATCATGCCCTGGATAAGCTGTACGATTTACTGATGGATTATGAGGGCGGGTTTGCCCAGAAGATGTATTCACCCGATGAAGCGGCCGAGAAAGCCATGCATGACGCGCAGCGCGCCGATAAACCGGTGTTACTGGCCGATGTGCAGGATAACGCGGGCGGTGGCGGTACATCTGATACGGTGTGGATGCTGGAAGCGTTGGTGAAACACGATGCGCAGGATGCCGCGCTGGGGTTGATGTTTGACCCGGCCGCCGCTGAAAAGTTCCATGCTGCCGGTGTGGGCGCACAGGTGGAGCTGGATCTGGGCGGCAAGCTCATGCCCGGTCACAAACCTTTCCATGGTACATTCACGGTGGAACAGCTTCACGAGGGCCCGTTTGAACCCACCGGCCCCGTGCTGAAAGGCAGCCAGCCTGATCTGGGCAAGATGGCGCACATCCGCATTGGCGGCGTGCACGTGGTGGTTTCCAGTGTGCGCACCCAGATGAACGATCGCAGCTATTTCAAAGTGGTGGGGATCGAACCGGAAAAGATGAAGATTGTGGTGGTCAAGAGCACCAATCACTACCGCGCTGATTTCCAGCCCATTGCGTATGAGGTACTGCTGATCGAAGCCCCCGGCGCCCACATGGAAAATCCGCGCGTACTGCCCTACAAACACCTGCGTGAGGGTGTACGGCTCGGCCCCTTTGGACCGGAGAACAGATACTAAAGTTTTTTCTAAACAGCAAGAAATCGGTTAATGACGATGGGTGAGGCAATCCTGCCTCACCCATCGATTTTTATTAATCGGTGAAAACCCTGGTACCGTCTCCCGCCGCAGAACAATGCACGGATTGACGGAACCGTTAAGGATATGATTTACGCATCAAAATACAGGTTCATTTCGTACGGGTGCGGGCGGTTGCGCACGGCGAA
>CAZHMZ010000084.1:3922-15789 GCA_964532655.1 uncultured Anaerolineaceae bacterium
TTTCCGCTTGTGATCCACCCAGTTGTTGATCAGCAGATCGTCAAACACCTTTCCGACTTTCAGGAATTCCCGGTCGTTTTCAAGGGCGATCAGCGCCTCGTTCAGTGAAGAAGGCAGGCTCTTGATTTTTGAGCGCTGCTCATCGGTCCAGGCGAAGATGTTTTCGTCGATCGGGCCAAACCCGGCTTCGGTGGGGTCGATTTTGTTGATGATGCCGTCAATCCCGGCCATCAATTGGGCTGCCAGGGCCAGATACACGTTGCAGGTGGCATCGGGCGGGCGGAACTCCATGCGCGCCTTATCCGATTGGACAGCATATTTGGGGATGCGTACCGCCGCGGAACGATTGCCCAGCGAGAAAAAGGCGTTCACCGGTGCTTCAAAACCGGGCACCAAACGGGTGTATGAATTGGTGCTGGGGTTGGTAAAAGCCAGCAGAGCGGGGCCGTGTTTCAGCAATCCGCCAATGTAATACAGGGCGGTCTGGCTGAGAAAGCCGTACCCGTTGGCATCGTAAAAGGTGTTGACGCCGTCTTTAAAAAGCTGCTGATGGAAATGCATCCCGTTGCCGGCTTCACCATACAGCGGTTTGGGCATGAAGGTAACCGTCTTGCCGGCCTGGTGAGCGGTCATTTTGCAGGCGTACTTGATCAGCATGGTGGCATCTCCGGCCTCCACCAGGCCCATCATGGGTGTCTCAATTTCAGATTGCCCGGGACCGCCCACTTCGTGGTGATGGTACTTCACCGGAACGCCCATTTTCTCCAGATTGAGGGCCATTTCATTGCGCAGGTTGAAAAACTGGTCCTTGGGCGGGATGGTATGGTAACCGCCGTGCATGGGGTTGTAATGCCCGTGACCGGTCTCCCGGCTGTTCCATTCCGCTTCAGCGCACTCAATGCAGTAGCCGGAACGATTGACCGTATTTTCAAAGGATACCGTATCAAAAATATAAAACTCAAACTCCGGTCCCCACAAGCTCCGGGTGGCAATGCCGGTTTCTCTCAGATATTCCTCTGCCCGAATGGCAATATTACGCGGATCATTGGGGAAGATGGCATGCGTATCCGCTTCCAGTGTGGAGCAGATAAAACTGAGGGTGGGCGCTTCCCAGAACGGGTCCATAATACCTGTATCCAGCACCGGCACCATCACCATATCGCCCGCTTTCACGCTCTTTAAACCCACCGATGAGCCGTCGAAACCAATCCCTTCTTCCATAAGATCAGGGGTAAACTGGCTGGCGGGAATGCTGAGGTGATGCCACCGGCCGTACAGATCAGAAAATTTAAAGTCGATTGTCTGCACGCCGTGATCACGAACGTAAGCCTGCGCTTGCTCAAAAGTTGAAAACATGTCGGGTTTCTCCTCCTGTAGGGGCAAAAAAAGAACACAAACTTAACTTGATTGAAGTATCGGGAAAGTGATTTTATCACCGCTGTTGGATTTCACACAGGTGCGTAACATGCAGCCGGTAAATCATCTGACTTTTTGATTGCACAATTGCCAGCTATACCATACAATCAATGTGACGCACACGAAAATCGTTAAAATTGATATGGTTGACTGATCGCTTGTTGCAACCTGCTTGCAGGAAACGGCTTTGAAAATACCTTTCGGGAAATGGCTTTATGGATGAACCTCATCTCTATAAAAAGATCTCCGATAAAATCCGCCAGGAAATTCTGAACGGACAATGGAAATCCGGCGAAAAGCTGCCCTCGGTACGGGAGATGGCCGCACAGTGGAACTGCACGGTGGGCACCATCCAGCACGCCTATCAGGAACTGGTGCAGCAGGGTCTGGTCACCAGCCGGGCCGGCCAGGGGACGCGTGTGGCCGAAAGCCTGCCGGTTTTGCATGATACCCCCTTGCGGCGAGCGCAGATCATCCACCGGGCTGAGTCCTTTTTATTGGAGGCCCTCAACCAGGGTTACCGGCTGGAAGAGGTCAACCAGGCCATTCGTGAGGCCATGGAACGCTGGCAACTGGTTGAACAGCAGGAATTCACCGCCACCGAGCAGGTTCTGCGGTTTGCCGGCAGCCATGATCTGGTGATCACCTGGCTGGCCAGTCACTTTGATGAAATTGTCCCCGGCGTGAGCCTGCAACCAAAGTTTTCAGGCAGCATGGGCGGTTTGATTGCGCTGGCAGAAGGTCAGGCGGATCTGGTCGGGAGCCATCTGTTCGATGAGGAAACCGGCCAGTACAATGCGCCGTTTGTGCGCAGGCTGCTGCCCGGCAAACGGACTGCCCTGATCCGGCTGGCTAACCGCCGCCTGGGTCTCATTTTACCACCTGGCAATCCGATGAATATCCGTACACTGGCCGATCTTGCGCATCCAGGCATCCGCATGGTGAATCGTCAATCCGGTTCGGGTACCCGTGTATGGCTGGATCTGTCGTTACGCGGCCTTGGGGTGGATGCCAGCCGCATCCCCGGTTATGCCAATGAAAAGCTCACCCATTTTGCGGTGGCGCAGGAGATCGCGGAGGGGCAGGCTAACGCAGGCATCGGTCTGGAAGGCGCCGCCCTGAGTTACGGGCTGGATTTTATGCTGCTCACCCATGAAGCGTATGATCTGGTTGTGCCTGAAGCGGTGATGAACACCCGGCCGGCAGCCCTGCTGCTGGAATGGTTGACCACCCCCTCTGCCAGGCAGACAATTGAGGCCCTGGGCGGGTACGACACCTCTTCCACCGGCAAGGTGGATTGGGTCGGATGATCAATCGATTTTCACGCTCGGTCTTCTGTTATACTTTTCCAACCGGCTGCCGTCAGCGGCCTGTATTCTCTTCAAAAGGAGATTAATCATGGAAACCACCACTGTCCGCTGGGTGACCGGTGAGACCTTTATCGGGATCGACTCCAACAACCATTCGACGGTTCTTTCCACAAAAAATGCCAACACAGGTATGCGCCCTTCTGAGCTACTGGTAGTGGCATTATGCTCCTGTACCTCGGTAGATGTGGTTCAGATCCTGGAAAAGAAACGCAAACCGCTGGAAATGCTGGAAATTCAGGCTCATTCCCAGCAGGATCCGGAACCGCCGTGGACCTTCCGCAAGATTCACATGAAATACATCCTTAAAGGCAAGGATCTGACGCCCAAAGATGTGGAGCAGGCGATTGAGCTTTCAGAAGAAAAGTATTGTTCTGTCGCCGCCTCGCTGCGCGCCACCGTGGAGATCACCTGGGAATACGAGATTTTGTAAGCATTGGCCCGGCCATCGGATACCGAAAAACCATTATTGTAAACATGTGCGGTGCGTTCGATTTTTGAACGCACCTCTTTGCGCAACCAACCCATCAGAGCATAGTTCCAGATACGGAAGCATTCTTTTATCAATCCAGCATCCATTGGCTTGCTTGATGGTGGGTTCCGGGCGGATCGACGTCTCAAAACGATTGTAATTCTCGCCGCCCTCCACCCACCCTATGATCGTGTCAACCTGAAAGCCGGCATAGGGTGGGTGGAGGGCGGTATGTGATGATGGGATAAGACCGGCTGGTCCGCCCGGAACCCACCAGGCGATTGCGGATTTCGCATTCTTGCTATTATCAGCTTATAGCCAATATTTCCATGTCGTTTCGGAGAGTCAGGCAGCGTTTTTTGCTGTCTGACACGGAGAAATCCGCCCGAGGGCAGGTTGAGGAAGATTCCATATCCGGAAACGTTATGATGTACCCTTATCCGATTCTTCGCTCCGCTCAGAATGACAGGAGCGGCAAGAGTGCGCTGACAATGCGCCACTCAGTTAAAGCAGACCTCTTTCCGTGTCATTTCGGAGAGTCAGACAGCGCTTATTGCTGGCTGACGCGGAGAAATCCGCCCGAGGGATCATCTTCGTGCCTTTCCAGATATAGAAACGTTATGATGTACCCTTATCCGATTCTTCGCTTCGCTCAGAATGACAGTAACGGTCAGAGTGCGCTCACCTTACTGGCAGGCGGATTTCCCCTTTCGTGTCATTTCGGAGAGTCAGACAGCGTTTTTTGCTGTCTGACACGGAGAAATCCGCCCGAGATTAAATTTTCGAACAGTTCCATATCTGGAAACGTTATGATGTACCCCTGGGCGGATTCATCGCTCCGCTCAAAATGACAAACCGGCTTTGGTGTGCAGACCCCCTATATCCTCCCTTTCCCCTTGACAGACCGGAAAACTGTACTATACTTCAATTTAAGTATACCGGTATACCGAAATGACAGACTCACCCCTCTCCCCCATCCAAACAAAACGCAATGTCCTGGCGGATCATGTCTACGAGGCGCTTTGCCAGCACATCATCGCCGGCAAACTGGTGCCTGGCGAACGGCTGCGTGAAGCTCAGATCGCCGAGGCGTTGGGGGTCAGCAGAACCCCCATACGAGAGGCCTTCGCTCGTCTGGAGAATCAAAACCTGCTCACCAGGGAAGCCAGCGGAGCCTACTTTGTGCGTCGCTGGGACCGTGACAGCCTGTGGGAGGTAGCCACCCTGCGCGCCGCGCTGGAGGGATTGGGCATCCAGCTTGCCATGGGCCATCTCACCCGGGAGGATTACACCCGCCTGGATGAGATCATCAACGCCATGCAAAGCGCCCATGAACGCGGTGACGATGACCGGCTGATCGCGCTCGATATCGAGTTTCATACCCATATCTGGGAACAGTGTGGCCATCGTTTGCTCCAACAGACACTGGAAGAGATGAAGGCTCAGGTGATCTACTTCATGTTTGTCACCCGCCCCGGCGACGAGGGCGATTATCCTGTTTCGCACCGCCAGTTGGTGGAGATCATGAAATCGGGCAACGCCGACCTGGCCAGCCAGACCATTCAGTCGCATATCCGTCTGACGGCCATGCGCGCCATTCAACGGCTCGACAATTCTGCTTTCCCTGTAAAAATTTCTGACTCACGGCCGCAGGCCTGAGGTCGATATCCGTTCACAATGTAAAAAAGGAGAAAGAATAATGACTGAAAAGAAACCCGGACCTTCCACCCAGTCGGTCCACCTGATGCGGTCGGTTGACCCCAACAACCATTCTCTGATCCCTCCGGTGGTCATGAATGCCTCGTTTGCTTATGATGATGTAGAAACCTGGCAGGCAGTCGCGTTAAAACAACAGCCTGGTGATATTTACAGCCGCAACTCCAACCCCACCGCCCGTCTGTTTGAGCAAAAGGTTGCCGCCCTGGAAGGCGCTGAAGCCGGTACCAGTTTTGCCACCGGTATGGCTGCCATCAGCACCACCCTGTTTGCGCTGCTCAGCCCCGGCCAACGGGTAGTCTGCGCCAAAGACAGCTACGGCGGCACTTACCTGCATTTCCTGGACATCCTGCCCCGCTTCAATATCGAGTGCGCAATCTGCGATACCGAGGACGCCGAACAGATCGAAAAAGAAATCGCCAAAGGTTGCGACCTCCTGTATCTGGAAACCCCCACCAATCCCACCCTCAAGGTGCTGGACATCGCCCGTCTGGCTGCGGCCGGCAAGGCAGTTGGAGCCGTGACGGTGTGCGACAACACCTTCGCCACCCCCATTAACCAGAACCCGATTGCGCTGGGGACAGACCTGGTGCTGCACTCAGCCACCAAGTACCTGTGCGGTCATGGTGATCTGCTGGGCGGTGTGGTAGTGGGTAGCCAGGAACTGGTAAAAAAGATCTATAAGTTCCGCGAACTGACCGGTCCCATGCTGGATGCGTTCAGCGCCTCACTGTTGCTGCGCAGTCTGAAAACGCTGGCCCTGCGTGTGGAACGCCAGAACGCCAATGCCATGGGCATGGCCCGCTGGCTGGAGGCACAGCCCCAGGTGAAGGCGGTGTTCTATCCCGGTCTGGAAAGCAACAAAGGCCATGAAGTGGCCCGCAAACAGATGCGCGGTTTCGGCGGCATCCTCAGTATTGATCTGCACGGCGGTTTTGAAGCGGTGAAAACCGTACTCAAGCACCTGAAATATGCTTATCTGGCTGCCAACCTTGGCCAGGTAGAAACCGTGGTAGGTCCGCCCGCCACCACCAGCCATGTTGAGCTGACTGCTGAAGAACGCGCTGCCGCCGGCATCCCGGAAGGATTGATCCGCTATGCAGTGGGCATCGAGGATATTGAGGATCTGCAGGCCGATATGGCCCAGGCGCTCGCCCAACTATCATAGGATACGTAGTAGAATCAACGTATTCAATTCATAACCAATCAGACATCCCTTCCGCATTCGACGGGAGGGATGTCAACTCGGAATCGCAAGTTTTCCTTTTTTATTTCCATTACCGGTATCTAATTCCGTAGCCAAAACCAAATTACAGGAGAAATAAGTTGAAACTCGCAGATCGTGTTCAGGAACTTCAGGCCGAAGGCGCACTTCAGGTGCTTGCCCACGCAAAAGAGCTGGAAGCATCCGGCCGCGAAATCATCCACCTTGAGGTAGGTGAGCCGGATTTCCCCACCCCGGGGCATATCTGCCAGGCCGGCATCCAGGCCATCCAGAACGGGCGCACTCACTATACCGCAGTCAACGGCATGCCAGCCCTGCGCGAAGCTATCGCCGAGCGGGCGAGCAGACGCCGTGACAACATTCCCATCACGCCCAATCAAGTGGTCGTCGGACCCGGCGGCAAACCATTCCTGTTTTTTCCCACTCTGGCAGTGATCAACCCGGGCGACGAGGTGTTGTATCCGGATCCGGGCTTTCCCACCTATAAAGAGGTTATTAAAATTGCTGGCGGCGTACCGGTGCCAGTTCCCTTATATGAAGAAAACGGGTTCTCCTTTGATCTGAATGCCTTTGACCGGCTGATCAATCCCAAGACCCGCTTGATCATACTCAATACACCTGGCGGCAACCCCACCGGCAGCGTGATCCCGCTCGAGGATCTCAAACATATCGCCGAAGCAGCCATTAAATACGACTGTTGGGTACTGGCGGATGAGATTTATGAGCATATCGTCTATGACGGTTTACGCGTGCCCAGCATTCTCACCCTGCCAGGTATGGCTGAACGAACTATCGTCATCGATGGATTCTCCAAAACATTTGCCATGACAGGCTGGCGGCTGGGTTACGCTGTGATGCCGAAAGAATTGGCAGCTCGCACAGAATTGCTGCTCACCCACGGCACCGGCTCCACCGCTGAGTTTACTCAAATGGCCGGTATCCAGGCCATTCGCGGCGACCAGACCGAATGCGAAGAGATGGTCAGGGCTTACCAGGCCCGTCGTGATCAGGTCGTGGCCGGTTTGAACAGCATCCCGGGTGTGCATTGTTTATTGCCCAAAGCCGCTTTTTATGCCTTCCCCAACATCAAATCATTTGGTATTCGTTCCAATGAACTGGCCACCCGAATTCTGAATGAAACGGGTGTAGCGTTGCTGCCTGGCACAGCATTTGGTCAGTATGGAGAAGGTTACCTGCGCCTGTCGTTTGCTAATTCGCTGGAAAACCTGACCAAAGCGGTTGAAAAACTGCGCCAGTTCTTTACCACCCTTCCGTAGCTGGCCCCAGGGATGCCATCCATCCCTCCGGATCAAATTTTTGTTCAATCAGGAGAAAGGTTCATGACCGAACGCAAAAAAATCACGCTTCCGGATCTTTATAAAATGCGGGCAAACGGCGATCAAATTGCCATGCTTACCTGCTACGATTACCCCACTGCATGCTTTCAGGACCAGGCCGGGATTGAAATGGTGCTGGTGGGAGACAGCCTTGGCATGACCATGCTGGGCTATGAGAGCACGCTGCCGGTCACTATGGAGGATATGATCCGCCATGCGCAGGCCGTCAGGCGTGGCGCCAAAAACGTATGGCTGGTGGGCGATATGCCGTATATGAGCTACCAGCCCAGTGTGGAAACCGCCATTCGCAATGCCGGCCGATTTATGGCAGAGGCGGGCTGCGATTCCATCAAACTGGAAGGCGGAGCGGAGATGGCTGACCGGATCGCCGGGATTGTCAAATCCGGTATTCCGGCCATGGGTCACCTGGGCCTCACGCCGCAGAGCCAGAGCGCTTTGGGCGGGTTCCGCCTGCAGGGGAAGAACGCCCTGACCGCCAAAAAGATTGTGGATGACGCCAAAGCGCTTGAACAGGCCGGTGCATTCGCCATTCTGCTGGAGCTGGTGCCCGACCGCCTGTGCAAGATCATCACTGAGCGCTCGGAAACCAGCAGCATCATCAGCCTGGGCGCCGGTCCCAGTGCGCACGGCCAGTTGCTGATCTATCATGACATGTTTGGCTTGTATCCCAAGTTCAAACCGCGCATGGCCAAGGTGTTTGGCAACGCCGGTGAGGTGATTTTGAACGGTCTGACGAATTATGTCAAAGAGGTAAAGACGCAGGAGTTCCCGGCGCCGGAAAATTACTTCGGTATGAAGGACGAGGATTACGATCAGTTAATGGATATGCTAGGTTAGGCGTAATTGCACCCACCCCTGTATCCCCGCCCTGGAGGGCGGGGAACTTTTTTAATCAGTGAGGTTGTGCAGAAGACTGCACAACCTCACTGATATGCCGGGGAAAACCGATATCGAATAAAGTGATTGTCGATAGTAAAAAATGAATCAGGTGCGTACCCGGCAAATCAGGATGTGCATGATTCCCCTCCTGGGAGGGACGCCCATTGGGCGCGGTGCGCAGCGCCGGGGTGGTCCTCCTGTTTGTGAAGCACCCACCATTTATTCCCTTCCAGGCTGTGCTTTTTTTGTGATGGGTATTATTGGCTTCATTAATGTCCATCGGTAGGTATAACGAATAATGGACAATAAAAAGGATGACATAAAAGTAAACCAAACAGTAATCAGGCTGGAAATTATTTATAGGCAAAAGGAATTGCAGGCAATAAAATAAAACGTACATGTCCAAGCAATTGTATACTTAGTGATGTTCAGATTTTAACAAACACCCTTTTCTTATAATAAGAAATCTTCTGGTTTCTTGGAGGACAAATGGGAGATTATTCTCAATTGATCAATTTACTTAATGACAAAAATGAAGAGAAATTGAGGAAGAATTTTCTAAAATCTAAGGGATACGGAGACCCATCATGTGAAGACTTTGGTCTCAATCAATGGACATGTCGTTTACAGAGCGATGTAAGAAATAGTCAGACTGAAATCCAACCGAAGACAATAATTACTCCAGACCATTTTGTTAGCTTTCTCCTTTTACCGAGTTACAAACAAGATGAGATTATTGATACAAATTCGCAAAAATTGCGCGATTGGATATCCCAGTATCCCTGGATTAAGCTACCCTATCTAGATTCTCCCTTTTCTACTGGTCATTTGTTCGCCTGTAGCAATGGCCTAATTAGGCTCGAAACACAAGACTACCCCAGTTTACAGAAGCTAGATCAATTTCTTGTTCTCAGTCGCAATGGAGTAATTGAATATGGTGTTGGACGAGGAGTGGTACTTAGCGATCAAAATGAGGTTTATTTTAGTCTGATACATATTGTTGGAAGGCTTTGGCAATTTCTTTTGTTCAACGAAGATCTTTTTAAAGAATTTTTAATCGAACACATCGATCAATATTACCTTTACATAAATATTCGTGGGACCCAAAATGCGTTAATGGGGGGATTAGCTGAGGGTTGGAGGCAACCTTATACGAATATTATTACTGCATATAGTCCTCGATGTGTGGATAACAACTTACAAATTGTGAAAAAAATTCAAGCTGGTTTATCACAACCTGAAATTGAAGATACTGTCCATTGGTTTGCTACCCGTATCGATAACGCCTGGGGGCAATTTGAACCACGCTGTTATGTTCATAAAAATATAAATGCTTCTCAACCATTTGCATTTAATAAATAAGAAATCTCTCATCGTTGGAGTGATCAATGGAAAAAGATGTTTTTATTTGCCACGCCAGTCAAGATAAAATTCGCGTTGTTAATTCATTGTTGGATGCTTTTTCGAAAGAAGAGATATCATATTGGGTTGATCAAGGCGAGATTGGCTGGGGAGACAGTATAACTAAGAAAGTAAATGAAGGTTTGAGTTTATCCAGATACGTTATCGTTGTTTTAAGTACTGCGTTCTTAGAGAAAAATTGGCCCGAACGCGAATTTTTCGCTGCCCTAAATCAAGAATCGTCATCAGGAGAAGTCAGACTGTTGCCGCTTCTTGTAGGAAGTAACGACGAAAGAAATAATATAATCCAGCGTTACCCATTAATAAATGACAAAATGTATTTAGTATGGGATGGAAAGACTGAACCGATCATCGATGCTCTATGCAGAAAATTGGGTCGCAAGATCAAAGATACGAACCCAACTACTATCTCAAATCCTACATCAGGGAAATCATCTTTTACAATACCTTTGCCAAAGATTAAAAAGATTTTCACCCAAAAGGAAAAAGATAGTTTCCTTCAAAACAGTTTCATGGTAATTAAACAATATTTTCAAAGCGCCCTTCATCAACTTAAGTCCCACTATTCAGAGCAAGTTGATGTTGATTTTGTCGAAATTCACAAGTTTGAGTTTTTTGCAAAGATTTATGCAAATGGTAGTATAAGGAATCAATGTAGAATTTGGTTTGGAGGCTTTTCCGATACCAATAGTATCGCTTACCTTGAAGGGAGAACGATCGACAATATTGGGAACTCGTTTAATGAAGTCATCACAATTGAGGACAATGGAGATCAATTAAAATTTAAACTGTTGATGAATCATATTTGGGGAGGAGGGAATAATGAAAATTTTTCACCCGAACAGGTGGCGGAAGCTTTGTGGAGAAGATTTACCAAACCGTTGGAATGGTGAGTTTATGGGCTGTTCAGTAAATTTGTTTACTTAGATACATGCATAAATTATTCACAAAGGAATATTTTAGCCATAAAATTAGAGGATTACTCATTTACTTGCCGCTCTCATTCCCCTGTTATCTCTTCCAGCTCACGCTCTTCACGCCTCAGCCGTTTCCATCTCACCCATATACTGGCAGCATACCCCAGCATGATGGAGAATATCATCGCATAACCGGCGATCATGTAATTCAGTGTCTGCGCGGGTTCGTTCATGTGCCTCTCCTACTCCTCCAGCCGCTCTTTGAGCAGCGCCACCCGCCCGGCCAGCAGTCCGACTCGTACCCGGTGCCAGAGCAGCGTGGCAAACAGCAGCGTAAAGGTGACCAGGCTGAATAAAAAGGTTTGCAGCATGCGTGAGGTCATATCAAACGAACCCGCCGCCGAAGGATCTCCGCTGCCGACCACAACCGGGTGAATGGTACGAAAAATGCGAATGGAAAGAAATGTGAGCGGTACGCTGATAAAACCTACAATGGTATACACCGCGCCGAAACGCGCCCGCCGTTCCGGTTCATCGATTCCCTGACGCAGCATCAAATAGGCCAGGTAAACCAGCTCCATGATGGTGGTAGTGGTGAGACGCGGGTCCCAGGTCCACCAGGTATTCCAGATCGGCCGCGCCCAGATGGATCCGCTGACGATACCGATGAAGGTGAACACCAACCCGATCTCCACCCCGGCCACGCTGACCACATCCCACAGGGTGCGGCGTGTGCGTAAATACAACCCGCCCGCCACAGCCGAGACCAAAAACCCGAGCATGCCGGTCCACGTGGATGCAACGTGGAAGTAGAACACCCGCTGCACCTGCCCCATCACCGCTTCCAGGGGGGCATACCAAAACACCATCCCGGTGGCCGCCAGCAGAAAAGCTACGGTAATAAAGGTGAGGATCTTCAAACCTTTCGGAATTTTGGTCATTCGCTGCTCCGCATAAAAACGTCCCCCACTGGTGCTGCCGGGGTTATTCTTCCACCACAAAGTCAAACACCATAAAACCCGCCGAAAGGAAGATGATATCGTACACCACCAGCAATGTCAACCAGGGTTGAATCTCCGCCCAGGCGGCTGCCTG
>CAZHMZ010000085.1:0-15760 GCA_964532655.1 uncultured Anaerolineaceae bacterium
TGTACGGTTCACAGAATATTTTTGTCCCATTTGCCCTGTATATTGACGGTCAGATCATTAAACTGTTTGACAATGTCAACCACCGTCTGGCGGATGGCGAAAACCTTAACGACCGCAGCCCATCCAGCCTTAACTATGACCCCCGGTGGGTGAAAATCAAACGGCCTTTCATCATGGTGGGCGGTGAACTGAACCTGGCCGGGCTGGACCTGGTTTTTGACAGTACGCTTAAATATTACGAAGCGCCATTCCAGTTGAAAGCCAATGGGGGTGTTTTCCTGGTGGATGATTTTGGCCGGCAACATATCCACCCGCGCGATTTGCTCAACCGCTGGATTGTCCCGCTGGAGAACCGTATTGATTTTCTCACATTGCATACCGGGCGGAAAATTGAGCTGCCATTTGACGTACTGGTGATCTTTTCAACCAACCTGCCCCCCATGGATCTGGTGGATGAGGCATTCCTGCGCCGTTTACGTCATAAAATCGAAATTGGCGACCCGAGCTTTGAAGAGTACCGCGAGATCTTCAAGCGGGTCGCTGCCGCCAAGGGCATCCCGTATGATGATCAGGCGTTGGCCTATCTGCTGCAGGAGTGGTATATCCGGAAAAATCGAAATTTGCGATCCAATCAGCCGCGCGATTTACTCGACCAGGTGCTGGATATCAGCAATTATCTGGACGTGGAACCTCGCCTGACCCCTGAAATCATTGATCGAGCCTGTGAAGCCTATTTTGTAGACCTATGAACAAACTGAACCAACTACCGCATCCGGCCGTTTACGGCCATCGCGGCGCGTCAAGCTACGCGCCGGAAAATACAATGGCTGCCTTTCGTCTGGCAAAGCAGCAGGGCGCTGATGGTATCGAATTTGATGTCAAACTCTCTGCCGATGGACAGGTGGTGATCATCCATGATCCCACCGTGAACCGCACCACCAACGGGAAGGGTCTGGTCAAAAATCTTTCTCTGTCAGAGATCAAGCAACTGGATGCCGGCAGCTCCTTCAGCAGTCAGTTTGCGGGTGAACCCATCCCCACCCTGGCGGAATTATTCGATGAAATGCGGCACAGCCTGTACATGGATGTCGAAATGACCAACTACACCACTCAGTCCGATCTTCTTCCGGAAAAGGTAGCTGAACTGGTGCGGAAGTACGACATGTTTGACAGCATTGTGTTTTCATCCTTCAGCAGGAAGACCATCACCCGTATCCATGCGCTCCTGCCTGAGATCCCGGTCGCTATGCTGGCCAATGAAGGTTTGCCAGGTGCGATTAACCGTTCATCCATCGGCTTGAAAGCAGCTCCTGACGCGCTTCATCCCCATTTTTCTGATGTAACCCCGGCGATGATCGAAAAACAGAAGCAGTACCACCGCAAGGTGAATGTATGGACCGTCAACCAGGAAGCGGATATCCGTCGCATGATCGCTTTGGGCGTCGACGGGATCATCACGAACGATCCAATACTGGCCTTAAAGTGTAGAGATTCTGGATGAAACGCTTCCAGTCCGTTCTTTTTCTCCTCCTGATTTTGCCGGGTTTGCTGTGGTTTTCCATTCTGGGAACAACCCGTGCTTCTGCGTATATCAGGTTGGAGCAGGAATCAATCGATAAGAAGGTTCAGGATCTTTTCAACTCGATGTCACCTGAAGAACGGGTCGGACAACTTTTTCTCATCAGCTTTCAGGGCACTGATATCGGACCTGACAGCAGTATCTACAATTTGATTAAGAATTACCATGTTGGAGGGGTTATTCTCATGTCCTCCAACAACAATTTTACGGGATCAACGACTGTTGCCGCGGACGCGTATTCCATGATCAGCGACCTGCAGCAGATCAACTGGGTGGATACCGGTGTGCAAACCGGTGAAACATCCAGCCCGTACATTCCGCTTCTGGTTGCGCTGTCACAGGAGGGAGATGGGTATCCCAACGATCAGATTCTGAGAGGTCTGACGCCGCTGCCCAATCAAATGGCTCTGGGCGCAACCTGGTCACCGGAGCTGGCCGCCAGTGTGGGCGAGGTGATGGGCAGCGAATTGGCTGCTTTAGGCGTCAACTTGCTAATCGGCCCGTCACTGGATGTACTGGATTTGGACTACTCCGAAGGCGGAGAAGCGCTTGGGACCCGTTCATTCGGGGAGAACCCTTACTGGGTGGGAAAGCTGGGGCAAGCTTACATTGAAGGGGTTCATAACGGCAGTGAAGGAAAGCTGTTGGTTGTAGCTACCCACTTTCCCGGTCAGGGCAGCTCAGACCGGAATCCAGCGGATGAGATTGCAGTCGTCAGTAAATCCTACCCTCAGTTGCTGGCAGAGGATCTAGCCCCATTCTTTTCAGTGACCGGAAATGCTGCCAATCCTTCGAGCACAGCCGATGGTCTTCTGGCGGCACACCTCCGCTTTGAAAGCCTGCAGGGCAGTATTCGCAGCAGCACCCGGCCGTTCAGTCTGGATTCAAGCGCTGTGGAGCAAGTGATGTCATTGCCGGAGTTGTCTGGCTGGCGGTCCGACGGTGGTATCCTGATCAGTGAAAATCTGGGCAGCAACTCCATTCGCAAGTTCTACGATCCCAACAATCTCTCATTTGACGCGCGTCAGGTAGCACGGAATGCTATCATTTCGGGCATGGACTTGCTATATCTGGATGATTTTGTCGCCACAGGCGATATTGACCAGGCGACCACGGTGATTCGCACACTGGATTTCTTTGTTCAAAAATACATGGAAGACTCCGCTTTTTCTCAACGGGTGGATACTTCCGTGAAACGGATTCTGGCGAAAAAATTTTCTCTGTACGGCGGGTTCAACCCGGCTGAGGTGACTTCCAGTGAGGCAAATTTGGCTAATCTGGGAAAGTCCAGCGCCGTTTCATTTGAGGTTGCGCAGCGCAGTATCACCCTGTTACATCCGTCGTCAGAAGATTATGTCGCAGCGGTTCCATCCGCACCCGGAATCAGCGACCGAACCGTCTTCTTTACCGACTATCAGCTTTATAAACAGTGTTCATCCTGCAATAACGAGGAAATGATCGCACCGGATGCCTTAAGGCGCTCGGTGATTAAATTGTACGGCCCGGATGCCAGTGGAGATACGGCTCAGTATTTGCTTTCCACCTTCTCTTTCAATGATTTGCTCAGTATGTTGAATGGTGAGGAAGAAGGAAAACTGGTTGAGGATGAGTTGCGAGCAGCCGATTGGGTGGTTTTTGCCTTTATGGATGTGGATCCCACCAGGCCGGCTTCCATGGCGTTAAAACAACTGCTGGATAAACGGTCTGATCTGCTGATCAATAAATATTCGATGGCGTTCGCATTCAACGCGCCGTATTACCTGGATGCGACCGAAATTTCCAAGTTATCCGCTTATTACGCGGTGTACAGTAAAATTCCTGCCTTTACCGATGTAGCTGCACGAGTGCTGTTCCAGGAGATTGTCCCGGTTGGGAAATTACCGGTATCCCTGCGGGCGATCGGTTATGATCTGAATTTTGCCACCTCACCCGCTCCGGAACAAACCATCGATCTTACACTCGATACCGATTCACTTCCTTCTGCCGATAGCAGCCGCACTCCGCAGCCGGACAGCGAATCCGGAGTACCATCGTTTCGCACCGGTGACAGTATCCCGCTAAAAACCGGTCAGATTTTGGATCGAAATGCAAACCTGGTCCCTGATGGAACTGTGGTCACCTTCTCGTTTTCCATGGACGGTGAAACGGATTTTGTGCATACCCTTACCTCCACCACCGTGGATGGAGTCGCCAGAACCGAATACCTGATCCCCACAGAGGGCCGATTGGATATCAGCGTATCCAGCGGTGAGGCGGTCAGCTCCAATAAATTGGTGCTGAATATAACCAAAGGTGAGGCAGCCGTGGTCACCGTGATCGTGCCCACCTCTATGCCTACACGCACACCCACTCCCACACAGGTCGTCCCCACCGAAACGCCTTCACCCACAGTGGAACCGGCCCTCGAAGAAGAGGAGAAATCCACACCGAATGGCGCGGATTGGCTGTTTTCCATGCTGCTTGTGTGGGGTGCTTCCTTCGGCATTTACATGACCGGTCGGGGTTGGGTCAACCAGCGTTGGTGCGTCCGTTGGGCGCTTCTGGCCGCTTACGGCGGGATTTGTGCTTATATTGATGTGACGCTTGGGATTGGCGGCATCGAACAGATTCTGGCAATGGGACGCTTCGGCGGGATCTTCCTGGCCACATTGATCGGTTTGGGATGCGGCTGGCTGGCAGGTTGGCTGTGGTATCGCAACTTCCTCAAACGGCTGCAAAAATCAAGAGCATCATTAGCAAATAAACGTTTGATTTCATAAACCGGTCGATTATTCGCTAGAAAATACTCAGTAGCAGCGCAAGCAGCATTAATGCACCGGATGATGCCAGCAGGATCACATCATGCCCGGTTCGAAACAGATCTCTCAGCGATGAGGCAGATTGTACGTTTTGCAGGATCACCGGCTGGTTGCCCAGAAGAATCCGCCTGAAATCTTCGGCGGTAGCGGGCCGTTGATCCGGGTGCAGGTTCATGGCGTGCAGGATAGCCCGTTCAGTGCGGATGCTCACCTCCGGGTTGATTTGCCTGGGTGAAATCAATGCCGCAGGATCCAAAAACCTTTCGCGTGCATCAGCAGGGGCTTCATTGGTGAGTAGATGGTAAAGCGTGGCGCCAAAAGAGAAAATATCGCTGCGGATGCCGGTGTGGCCCATATCGCCGCCGTATTGCTCCAATGGCGTGTATATGGCGGTCCCCTGTCCCTGCAGAACAGTGATGGTTACCTCTCCCTTGGCGAGTATTTTCACCAGCCCAAAATCCACCAGCTTGAGTAAACCGCTGGGGGTGAGTTTCAAATTGCTGGGTTTAATATCGCGGTGAAGCACCGGCGGATCCTGGGTGTGCAGGTAGGTCAGCGCGTTGGCGATCTGGTTTGCCCAGTTGAGTACGTCTTCTTCCGGGATAAAACGGTGGTTCTGACGCGCTTCCATCATGATGGTTCGCAGGTCATTTCCCGGCACATAGTCCATCACCAGGTAATCCAGGTTGTCAATGGAGAAGAAATCGGAAACTTTGGGTAAATTGGGGTGATCCAGGCGGGCCAGCACGGTGGCTTCTCTGAAAAATTGATCCCTCACCTCTTTGAGCATATCCGGATCCAGTGACATGTCATGTGCCACCTCTTTAACGGCGCACTGCCTCCCCTGCAGGCGCAGATCGTTGGCCAGGTAGATGTTTCCCATTCCTCCCTGTCCAATGATGCGCTCTAACTGGTATCGTTCGCGCAGTATTTCTCCCGCCTTAAGGGGTGCTGGCATCCGGTTTTCCTCTCTTCTCAACCACTCTTCTGGAGAATTCGGCGTATTCTCCAGAATAACTGTTCTCAATCTGTCGGTTCTCTGCTATATTATAATCGCTGGTATTGATAACTGTTGGATTTGTTTCAATGCGACAGCAGGAGTGGGATAAAAAATGAAAGACATGCCAATCATCATTGCACAAACCGGACCGTTCAACGGACAGAGATGGGAGTTGAAGGAAAGTCTCACCATCGGCCGCGACGCTGAATGTGATATCGTCATCGCAGACCGGCAGGTATCCCGCTTTCATGCCCGTTTTACCAATCAAAAAGGGATAGTCAGTCTCGAAGACCTTGCCAGTAAAAACGGCACCTTTTGCAATGGATCGCAAGTCGATGGACAGATCCTCCTGAAAGACAGCGACCTGATCCAGGTTGCCATGGTGCAGCAGTTTGTTTTCCTCAGTTCTGATGCCACCCTGCCACTGGATATGGAGATCAGCAGCAAGCCCAAACTCAAACGCGGTCTGACGCTTGAAAAGAAATCCCGCCGGGTATGGATCGACCAGTTGGAGATCATGCCCCCGCTTTCTCTGCCCCAATTCAAACTGCTCGAATTGCTGGCGGATCAGGAGGGAAAGGTCGTCACCCGTCAGGACCTGATCAACTATATCTGGGAAGGTGAAGACGCGGTGGGCATCACCGAGCAGGCTCTGGATGCGTTAGTGCGCCGTTTGCGTGACCGCCTTCTGGAGGTAGATCCGTATCACTCGTATATAACAACAGTCAGAGGCCACGGCCTCCGACTGGATAATCCTGAATAAATTTTCTGCGCTTACAAATTACTTTTGCAGGTTCATTTTCATGGAGTGTTTCAGCACAAGACGGTAGATCTGCTTGAGTCGGTCGACCAGTTCTTTTTGCTGACCCTGCTGCTCGCTCTGGGCGGTGACGTTGTTGAGCATCTGAACAAATTCCGGCGTGATCTCATCGCTGTGCTCATCGATGAAACGCTGAACCGCTGCGTCGTCCTCCAGTGAAAGCATCTCCTCAATTACATGGATTTCAGGTGGGGTGGAGACCTGTTCGATCAACCGCACCACACGCTGCAGTTTTTCCAGGCGGCCCATGTCGTTGGTACGCTGCGCCAGTTCGGCTTCAGCTCGCACCACTTCGATAAAGTAATCGTTCACCTGATCCAGTTTGTTTTGCAGCTCTTCTTCAATGTTTGCTGCGCCGAGGATATCATTCAGCAGTTTACGAGCGCGTTCCATCTCAGCCTGGATGGATTGATCGATTTCTTTGGTCATTTGCAGAATTCTGTCACGGATCTCGGACAGGCGTTTCTGTTCATCCCCGCTGCTCTCGTTGATTTTTTGGGTGAGCAATTCAAAGAACTGATAATCCAATCCCTGCCGCGCCAGACTGACCAGCATTGCCAGCCGTGTTTCGGTGGGCGCCTGAACAATCAAATCCAGCAGCTTTTCACGCGTGAGACCCTCTTTGCTGGCTTCCTGCAGCGACTTGATGGCGGTGTCGATCTCACGGGTTTTCTCTTCAATCTCTTTGCCCACTTTGGTATTTTCGACCAGAAGTTTTTGAATTTCGGCCAGGCGTTTGCCGCCTTCCTGGTCACCCTGTGACATGGTGATCTGCATGAGGCGGGAAAGAAGCTGGAACAGTTCCTCATCTACATCAGCTTCATTCTCGGTCACAATTGCCATTCTTTCGTTGGGTTCTGCCAGAACAAGGCGTTCGATCAAACGGGCCTTGCGTTGCTGTGCATCCAGCATTTCTTTGGTGACACCATCACCGGCCAGGATTTTTTCAATCATGGTCTGGAAGGTGAACATGGTCTGGGGTTTGAATAAATACCCTTTGCGTTTCTCATTGGGTAGATTATCCACCACCCGCTTGATCAGCGGCCCGATCATTTTTTCCTGTTCATTGACCGGAATGGCGAGTTCAGGCGGGAAATAGGTAAACAAGAATTCCTTGTCCGGATCATGATAAACGATCGGGGTAGCGACGGGTCCTTCGTAGCCACAATTGGGGCAGTGCATCAAGTTGGCTGTGCCGCTTAGCAATTTCTGCTTGGCGCGGGGATCGGTATTCATGTCAAAAAGCTGCTCAACATCGGCGATTACTGGCTGGCGGCAGCGTGGGCATTTGGTTTGAGTTTTCGGCATTCTTCCCTCAATTGCGTGAATTTTCAAATTTCAAGTCAATAACATTTGAATTATACCATTCAGGCGATGGTCAGGGTTTTGTTTTCGGGCGACTGAGGCAAAGGCAGCGTAAAGCAGATACGGGTGCCCTTCTCCACACTGGCGTCCACCCAGATCTTGCCGTGATGGGCGTTGATGATCACCCGCGTCAGATACAAACCCAACCCCGCTCCTTTGGTGCTTCGGGCAGAATCCGGTGCGCGATAGAATTTTTCAAATACATAGGGAACGTCCTGCGGATCAATCCCTTTCCCTTCATCGCTAACAGCAATGGTGGCATTCTCGCGGTTGAAATGCCCCTCAACACGGATGGTCCCGCCATCAGAATACTTGATGGCATTCGAGATCAAATTCGAAAAAACCTGCTCCATGCGTGTTTCATCGGCATACACCACCGGAAAATCATCGGGAAAAAGAACCTCTATCTGATGCGAGGTGGTTTGTGTTCTTAAGCGTTCGGCTATACGCTTCGCCATGTCTGGCAGGCTGATATCCATCCGATTCAACGCCACACCATCCGCCTGCAGCCGGGATGCATCCAGTAGATTCTGAATCAATTCGGTCAGACGATCGGTTTCCTCTTCGATCACCTGCAAGCTGTCCTGAATAATGGCATCATCCCACCTGACGTCTTCACGTCGCAGCGTGCTGGCATATCCTTTGATCAATGCCACCGGCGTTTTGAGCTCGTGACTGATGATCGAAATAAAGGTGTTTTTCAGTTCATCGGCCTGCCTGAAACGGGTGATATCACGCACCGAAGCGATGATGTTCAGCAAATGTCCCTCGCCAGAGTGCAGCGGAGCGTAAGTGATGCCCACCGGCAGCGAGCGCTGATCAGAAGCCGGTGTCAGCATATCGCCTTCTACGTATAACTGGGTATTGTGCGCCAGCGGCCATCCGCCGGCCACCGCGCTCTCCAGGGTCATTTCCACCGGAGAGGATGCCCAGCGGATTACATCATCGTGTTGCCGGCCGATAAGGCCAGCGGCCTCCTGGTGGATCATGCGTGAGAAGGCCCGGTTGCAGCGTTCAATTTTCAGATCGTTGGATAGGATCAGGATACCATCTGCCACCGAATCCAGAAGCGCATCCGTGCGGCTTTTTTCGAGTGAAGCCTGCTGGTAGAGTGACGCGTTTTGAATGGCGATGGCAGCTTGGTCGGCATAACTGCTGAGCAAGGCACGGTCATTTTTGGAGAATCCGCCCGGGTAGCCGCGGAAAATGAAAATCACCCCAACCACCTGATTGCGGGCAACCAGTGGAAGCCCCACCCCGGTCAGCAGTCCCAGGCTGGCCACTCGGGTGAGATCCTGCAGCAAACGGTTGATTTGCGGAAGCGCGTAATTTTCGGGATCCTTTGGATCCGAGGATACTTCTGCCAGAATGCGTTCGATGTATTTCAACATCGCATTGGGCAACGCATGCGATGCGTTCACACGCCATTCGCCGGTGTCAGAACGCATGGCAATCAGCCCTGCCTGCCCGGCCAAAAGCTCTATAGAGACTTTCAGGATCCGGTCCAGCAGTTTATCCAGATCCAGCTCCTGCGTGATGGCGCGGGTGATTTCAAGCAGATAATCTCGTTGGTGAACCCTGAAATCAGGCAGCATATTTTTGTGCACCATTCCTGGCTTTACAAACTCAAACCACTCCTTCAGAAAAAGCCAACAATCCTAAGGGAATGTCAACCAAATCCAACACAGCCAATGCGTTTCGGCATTTCTGTGTTGGATTTGGATTTTTATTTCTACTATTCTACTTTATGAATGGCCGTTGTTGAGAGCGAGATCGGTGACGTAATCCAGAATGGTCAGGCTTTCTTCCATCTCAGCCTGGGTAGTGCTCAGCGGGGGTGCAAGGCGAATGGTGCTTTCGCCGCAGCCGAGAGTGATCAGACCGTGTTCAAAGGCAAGATCCACAATGCGATCGCGCAGTGCACCGTCGGGTTCATGGGTTTCGGGATCTTTCACATAATCGATGCCGATCATGAAACCCTTCCCGCGTACTTCACCAATACAGGGGTGACCCTGCTGAGTTTCTTTCAACCAGTTGATGGTGTACTGGCCAACTTTGGCCGCGTTTTCCATGTACTCGTCGCCGATCAGCTCGAGTGTGGCCAGAGCAGCCGCACAGGCGATGGGGTTGCCGCCGTAAGTATTGCCGTGAGTGCCGCGCTGCCATTCAACAATACTTTTCTTGGCTGCCATAATCCCCAACGGGACACCGGAAGCGATGCCCTTGGCGATGGTGATAATGTCGGGTTCGATGCCAAAATGCTCAATGGCCCACCATTTACCGGTGCGGCCAACCCCGGATTGAACTTCGTCAGCGATCAGGAGGATGCCGTATTTGTCACATAATCTGCGAAGTCCGGGGAAGAAATCATCAGGGGGGACGATATAACCGCCCTCGCCCTGGATAGGTTCGATAATAATACCTGCTACATCATTTGCTGGTGCAATACGGTGGAATACTTCGTCTTCAATATAATCCAGCACAGTCTGGCCGTATGAAACACCGGGTTTACTGTGCAGAATGGGTCTGTACGGGTTTGGGTAAGGAACATGCGTTACGCCGCTCATCAGAGGGAAGAACCCTTCGCGATAAACGGATTTACTGGCCGTGAAGGACAGCGCTCCCATGGTACGGCCATGGAAACCGCCCAGAAAGCCGATGAACTGTGAACGGCCTGTGTAATTTTTGGCCAGTTTAATGGCAGATTCGACGCTCTCCGCGCCGGAATTACACATGAACGAAACGGTAGGCTCAGAGAAAGGTGAGATCTCATCGATTTTTTCTCCCAGCTTGACCCAGTTTTCGTGATAAAAATCAGAGGAAATGTGAATGAATTTCTCGGCCTGGTCCTGGATTGCTTTGACAACTTTGGGGTTGCTGTGACCGGTGGAAACAACGGCGATACCGGCAGCCATGTCGAGGAACCGGTTGCCATCCACATCCCAAATTTCAGTCCCCTTACCATGATCCATCACAAATGGATAGCCGCGTGGATAAGATGGCGATATAAACGAGTGGTCCCGCTCGACGATCGCTTTGGCTTTTGGGCCGGGAAGTGGTAACTTTAACGGTTTCATAGAGAACGCTCCTTGAATGGGGGTTTAGTACAGTACCTCTTTTTTAATGAAGAGTGGTATGCTTGAATTATACCATGAGCCCCCTTTTCCCTATGTGAGGAAAATCCTGTCAGGTACGTTAGCAAAGGCATATCCCTGTCATTTTCTGTCCGAATCGGTAAAGGTAAATCCCTGGTTCCCGTCATCGTTGACGTCAAAATGGTTAACTGCTATGATTGAGGTACGATGGCAAGAAACAGGATGACCTGGTTGCGCAGAATTTGGAGAAAAATCAGCGGTGAATTGCGCTGGTTTATCCCCGGGGTAGGTATAAAGCGCTGGATCCTGGCCATACTTGCAGGAATTACATTACTTGCCATTGGCCTTGCCTATTTGCTGCTGGATATCTATCGAACCGCGCCTGAAACCTGGTGGCTTCCAGCCATCTCGGCGGTGGCACTGCGTTTCCTCGACCGTCCGCTGCGAGTCCTAATCTACGGAGGTCTGGGGGTCGGCCTGGTAGTCTGGGGGTTCTACGGCCTGAATCACGCCTTGCTGAAGCCATTTGTGAAACCCGGCAGCCATGTGCTGGATACTGTGACTGCCTATCGCCGCCGCGAACGCGGACCTCGTATTGTGGTAATCGGCGGCGGCACCGGTCTTTCCACCTTGTTACGCGGATTGAAGAACCACACCAATAACCTGACTGCCATTGTGACGGTTGCCGATGATGGCGGTTCGTCTGGTGAACTGCGTAAATCCATCGGCATTCTGCCCCCCGGCGACATCCGTTCGTGCCTGACCGCCCTTTCCGATGATGAAGAGCTGCTCTCACAGGTATTCCAGTACCGCTTTGGCGAAGGCGCCGGTCTCAACGGTCACTCGTTTGGAAATCTCTTCATCACCGCGCTCACCGAAATTACCGGCAGTTTTGAAGAAGCCGTGGCTGAATCCGGGCGTGTGCTGGCCACTCGAGGGAGGGTTCTGCCCGCTACATTGCATGATGTGCGTCTGGCAGCCGATATTGAAGACGGAGATGCCCAAAAAGCAATTCACGTCAAAGGAGAAAGCCAGATCCCGCGCGCCCACGGGCAGATTAGACGCATCTGGCTCGAACCGGATAACCCGCTGGCATTCCCGCCGGCCATCCAATCCCTCCTGGCGGCTGATCTAATTTTGATCGGCCCGGGCAGCCTGTACACCAGTATCCTGCCCAACCTGCTTGTGCCAGACCTGGCGCAGGCCGTGAGAATGAGCCGCGCGATGAAGTTCTATATCTGCAATGTAGCCACCCAGACCGGCGAAACCGAAGGATTTTCGGCCCTCAAGCACGTCAAGACCATCGAAAAACATATCGGAGAGAATATCTTCGATCTGATCTTATGCAACAATAACACATCCCCCAAATTGCCCGAGAATTCCTTTTGGGTGGAGGCGGATGATGAATTAAAGAACCAGTATGCTGTGTACACCTCTGACCAGATCGATCCCCAAATCCCCTGGCGTCACCATTCCGGCAAGCTGGCTCAATCTGTCATGGATCTCTATCTTGAGCGAACGGGTCCTCTGATCAATAAAGAAACTGTTGAAACGAACAGTTATAACTAACCCTACATCATCGTACGGAGGCAGGACATGTCAGTGAAAATAGGCATCAATGGTTTCGGCCGTATCGGCCGGCAGGTCTTGAAGGCCATCATCGAGCGCACCGAAGGTCAGCTCGAGGTTGTGGCAGTCAATGATCTTTTTGATACGAAAACGAACGCGCATCTCTTCAAATATGATTCAAATTATGGAATCTTCCAGGGCGAGGTTTCGTCTTCCGAAAGCGACATCATTATCAATGGAAAACCGATCAAGGTTTTTGCCATGAAAGACCCCGGCCAGCTTCCGTGGAAGGATCTGGGCGTTGAAATGGTGATTGAGAGCACTGGTGTTTTCCGCGATAAACTGGGCAATCCGGCAAAAAATAAACCAGGCGCCAATGTGCATATCGAAAAAGGCGGCGCAAAGAAGGTGATCATCACCGCGCCTGCCAAGAATGAAGACCTCACCATCGTGCTGGGCGTGAATGATGATAAATATGACCCCAAAAATCATCACGTCGTCTCCAACGCCTCTTGCACCACCAACTGTTTGGCCCCGGCAGCCAAAGTGATCCACGATCAGTTCAAAATCCAGCATGGTCTCATGACCACCATCCATTCCTATACGAATGACCAGCGGATTCTGGATCTGGCTCACGACGATTTACGCCGCGCCCGCGCCGCCGCGCTCAATATCATCCCCACCACAACCGGCGCCGCCAAAGCGCTTGCCCTCGTGATCCCTGAGCTGAAAGGCAAGTTTGACGGCTTCTCGCTGCGCGTCCCCACCCCCACCGTTTCTATTGTGGACTTTGTTGCAACAGTCGAAAAATCCACCAGCAAAGAAGAAGTCAATGCGGCCCTCAAGGCTGCCTCGGAAGGCCCTATGAAAGGCATCCTTGGCTTCTGTGAAGAACCGCTGGTTTCAATGGACTTCAAGGGTGATCCGCGATCCGGAATTGTGGACGCCGAAAGCACCATGGTGATGGCCGGCAACATGGTCAAGGTCATCGCCTGGTATGATAATGAATGGGGTTACTCCTGCCGCGTTGCAGATCTGGCTGTGATGATGGCAAAAAGCCTCTAATAACGACCGGTAATATGAAGTGCGTGATCCCGGCATGCATATGTCAGGATTGCGCACTTTTTCAAATCAGGAGGGATAGATTATGTTTGCAAAGAAAACGATCAAAGATATCGATGTGCATGGGAAAAAAGTACTGGTGCGCGTCGATTTTAATGTGCCCATCAAGGACGGCGTGATCGGTGACGATACCCGCATCCAGGCCGCGCTGCCCACCATCCGCTATCTCATTGACCAAGGTGCCGCGGTGATTCTGATGTCACACTTGGGGCGACCCAAAGGAAAAGTAGATCCGGCTTTCTCGCTCGCACCGGTTGCGAGTCACCTGGGCAGTCTGCTGGGTAAACCGGTTGCCTTCGCAGATGACTGCATCGGTCCATCGGCGGTACAGGCCTCGGCCGCGCTTAAACCGGGTGATGTGCTGCTGCTCGAGAACACCCGTTTCTACAACGGTGATGAGAAAAATGACCCCGAAATGGCTCAAAAACTGGCAAGCCTGGCTGATATTTTTGTCAACGATGCTTTTGGATCCGCTCACCGCGCGCATGCTTCAACCGAAGGCGTGGCAAAATACCTGCCTGCCGTGGCAGGCTTACTGATGGAAAAGGAAATTCAGTATCTGGGCGAAGCGATTCGAGACCCGGAACGGCCGTTTGTGGCGATCCTGGGCGGCGCGAAAATCAGCGACAAAATCGGGGTCATCCGCAATTTGCTGGGGAAAGCCGATCACATCCTGATCGGCGGCGCCATGGCCAACACCTTCTTCAAGGCGCTCAGCTATGATGTAGCCGATTCACTGGCAGAGCCCGATGCGGTGGCTACCGCCGTAGAAATGATCAGCGCCGGCGGATCAAAAATCGTATTACCGGTGGATGTTGTCATCGCGGACGTATTTGATGCTTCAGCCCAATCCAAAGAGATCATGGTCGGCAATGTCCCGGCCGGATGGAGGATTCTGGATATCGGGCCAAAGACTGTTCAGGTGTACAGTGATCTGATCAAAACCGCGAAAACCGTGGTCTGGAATGGTCCCATGGGTGTTTTCGAGTTTGATAAGTTCGCCCAAGGAACATACGGCATCGCCAAAGCAGTCGCCAAATCGGATGCCGTCAGCATCATTGGCGGTGGAGAATCGGTTGCAGCCATCCAGGAGTCCGGTCTGGCTAATAAAATCACGCATATCTCCACGGGCGGCGGCGCTTCGCTGGAGATGCTGGAAGGGATCACCCTGCCCGGTCTGGCTGCCCTGCAGGATAAGTAAATCAATATATAATATTATGTCTTTCTACCTGCTGCTGAAAATCTGTTCAGCAAAAAAGCAAAATAGTCTGGACAATTCTCGTGCCATCGTGTAAAATAGCACCTTGCGTCAGGTAGATAACCGGAGGAGTATTTTGGCTAATATCAAGTCTGCAATTAAAAGAAACAAACAAAACGAGAAAAAACGTGTTTTGAACCGTGTTTTCCGCGGCCGCGCCCGCACATTCGTTCGTAAAGCTCAGGTTGCCATTGGTAATGGTTCTCAGGAAGAGGCCCAGACGGCAGTAAAAGAAGCTATTCGCGCGCTCGACAAAGCAGCCAGCAAAGGCATTTTACACAAAAACAATGTCGCTCGCCGCAAAAGCCGTTTGATGGCAAAACTGTCTGCCACATCCAAAACCGAGTAATCGTTTCTCATTCAATTGATTCAGGGCGGGAAGGTAATTCATAACGAATTATCTGCATCCCGCTCTTATCGTTTAATTTCCAATACGATATGTTTTGGCGCGTGACGCAATCTCAAACCATCCAGCTCAAAAGGCAGGAGTCATGGATAAGAAATGACGTGAAAAGATGGCTGCTTTTTGAGTCAAACCCGGGCAAAGTAAGGTAGAATTTATTCACTCCACCCACGCGAGGGATTTATGCTCCATCATTCTGGTTCTGTTGAAGTCATTTGCGGGTCCATGTTCAGCGGCAAAACCGAAGAGTTGATCCGCAGACTGCGTCGTGCGATGATCGCCAGACAAAAAATTCAGGTATTCAAACCGGTGATTGATGCGCGCTACAATGCAACACGGGTTACTTCTCATTCCGGAGCCGATTTTGAGGCGCTGCCCATCAACAACTCGGAAGAAATTATCAGTAATTTACTGGAAGATACGACTGTGGTCGCCATCGATGAGGCCCAGTTCTTCGATGACGGGATCGTTCAAATTGTTCAACAGTTGGCCGACCGCGGAATGCGTGTTCTGGTGGCCGGGCTTGATTGTGACTTCCGCGGTGAGCCTTTTGGCTGCATGCCGCTGCTGCTGGCCCTGGCTGAGAATGTGACTAAACTGCATGCCATTTGTATGGTCTGCGGTGAGGAAGCCACCCGCACCCAGCGTCTGGTCAATGGACAGCCGGCCAGTTATTATGACCCCATTGTGATTGTCGGCGCATCTGAGATGTATGAAGCTCGTTGCCGAAAACATCACGAAGTTCCCCGTG
>CAZHMZ010000086.1:0-10689 GCA_964532655.1 uncultured Anaerolineaceae bacterium
AACCATACCGACTGTGTCACCCACGATGTTGAGCATGGTATTGGGCATGTCGATCAGGCGGTAGATACCGGCCACCCACGGCACGATGGTGAGCGGTAAGCCCATAGTCTGAAGCATGATCGCGCACATCATAATGCCGCCACCGGGGATTCCGGCAACGCCGGCTGCAGTGATGATCATAGATCTTTTGCTGGACCTGTTTGACTTCTGCAGCATTGGAACCAATGATCTCGTTCAATATACGCTGGCTGCAGACCGGACCAACCCGGCTGTTTCATCTGCTTCTGATGCGCTTGATCCGGCTGTCGTCCGCCTGATCGATCATGTGATTCGGCTTGCCCATGTGGCTCAAAAGAAGGTCAGTTTGTGCGGCGAGCTTGCCGGAGATCCAACCGCGGTACCTCTGCTGCTGGGCCTGCATCTGGATGAATTCAGCCTGAATGGCGCAGTAATTCCGTTGGTAAAAGACCGCATCCGAAGATTCTCTATCTGTGAAGCAGAAGGGATCGCCGCACACGTTCTGTCGCTCCATACGGCAGCAGATATACGCAAGTTTCTTCTCTCGGTGGAATTGAAATGATCAATATCGTGGTGATATCGCATGGACATCTGGCTCAGGAACTTCTGAGATCTGCATCAATGATTGCCGGTGATGCGGAAGGTGTTTACAGTCTTGCGTTGCAGCCTGGTGATACCCCAGAAGACTTTATGCAAAAGTTGGACGTTCTGCTCCAAAAGAATGCCGGTGAGGAAACCCTGATCCTGGTCGATATCCTTAGCGGAACGCCATATAATCTGGCCGCGCAAAAGCTGGTTCAACCGGGTATTGAGTGCATCACCGGTGTAAACCTTGCCATGCTTTTGGAGGCCATTCTTGGCCGTGGTGGCGCCAAATCCGTACAAGAGCTGGCCGCTCATATTACAGAAATTGCACCTGAGACGATCAAAAATCTCAGGCCTTTGCTGAAAAGATTGTAAAATAGAGAAACAGGTATATGACTGATCAAAAAGAATGGGGCCTTGTTCGCATTGATGACCGTCTGATCCATGGACAGGTAGTAGCTGGCTGGGTTCGCTCGAAGAAATTTTCCAAAATTCATATCGTCGATGATACGGTCGCTGCGGATCCATTTCTGGTGGATGTCCTTCGTTTTTCCGCTCCTGCTGATCTGCTGGTTAACGCGGAAAGCTTCGACAACTGCCTGGTTTCACTTCAACAGGATCAAAATCCACAGGAAACCATGATTTTGTTGAAATCACCGGCGGTTGCCCTGCGCTTATGGGAAGCCGGCATCCGGTTTATGGCACTCAACGTGGGAGGAATTGGGTTCGCACCGGGAAGAAAAAAGGTGTTCCAGGATATATCTCTCTCCGTAGAAGAGTACAATATGTTGCGGCAGATGTTTTTGAATGGGGTAAAAATCACATTTCTTTCCGTACCCGGGGAGCCCTCCAAAGACTTTGCGGACATACCCGTAATGAAATGAGCAGGACCAGATCTGATACCGAAAAAGGATGATATGACGAAATCATCAGCCCCTAAAAGACAGGTTGCACCCGTTAAGCTCCTCGCGCGCGCGATGATCATCGCGTTAGCCATGCTTGCGGTGAGTACAATCCTGGTCAAGGCTGCCCCTATGCCGCAGGATGAACCGCCGCGAATGAGTTTATGGATGGCGATCCTGGTGGGTGTGATGTACTACGCCTCGTACTCACCCTTCTTCGCGAACCTGGGCTACACCGTTCTGTTCCGCCCGTTGATTGCCGGTACACTGGTTGGATTGATCATGGGCCGGCCTGCCGAAGGAATCGCCATTGGGGCCAATATCAATGTGCTTTACCTGGGATGGATATCGGCGGGCGGTTCTTTGCCTGGTGATCCGGGTCTGGCGGGTTATCTCGGCACCGCGCTGGCGCTTGGCTCGGGATTGGATATCAATGCCGCTCTGGCAGTGGCCGCGCCGTTAGGTTTACTGGGTAGCCTTACCTTCTCGCTGCGGATGTCAGTCTGTTCGTTCATCCCGCACAAAGCCGATCAGTACGCCGAAAGAGCAGATATTCGCGGTGTGGCGCGCTCCAATCTGATTTATTCACAACCGTTTTTATTCGTGCTGTATGCGGTACCGGTCACTTTGGCGGCATATCTGGGCTCATCGGTGGTCGCTTCGTTTTTGAACTGGGTTACCGCGCATGCCATTTGGGTGATGAATGGTTTGTTCGTAGCCAGCGGGATGCTGGCCGCCATCGGGATCGCCTTGAACCTGAAATTCCTGCTGGTGAAGAACGTCTGGCCGTATTTCTTTGCTGGTTATTTGATTACCACACTGATGGGCGGGACGGTGAATCTGCTCATGTTTGCAGGGTTAGGCGCCATTCTGGCTTTCATGCATGTAATGTTTACCTCAAAAGCTGAACCAGCTTCCGTTCCGGTTCAATCAAGCGAATCGCAGCCGGAAAAGAAGCGGCTGTTGGAAAGAATAGATATTTTCAAGTCGTTCCTCCTGTGGCTGTTTTTCTCGCACTCATCCTGGAACTGGGAACGTATGCAGGGTTTGGGCTTTGCCCATTCCATGACACCGATTATCGATAAACTGTACAAAAATCGCGAGGAAATTTCAGCCGCTCTGAAACGTCACCTGGTTTTCTATAACACTCAACCGGATTTTGGCAGCGTGGTTAACGGCATCACGATTGCGATGGAAGAGGAGAAAGCCCTGGGGGCTGACATCAGCGATGATGCCATAAACTCGGTTAAGGTCGGTCTGATGGGTCCCATGTCCGGCTTGGGAGATACCATTCAACAGGGTATGATTATCCCCATCCTGCTGGCAATTGGGATGAGCATTGCCACCGGCGGCGAGATGGGAAACGCCACCCGCGGAAATATTCTGGGACCACTCTTTTTTGCGATATCCATGGCGGTTGTAATCTGGAGCTTGGGCTGGTGGTTGTATCGTATGGGATATTACCGCGGGCGGACGGCTGTGACCAACATCCTCAAATCCGGTACCCTGGATAAACTGATGACCGGCGCGCTGGTGTTGGGAAATTTTGTCATCGGAGCGCTCACGGTGAGTTTTGTGAAGCTTTCCACCCCGCTGGCATTTACGATCGGCGGAACTTCCATCCATCTCCAATCGGTGCTCGATCAATTCATGCCCAACCTGCTGCCGTTAATTCTTACGTTGCTGATCTGGTGGCTGATGGCCCGCCGGCAGGTATCCCCTACCATCATCATGGCAGTCATCCTGGTGGCTGGAATCCTCAGCGCCATCCCCATCTGGCCAGGCATCAACGAGGCCGGCGAAATAATTCACACGGGTCTCTTTTCAGGATAATTCCTTCAGAAGTACGTAATGTCAGAGGTTCATTTCTGTACATTACTTGCCCAATTACTCGGTCCAAAAAGTCAAATACCGGAGAGGGATTCAATGTCAGACACCAAGTCACATCGTTGGAACCGAATCTTTCGTAATGATGGAAGAACGGTCATTTTCGCAATGGACCATGCTGTCACCTTTGGTTTGATGCCGGGGCTCGAAAAACCCGGCGAAGTGATTGCCAAAGTTCAGGCAGGAGGCGCGAACGCCATACTCACCACCATGGGAATTGTCAAAAACTTTTCCCCTCAGATCGGTGATATGAGCATCATCTTGCGTCTGGATGGCGGAACCACCAAGCTTGCTCAATCCCCTGCACCAGGCTCAGTGGTCTACAATGTATATGACGCGCTTCGAGTCGGCGCGGAGGCGGTTGGTGTGATGGGTATGCCTGGTTCTCAGTTTGAAGATCAGACATTGCCCTATCTCTCTGAAATCATCCAACAGGGTCTTGAGTGGAATGTGCCGGTAATGGCCGAAATGCTGCCAGGTGGCTTTGAAAACCCTGGAAAGTTCTGGACCCCCGAAAATATCGGTCATGCCTGCCGGATCGGATCTGAAATGGGGGTCGATTTCATCAAGACCACCTACAGCGGTGATCCTGAAACCTGGAAGAAGATAGTCAGCCAGATCTATACCCCTATTGTCGTTTTGGGAGGCAGCAAATCCAAAGATCCCGTCGATCTGCTTACCGATATTTACAATTCCATTCAAATGGGGGCGTCCGGAGTGGCCGTTGGGCGTAACATCTACCAGCATCCCCACCCTGATAAAGTCACCGCAGCCATCACGGCGATTGTGCATGAAAATGCCACGGTCGAACAGGCTCTGGAATATCTGAAGTGAGGTAAAAATGGCTGCAACCTTCAAAAAATCAGTTTTTATCGGACCCAGACAGATTCGTATCGATGAACTGGAAATCCCTGAACCAGGACCGCGTCAGGTGCTGGTAAAAGTGAAAGCCTGCGCCATCTGTACCTGGGAACAGCGCGAATACTCCGGTGAGGAACCGTTTTATCCGCTTCATGGCGGGCACGAAACCTCCGGCGAACTGGTGGCATTGGGAAGCAAGGTGTTTACCGATGCAAAAATCGGCGACCGTGTGGTGGCTTCCGGATTAACACGCTGTGGCTATTGTGAATCCTGCCGGAAGGGTCTGGATTCGATTTGTGATAATGCCCGGAAGAATTTCAGCTCTTCCGGTATCCCTGGTCCGGGCGGCTTAAGCGAATATGTTTTGATCGAAGATTATCAGCTTTTCAAAGCAGCCAATGATGTGCCTTTTGAAGAGCTCTGCCTGACCGAGCCGGTTGCCTGCGTGATCCGCAGTATCCGTAAGGCTCAGCTTCAACGTGGTGAAGTGGTGGTTGTGCTGGGCGCCGGAATTATGGGTCTCTTGCATGTGATTCTGGCCAAACAAGCCGGCACGGTGGTGATCGTCAGCGAACCGGATCCGGAACGCGCTCAATTCGCGCGCTCTATCGGCGCGGATGCCATCATCGATCCGGTCCACGAAGTGTTCAAAGACAAAGTGATGGAATACTCACACGGGCGCGGAGCGAACGCCATATTTACCGCGGTCAGCCTGGCCCCTGCCATCGAACAAAGCATCACCTCACTGGCCAAGGGCGGACGATTGATGGTTTATGCCAGCATTCATCCCCGCGGAACAAAGATCACCATAGACCCTAACGACTTTCACGGCAAGGAAATCACCCTGACGGGCACGATCAGCCAGAGCCGAGAGGATTTTCTGCAAGCTACACGCGTGGTCTCGGAAAAAATCATCGATCTGAAGCCCTTTATTTCAAAAATTTATCCATTTAGGCAGATGGAAGAAGCGATTCAGTCTGCCATGCAGCCGGATACCTACCGGGTGATTGTCAAAATGGATTGATGGATACCTGAAAAACAACCCTTCCAGTTTTGGAAGGGTTGTTATTTTATTCGACAGGTTGGATGGGTTTGCGGGCGATAAACCGCCCTTTATGCCCTGCGCCTACAAATTCGCCCTCTTTGGCGATGATTTCTCCGCGCGCGATCGTCATTATCGGCAGACCTTGATAAGCCACTCCTTCATAGGGGGTGTAGTCAACATTTTCATGCAGCATGCTTTTGGTGATCACACCCGACCGGTTTGGATCAAAAATCACCAAATCAGCATCACTCCCCACCCGGATGCAGCCTTTTTGCGGGTACATACCAAAAACGCGGGCGGCATTGGTACTGGTAGCCTGAACCCATCGGTTCAAATCAATTTTCCCTGGTACCACCCCGTAGGTGTAGGTCAGCGTAAGGCGGCTCTCTATGCCGGGCATTCCGCCCGGTATTTTGGTAAAGACATCTTTCCCGATATCTTTCTGCCCATTATAGAAAAAGGGGCAGTGATCGGAGCCGATGGTCAGCAGCGTGCGTTCAGCCAGGCCCTGAAATAACCGGTCAATGTTGGGCTGAGATCGTAAGGGTGGTTGACACAGATACTTGGCCGGTTCAAAGCCGGGCCGCTGATATTCTTCTTCGGTAAGCACCAGGTACTGAGGGCAGGTCTCACCCCATACTGCCTGACCGCGATTGTGCGCCCGCTGGATGGCATCCACGCCCATGGTGGTGGATACGTGAACTATGTAAACAAAAGCACCGGCATGATTGGCGAGTGCAATCACCCGTTCCACGGCCTCTCCCTCAGCATCCTCAGGCCGGCTGACCGGGTGGTATTGTGGGCTTATCTTGCCCTCAGCTACCAGTTTCGTCCGTAAATATTCAATGATGGCGTCGCTTTCGCAATGCACCATGGCCATACCACCGGAATCTGCGATGACAGCCATAGCCTTCAGCATTTCAGCGTCTGTCATTTTGCTGGCATAGGTACTGTACATCTTGAAAGATGGAATCCCCGCCTCCACAACAACCGGGATCTCATCCAGGAATGCCGGTACCCCGCCAATCAGCGCCAAATGCATCCCATAATCAATGACAGCCCTGTTTTCAGCCAACGCTTTCCGTTCCTGCACCATCTCCATCAGGCTCTTTGACTTCACCGGATCAATAAAATCGATCAGGGTAGTGGTTCCCCCCACCGCGGCGGCTTTTGTACCGCTTTCCCAATCATCACTGGTGACGGTATTCATAAAAGGCATTTCCAGATGCACATGCTGATCGATCCCGCCGGGGATGACGTATTTTCCCTGCGCATCAATCACCTGCCGGCCCGATAATCCCGGTTCTACAGCCTGAATGATGCCATCTGAAATCCCGATATCTGCGTTTTCCTGTCCGTCTTCCAGTACTACCAGTCCGTTTTTGATCACCAGTTCGTAATCCATTGCACCACCCTTCAACCAGCATCCATTCGCTTTACAAAGAATTGACGACCGCTGCTTTAGACGATCTCAAATTCCTTTACCAGTTTGTGTTCCTCACCCTGATCCAGGTAGGTGGCGATGATCACATATTTTTCAATTCCGGATCCCAGTAATTTTTGTTTAAGCAGTTCATCCACCTGAAAAATCCCGGCCATATTGGTCATCGATACATTGATCTGAATCGGCTTTTTGGTCCCATCCACGATTTCTACCTTATCCACGGCGGCGGCAGAAACGGAGTGAATATCAATGCGTCCAGCCTGGTAAGGAATGCGGGACCGACCTTCGCCCATATCCAGCGCATCCGCCACACGCACAATCCCAGCCTCTATGGTGTATGGTTTACCACGGCTGCGGTGGGCAATGATGGCGTGCAGTGTTTCTGAGATAACAATCGTTCGTTCATCCAGTGGCAGGAAATCAAGCAAACGATGCAAAATGCCGTTTGCCAGGAACAGGCTGATGCTCTCGTGTCCCTCACGGTTGATCGACATACCCAAATCATGGAACACGCTCGCCAGCAGTACAACCAGTTCAGCGTGCTGGTTGGTGAGTTCGTAATCACGCACGATCGACATTTGGACACCGTGTTTGATTAAAATGCGGGTCAAACGTGTGGCGATATTGGCCACAATCTGATAATGCACCGGTCCATGATCCGTCATTCCCAGCCGGTCGATGGCATTCACATTCGAGATCCGCCAAAGTGTTTTGATTTCAACATCTTCATTGATCAGGGAAAGCACCTTTTCGATGAGAGCATTCCCATGAACAGGTACACGAATGTCGATTTGCGAAAATTTCTTTGTTGTATCCATGATTGTCATGGCTCCTTCCAGGCTGTCACGATAATTATCAATCAAACCAATTGTAACGCACTCAGGCCGGCAGAGATCAACCGACATGTCAAAAGGTATCACGATCGCTGAAATGGTTTGATTCTCCAATAGTTTTATTTCCCTCGATATTTTCACAGGTTCATGTATACTTGTATTCGCATTTCCTCTTTCAGTTCCGTCTTCAGGGATCTTTGATCAATACACTTCTTTATAAAGAAAGTACTTCCAACACCCTGTCACAGGAGAAATACAATGTCTTTCCCATTTACCCAGATAGATGAACTCTTCAGCAAACATGATTCAACAAAGGCACCTGGATGTGCTGTTGCCATCGTGAAAGATGGTGAGATCGTTTACAAGAAAGGTTTTGGGATGGCAACGCTGGAGCACAGCGCAACCATTCAGCCCCATACCGCTTTTTATATCGCGTCATGCTCCAAACAGTTTGCCGCATTCTGCATCGCATTGCTGGAAGAAAAAGGTCTGCTTTCGGTGACAGATGATGTGCGCAAATACATCCCTGAGATACCGGATTACGGTCATGTGATCCAGATCCAGCACCTCATCCGCCATACCAGCGGTCTGCGGGATTATCTTGAGTTGAATGCATTAAGCGGCCGCGCCAATGACGAACTGATCACCCCGGATGACGCGCTCAACGCCATTATCAGCCAGAGAAACCTGAACTTCGAACCCGGTAGCCGCTATCTTTACTCCAATTCCGGCTACTTTCTGCTCTCAGAACTGGTCCTGCGCATCACCGGGCAAACGCTGCGCCAGTTCGCCCAGGAAAATATCTTTGGCCCCCTGGGGATGAAGAATACACATTTCCATGACAACCGCCATGAACCGGTGCCAAACCGCGCCATCGGCTACCGGTTTGTACCCGGCAAAGGTTTTCTGATCAATATCCCTGGCCTTGAGACGGTTGGCAGCGGCGGTATTTATTCGACCGTGGAAGACCTGGCTCTGTGGGACCGCAATTTCTATCACAACATCCTGGGCAAAGGGCGCCAGGAATTAATGCAGCGGATTCTCGAAACCACCACCTTCAGCAATGGGGAACCGTTTACCTACGCATTTGGCCTGAGTGTCGAAAAATACCGCGGGATCGATCGTGTGGAGCATTCCGGCAACAACGGCGGTTACTCGGCCGAGTTCGCCCGTTTTCCGGAACATCACCTTACCATCATCTGCCTGGCGAACGGAAACAATATTTCTGCACCAAACATCGCCGCGCAGGCAGCCGACATCCTTCTGAAGGATCATTTCATCGACACTCAGGAAACCGCGGAGGAAAAGGTCACACCGGTGGAGTTAAAGCCCGGCGATCTGGCGGGTAAAGAGGGCTTTTACTTCAGTGAAGAAGGGGAAGTCTCATTTCAGGTGAAAATTGCAGATCGAACTCTACTGATGTGTATTGCAGGGCATGAGCTTCCACTGACGCCGTCATCCCCCAATCGTTTCCATCTGCTCAATATGCCCATCCGCGGCATTCTCGACTTTTCTCAGGAAAACGGGAAACCAATTATTTATCTCGACTTCGAACGTGGGAAAACTCCTGAGAAGCTGGTAAAAATGCCGCTTGTAGCCTCATCACCCGTGGAGAAACAGGCCCTGGTGGGCGATTACTATAGTGATGAGTTATCCGTCATGGCCCGAATCACAATGGACGGTGAGAACCTGTGCCTTAAATTGGGCCGGCACAAAGGCACTTTGATCACCTGCGAAAATCAGGTCTTTATTCTCGAAAATGAAGATCTTGGCAACTGCATTCTTGCAGCTCAATCCGCAAACGGGCATGTACAGGAGTTCAGCCTGAACGCCGGACGCGTACAGAACATCATGTTCGTACGCAGATAAGCATCATCGGCAGTTCAGCGCCTGTTCCATCAGCTCAGGGTGCGTTCCAACAGGAAGCGAATTTCCAGTGGGACGCATCCTTTTGATTCCGGGTTCAAACAGGTCATGCTGCACCGCGGAGATCCTGCCGGTAAAGGTTTCCAGCATGGCCTGATCCCAGCCAAACGGCTTCAAAATGGTTTCAGCAGCCTGCAGCAGCAAAAAACGATAGCGGGCGGTATCAATTCGTTTTTTGGATGGTTTGTCCGGCTGGTCCCAGGCATACACACCGGTCGCATCGCGCGTGTACAAGAAGCGCACTCGCTGCCCGGGCCTCAATGTGCGCCCGGTGTCTACCAGTTGTTGGTAGGCTCGCGCCGCGGCCGTCAGCACGTGGAAATCTTCCAGTTCACGTGTGAGGCGATGCGCCACGGTCAAATCTTCCAGATCATAGTCCCCATGGTACAGGTCTGCAATGCGCCGGCGCACAATCGACAGCGCGCCGGGTAAAAATTGATCCACCAGTGTGTTGTAAGAACTGGCCTTGCTGAGATAATCCAGCAGTTCAAGCTGCATATTGGCAATGAACGCCGGGGTGTCATGCCTGCGGGCCTCAATACCGCGCAGTTTAAGGCTGCTGTCTTGAAACACGCCGAAATACCGGTTGGGTACGGGTACGCGCGCATCCACCCGTGAGGGTAAAAATGTGACCCAGCGGTACACGCCATTCAGCGAGACCGACAGCCCCGTGCATTCGGCAATTTTATCCAGCACAATCTCAAAATCCTTGGGCTGACTGGCGCCCTCTTTTTGCACCCATAAGCCGTCAACATACATGTGCAGGATGGTAAAACCCAGCTCCTCTGCCGCCTCTTTGGCGCGCAGAAGCGCCTCGCGACCATTGGCTGTGATGGCTTCATGCGCCTCGATCCGCCCAAAACGGGCATTTTTGTATCCCAGATAGCCAAAACAGGTGACCAGCAACCATTTGTGGGCAGAAGACTGCTGCTTAAAAATCTGATAATCGGGCAGCCAATCCGGCATATCCCCCAGCCGGTGTTTGAGTTCAATACGCTTCTTCAGCAAGGGCGCCAGGGTTTGCGGGATCAGCCCGGGTGGTTCATCCGGCGGTTCCAGCGCATAAGAAGGCGTGGTTTCCGGTGAGATATTGCAGCGTACCATGATGCTGGGATACATCGAGATGAAATCGATTTCGGCCACATTGCAGTGGATCCCTACCGTGGGCTGATACACCAGCCCACCCTG
>CAZHMZ010000086.1:10789-15726 GCA_964532655.1 uncultured Anaerolineaceae bacterium
TCAGCCGCCTGCTTCAGCGTGGATAGCAGCCAGGTATCGCCCCAGCGCGTCTGGATGATGTCCGGGTCGTATTTCTCCAGGATGGACTTCAGGTTGACCAGCAGCGCCCGCAGCGGCTCGAAGGATAAGCGAAAGGAATGCGCGTCATAGGAAACAATCAAATAGCGCGGCTGGCCGGCCTGCGGGTTGATATCCGGCTCCAGTTTCAGGATCCGCAGCGGCGCTTTGAGGTGGTCCACTTCCCAGGGCGTATCCAGCACCTCGACCTTTTTCAGCCAGGCGCCTTCATCCAAAGTGAAGCGGCAGTAAGCCAGTGGAAATGTTTGGTGGACCGCCGCGTGCCGCAGTGTAAGCCCCACATCGGCATCGTAATACTCCAGATCCGGGAATTCGGTCAAAATCTTGCGAAACAAAACCGGCTGCAGCCAGGCATTTTTTACCTCCACAGCCAGCACGGGCAGATGGCGGCGCGCAAAAAATTCAAATCGTTTGGTGTATTCCATGTGCACATCAAAATTGATTTCACGGATGCGGTTTTCAACCGCTCGCAGGTCATCTTTTTCGCCGGAAATGTAAAATGTGATCGGGAAGTACTGCCGGAAGCGGTAGCGTACGCCATCATCGCCGATAAACCAGCCGCTGATATTTCCCCCGGGATTTTCAAAAAGATCCAACAAAAAACCGGTCATCTGCATAAGGGTCACCCCTTATTTTCAGGTTCCGGCGGGTTCAATGCCGGGTGCCGGTTCAACAGTTCCAGATCATCCTTCAAGCGGTGAATTTCTTTCTGCTGTTCCAGCAACATGGCCAGCAAGAATGTTTCCATGGGCAGGGCATTCGCGGCATAGGCAGCAGCCGCCAGATGCCGGCGGGCCAGCGCGAACAACTCGTCCAATACCAGTTGATCTGTCTTGCGCAGCGCGCGCCGGAAGCTGGTAAAGTTACTTTGCTCTTCCTGAAATGCCTGTGAAATGGTGGGAAGTGTGCGGCCCATGGGGTTCTCCGAGGCTAACTGGATTTTTCTTCAGGCCACGGCAGCAGATTGGGTGCGGGCAGTTGCCGGGTGTCCGTTTCTTCGGCTTCCCACACCAGAGTGGCGGTTTCCTTCAGTTCATCCAGAAGCATCTTGCGCTCCTGGTTGTACATCATGGGCCGCGAACTGATCACCACCGGGGCCCGCCGGCTTAACTGCTCCAGTGCGCGGATGGATTTCTTCAGCAGCCGCTGGCTCTCGGGTAGCTTGATATCTTCATCGTAGTATGAAAACAATAAATCCAGAACAAACACCGGGGTATTTCCTGCAGGCATCCCTGCTTCTGGCATACCGGGCTCACCGGGACGGGCCAGGATTTTTTCCAGCATGGCTGTCATCTGATAGCAACTGAAGGATCGGGAGATCTGAATGTTCTTCAGCGCATCGGTCAAGCGCGCAGTCTGCCGGCGGATGGTTTTCGCAACCCGGTATACATTGAACTGGTTGCTGCCATCGACCACCCGCACTCTGCCCTGACAGGCCTGCATCGCAATCCATTCCAGCATCTGGTCGCGTGCCGCATGGTTTGCAATCACCAGTAATATCTGATTTTGTTCCATCCTCGCTAAAGGAAACATGTTGTACTTCACCTCCATCCTTGCTTTGATAATAGAACATTTGTCCTGTATCGTAAATATGTGACTTGTGCCATATCGTCCGGTATAATCCGAATATTGGATAAATTAACGATGAAATTGCGGATCTTCTTTATCGGGCTTTTCATAATCCTCTCTGGCTGCAGCGCCTCGGCAGAGATTGGAGGTCGGCAGGAATCTGCCGGATCGCAGGGAACGAACGCATCCCTGCCTGCTGTTGAGTTGACGTCTTCCCCGACCCTTGCGATGGCAACAGATACACCCACCCCAACCCCCACAGTCTCAATCACGCCAACACCAACCTTCACGCCTACTGTTCCCACCCTTACACCGACGCCGCAACCCACCCTGCCGGATAAGTATTACATCAGCGGGATGCGCGGGCATAAGCAATACTTCCCGCTGGGATGCGAGGCCGCCACAGCAGTGAACTGGGCTGACTTTTTTGGTGTGACCATCAACGAATTTGAGTTTCAAACTTCCCTGCCGCTTTCGGATAACCCTGACCTGGGGTTTGTTGGCAGTGTTGACGGCCCGTGGGGGCAAATTCCACCCTATGCGTATGGGGTCCACGCCGCGCCGGTGGCCGATCTGCTGCAGGAGTATGGTTTGAATGCTCAAGCGGTAAAAGGTATGACCCTGGAGGAATTAAAACGCCAGATTGCCATGGATCAGCCGGTCATCGCCTGGGTGATTGGGAATGTGGTCGGCGGTATCCCGTATGAATATATCGATTCTCAGGGGGACAAAACCACTGTTGCGGCTTATGAACACGTGGTGATTGTCACCGGGTACGCAAAAGACATCATCCGCTATGACAACAACGGGCAAATGTACGAGATCCCGGACTGGCTGTTTGAAAACTCATGGGCTGTGCTGGGCAATATGGCTTTGGTCATGGGTGATTATGCGGAGCAATTTGCTCAACCGTAAGCTTCAGAGACAAACCTGGCTGCCTCACCCACACCGAACGCAACCCCCTGACTTACAATTTATGACTATTCCACCGCGCCGGACATTTTGTCCTGCGCGGTTTCTTTTTTTCTTTGTGAAAGTGACTACAATATACATATAATGAGCAAATAATTGACTATACGCATTTTACAGAACTTTTGAGGAAACAATGAAGATCAGCACCGTTGAGCAAATGCGAATGATGGATCATGACGCAATGAACCTTTTCTCTTTCCCGGAAATGCTTCTGATGGAGAATGCCGGGATCGCGGCGGTCAACCTTCTCAAAGAAAAAATGCCCCTGCCCGGAAAAAAGATCCTGGTTCTATGCGGGCCTGGCAACAACGGCGGGGATGGTTTTGTGGTCGCCCGCCTGCTGCATTCAGAGCATTGCCGCGTCACCGTGCTGGTTCTTGCAGATCCTGCCCGTTATCATGGTTCTGCCCTGGCCAATTATGAGATCCTGCAGCGTATCGGAATTCAACAGCTTATCGCTGATGAGACCACAGACTTTTCGAAAATGATCGACCAGTCTGGAGTCATCATCGATGCTATTTTTGGCACCGGACTGGTGCGCCAGCCGCAGGGAATTCACGCGGCTGTGATCAATTTGGTCAATCAATCCGGGAAACCCGTTTTGAGCATTGATATCCCATCCGGCATCCATGGGGATGCCGGAAAGGTACTCAGCTGTGCCATTCAGGCTGATTGGACCATCACATTTGGGCTACCTAAAACCGGGTTGATGCTTTATCCCGGGTATTCCTGCGCCGGTGAGCTGTTCACCAATCACATCTCTTTTCCACCCGCGCTCTATGAAGCCGAGCATCTGCAATGCCAGATCAACCTTCCAGTTGATCTGCCTCCCCGCCCGCCTGATGGTCACAAAGGTACATTCGGTCAGGCTTTGTTCATCGCCGGGGCGCAGAACTATTACGGCGCACCTCGCTTTGCAGCCATGTCATTTCTGAAAGCAGGCGGAGGATATGCGCGCCTGGCCTGTCCCCGCTCGGTCGCCCCATTTATCGCAGCAAAAAGCAGCGAGATCGTATTCCACCCGCAGGAAGAAACATCCGCAGGCAGCCTGTCAGGCAAAGCGATGCTCTCCCTGCTGGAGATTGCCGATCTCTCTGACGTGGTGGTGATTGGACCGGGCTTATCCCTGAATGAGGAGACCCAAAACCTCATCGTCGATCTGATCCCCCACATCACCAAACCACTCATCATTGACGGAGACGGCCTGACAGCGCTGAGCCGCGACCTGTCTCTGTTGCAACGTCGCACTGCACCCACCATCCTGACTCCCCATCCCGGAGAATTATCACGCTTACTTCCGGCGCAAAGTCAGGATCTTCAGGATCACCCGATTGAAACAGTACGCGGCTTTGCCGAACAATGGAATGTGGTACTGGTCATGAAAGGCGCTCACACCCTAATCGCCTGCCCGGATGGAGAAGTTTATATCAATCTGACCGGGAATTCAGGCATGGGCACTGCCGGCTCTGGCGATGTACTGACCGGAACAATCGCGGCCATGTACACACTCGGCTTGCCCATTCTGGAAGCGGTTCGCATGGGTGTTTTACTGCATGGTCACGCCGGTGACCTGGCCGCCAGGAAATGCGGCGAAGACGGGATGACAGCCGGTGATGTGTTGTCAAAGCTGCCGGCAGCCCTGAAAAACGCGCGAATTGGAAATCTTTCAGGTTTCTATCCCGAGTTTCTGAGATTTTCATAAGAAAATCGTCCTGCGATCCATCAATTACTTGACAGGTTTTTACTTTTCCAAGATAATACTGCCCAATATGAAAACAAACGGTGCTGTGCAATCCCATAACGAGTTCAAAACCATGATGCTTATGGTCATGCGTGGGCTTATCGGATTGGCAGCACTGGAGGACAGGTTGTAAGAACCTGCCGCTTCACCGAGGTGTTTCATCCGGGGCTGCCAGTACGGCAGCCCTTTTTGTTTGCCAGATTCGGGATCGAAAATAGAAGAAAACGGAGAAATGTAGAGAATGCCAATCAAAATACCGGAAAAACTGCCTGCCAGACAGATATTGACTGCTGAAAATATTTTTGTGATGGATGAAAACCGGGCTTCTCATCAGGATATTCGCCCGCTGCAGATTGCCATATTGAACCTGATGCCCACAAAAATCATCACCGAGACTCAACTGCTTCGTTTGTTGGGGAATACCTCCTTGCAGGTTGATGTCACTCTGCTCAGACCGGCAAGCCATCGCAGTAAAAATACTCCGCAGGAACATTTATTGCATTTTTACCAGACTTTTCGGCAAATCCAGCGCAAACGTTTTGACGCGCTCATCATCACCGGTGCACCGGTCGAACAT
>CAZHMZ010000087.1:0-15454 GCA_964532655.1 uncultured Anaerolineaceae bacterium
GCGCCTGCTGCCAGATATTGGTAAAATGGCGGCTTAGCTTTCCGGCGATCTCGGCGGCAGGAGCAAATCGTTTTTCATTTCTGAGCAGGCCTGCCAAAAATTCCAGATCCTCCGGCATATGCAACTGTTCGCTCACACTTTTCACATCCACCGTAATACCTGAGAACAGGATACCGGCGCGTACCGTCCAACGCCGAACCTCCGGCTGCTGAGTTTTCTCACCCAACTGTGCCGCCAGTCCCTGGATCAGATAATGTATTTCGTCAGATCCTTTGTTAAATTGCGGCTTTCGTTTTTCGAGTTCCAATTCCTTTGCCAGCATCTGCCATTCACCGGCCAGTGTGAGCGTTTTCAGGTAACCGAATTGAATGGCCAGGTGATTGGCATCAATTTGGCGGGCGGCTTCAAATCCGTTTATTGATTCATCCCACAGCAGCAATCCGGCCTCAGTCATCCAGATCCAGTAAGGTTGATCATGCAATATTTCTTCGGCCAGGTTGTACCCATTGATACCTGCGAATTTCCCCTGGGTTTGCAGCACAGATTGGTTGGCCCACAGGCTGCGTGCCTGTCGAAAATTCTGCATGGCAGCATCCCAGTTATGATCCGATTGGCTGATCAGGCACTGAGCACAGTGCCATTCGCTGGTGTTGTAGCGGGCTACAGATCCTTCCGCCAAAATTTTCTTAATCACATCCACGTTGCTGAGCAGGATGTTGAACCTCAGGTAGATCACCGCGGCGGCCTGCTTCAGCGCTTTATCAGCAATCCCACGGCAGTCCTTTGTCAGGCTCTTCGCCAGGTCAAATTCTGCATTCCGTACAGAAAGATCGTAAAGTAAAACCAACAGATCTTCTGATTTGGTCGTGGTATATGCGGCTTTAACCAGTTCAAACGCTTCAGAATATCGGTTCAGTTTGCGCAGGTATAAACCCTTGCGGACGGCCATTCCTTCCCCTGTTTGCGCGTTGTCAAACCATTCGGGGATATGCAAAACACTTTCAAGGTTGTGTAAAAACGGATTGGATGAGATAACATTCATCCCGCTTTCAGGCATGGCTTCGCTTCGTTCCAGGTCAATGATGGCGGCCTGGGGTTTATCCAGCCCATATTGCACATCTGCCTGGTAAATGAGCAAATACCGGTTTTCTGGTGCTTCTTTATTCGCTTGCTTAGTATAAAACAACGCGCTTTCCAAATTGCCCATTTGTTGCTGCATCAGGGCCAGGGCAAAATAGCAGTGAACGGCAGGTGAATAACCGCGCTCCAGAGTCAGTTCCAGCAAATCAACGGATGATTTCCAATCCCCCATCTGAGCCATCAGATTGGCCAGTCGTAAATATTGATTCGCATTCAGATCTGGCATGGTTTTGAGCAGGCGAATCAATTGTTGTGCATCATCCACCCGGTTGGTTTTGACAAACCCCTCTGCGAGACGCATCATAATGGCCGGGTCACCCGGGTTCAGATGATAAGCGTTGATCAGTGCGGATACCACACCTTCCCACTGTCCCAGTTCACCGTTGAAATCGGCATACCACAGTAGCGTATTCAGATCGTTGGGTTTACGGAAAAACAGCCGGTCAGCGTACAGCCTGGCATCCGCCGGTAGCCCGGATTGCAGATAGACTTCGGCCAGATATTGCTCCAGTTTTGGTTGTTCCGGATTGATAGAGTAGCTTTCCTGTAAGGCCGCCATGGCGGTATGCAGATCGCCCAGCTTCATGGAAACATAACCATATCCGCCCAAGGTCTTCCAATGGCTGGTGTGATCATGTTCAATCAATCGCGCAAAGATCTCCCGGGCACCCACATAATCACCCAGGTAAGCTTTCATCTCAGCCCGCAGCAAATTTATGCCCAGATGCTCCGGATCCAACTGCAACCCCTCGTCCATCTTCTCGTTCAGGGCTGCCATCTCTTCCACAGGGATCGACAGGTTATCGGAGAAGATCGGGCTTTGACCCTTCAGGCGTGCCAGGATATACAGTGCGATATCATCCGCTCCGGGTTTGATCCGTCCCATCAAAGAAACTAGAATTCCCTCAGCCGCTTCAAAATCTTCGATTTCCATGGCAGTCAGAGCTGCCAGCCGCATTATCTCCAGATCAAAATTGAAGCGATTCAACACCTCAAGGTAATATTCGTGGGCTTTCCGCACGTCGCCCATATTTACCATCAGAGTCCCGGCCGTAATCACACCCTCGCGGGTATCCGGCGGGCAGTTGACTGCCTTGTCCAGGCAATCAATCGCATCGGATATTTGATTTCGCAGATAATATTCTTTTGCCATCTCACTGTGCAACGAGGATGACTCGGGCAGATAACTCAATCCCTCCTGCAGTATGGTGAGCAGGTCGCGCTCTTCCGAAGTATCCTTGCGGCAGGCATCTGTGAGGTAAATCCAACGCTCCGGTGAGTATGGGTTTTCCTCAACCGCCTGTCTGAAAAATGAAACTGCTTCGTCATAATAACCCTGTTGCAGGCGGGTCTTCCCCAATATCGTTAAGGCAGCGCCTTTATGGGGTCCCGAATCCAGCAGCAGGCTGGCTGCCTGATCCACGCTGGCGTAATTGCCGCTGGCGTAGGCAAGTTCGGTCAATTTCAACTGCTCGGATGCAGCGAGTTGACCCACCAACTCAGACATCTTTTTCATCTGCTGAAAGGCTTTTGCCGTTTCACCGCAGCGTTCGTAATAATCAGCCAGTTGTCTCAGGATCGTTCGATCATCCGTTTTGCCGGCGCTCTCCAGTAGCTTGTAATCCAGCGCATTCTGGATGTGTCCGCGCTTTTCCTGGATGACCGCAGCCCGTGATAATAACCCGGCATCACCCGGTTCTGTCTTCAATAACAAAGAAACAGCAGCTTCGGCATGATCAAGGTCATTTTGTTCGATGAATGTATCCACGATGGATAGGTATGAGACAGACAACAGGTACCGCGCTTTGGCGTTTTCCTGTCCGGATATTTCTTTAAGCAGATCAACGATCCGGTCTGCCAGATCATGTGCTTTTTCATGATCCTGCTCCAACACGGCCTGCCGGTACTTTTGTGCCAGTAAAAACGGCGAGTCAGGGTCTTCGGGCAATGCGGATGAGAATTCACGTAACTCGGAAAGCGCCCAGGCTTCGCTCACCAGTTCGTCTACCGGATGAGCGTTATTCCTCAGCGATTCCATGGTCTGCTGAAAGTTCATCAAACCGTCCAGATTACCTAATGCCTGCGATTTTTCCAGAAACAGACCGGCATTCCACTCAAGGCCCTCATTCTCGAGCGCTCTCCATAAATCAGCCGCCTCCTCATGCCTTCCTGCAGTTTCGAGCAATACGAGAAGATAATATCGGTGCGCCATTCGGTGCAGCACATCCACACCGTTTTTCGCGGTGATGTCATGATCAACAGGGTTCTCCTCAGAAAGCAGCCGTTCCGAAATCGCTACTGCGATATCCTTGCGGTCCTGCCGTAGGAGATACTTCAGTGCATCGATTCGCTCTGTGGTCTGAAACCGTGAAATCAGCTTAAATAGCCGAGTAGATAATTCATCATTGGAAAGAAAAAAGGAACAGGTACAAAACAGGCAAAATTCCAAAATTCCAACATCATCCCAGTGCTCTCTGAGCGAGAGAATCAGTTGTTCAGGATCATTCAGTGAATGCGCCAGAAATAACAGGCTTTCTTTAATTTCTGAGAATACATGCTGAGAAAAATCAGCCGTGCCGATCATCAGGAATGATTTGAACTCTTCCCAACCACCATTGTTGATGATCGTCAAATATTCTTCTGCCCAGGCACCCGCGATCGCCAGATGAACAGGGGCTGTATCGGGGTATTCAGCGTGCTGACGATCCAGCGGCGGACGGGACATTGCGGTTAAAAGAAGATTTCTCGCATCAGAGCGAAGCTGCGGATACACCGCTTCCTGTTGATACAGGCAAATCCTTGCCAGATTTCCGGGTCGCCAGTTCTCCTGGTTCAGCCCTCCGCTCAACAATGTCTGTGAAAACGCCCGATCCTCAAGACTCCGGTTGACCAGCCCGCAGCGTAGAAGCGACCAAAGAATATTTCCCGCTTCTTGTGGGAAATATTCTTTCAGGTGTTCCACCACGGCCGGCAGCATAAATCAGCCTTTCGTGAAAGATCAATAAATCCGTTGCAGCAGGAAATACGCGACCACCACCAATCCCACACCCAACAGGATCAACGTCAGCCCAATCCCCCGCGTTGTCTGGATCAATTCATTCAACGAATCAAGCAAAATGGATGCATTTCCGACCAACCCGGAAATATCCTCGCTGATGCCTTTTCGGGCAAGCTGGTTCGTCTCTTGCGCCAGAACTTTGAGATCATCGTTCAGAACACGGGAGACCAGAATAAACACACCCGCTCCCAGCGAAACGATGCCCACAAAAAAGATGCAGATGGTCATGGTAAGCAGTACGTCGTTGATGGTCATGGAAACCATATTCAATTCCTCCTGATAATGCGATCAGGAGGAATATATGCAAGTATTATGCCAATGTATTTGGGTAATTTTACGGTTGTTTTGTTTTGAACACGTAGTCGGGTAAATGCCCCAGATCGAGTACCGGATCGTCGCAAAACAACATGGCCCGCTCAATTGCGTTGCTGAGTTCACGGATATTCCCCGGCCATGAATAGGCTTTCAGCGCCTCCATGGCCAGCGGTGAGATATCCGATACATTCATGCCCATTTCCATGTTAAATTTGTTGATGAAGAAACCCACCAGTTCAGGGATGTCTTCCTTGCGCTCTTTCAGAGTGGGTACATTGATCTCGACCACGTTCAACCGATAGTACAGGTCCTGACGAAATTCGCCATTATCGACCATCTTTTGTAAATCACGGTTGGAAGCAGCCAAAATCTGCACATCCACTCTAATCAGTTTAGTACCGCCGACGCGATAAAACGCCTTTTCCTCGATCGCCCGCAGCAACTTGACCTGAATATCCAGCGGCATGGAAGAGATTTCATCCAGGAAAAGAATCCCTGTATCCGCCTGTTCCATCAAGCCGGGTTTCTTTTTATTGGCGCTCGAAAAAGCTCCTTCTTCATGCCCGAATAACTCGGATTCAAAAATGGTGGATTGAATGGCGGCGCAATTGACGGCAATAAACGGCTTGCTGGCGCGCGGACCGTTCGTGAAAATATAACGCGCCACCACTTCTTTGCCGGATCCGGATTCCCCGCTGATCATTACATTGATGGAGGTTTTTGCGGTGCGCTTTGCCTGTGAAATCACCTTGTTGAATTCGGATGAATTTCCAAGCACAAACTTTAAATCCTCCTGCTGGGCCCGGCGATATTGCGCCACCTCCCGCCGCAGCATGACGATCTCCTCTGCTTTTTGCAGAGCCTGTTGAAGCCGGCTAAATTCAAACGGCTTTCCGATGAAATCCAGCGCGCCGTTTTTCATAGCTTCTACAGCGATCTGAATATCATCTGCTGCGGTCAACAGGATGGTAGGCGGACGGTATGGCAGTTGGGCAATATCGTACAGCAGTTCGGTCCCGTTGCCATCCGGCAAAAACACATCCAATAACACGATATCGATTGGATTCGTTTTCAGACACGTTTTGGCCTGGTGTAAGGTCTCACATGGGACCAGTTCATAATTTTTTGTGATCAGGAATTCGCTGATGTTCTTCCTGGCGTTCTCCTCATCTTCAACAATCATGATGGTGATGCTCAAGGATTACTCTCCATAAACAAAGGGAATCTGACCGTAAAAACGCAGCCGACATTGAATGATTCTACCTGGATTGTACCATGCAGAATTGTCACCAGATTTTTCGTGATTGCCAGACCCAGACCGGTGCCCTTGGCTTTGGTGGTCTTAAAGGGTTGAAATACTTTATCCATCCACTCATCCGACATGCCCGGTCCGGTGTCCGCGACGGCAATTTCAACCTGTGGTTTTTCGCTGTACTCATCATCACGCCTGATCTTGATCGTCAGAGTCCCGCCGGTTTTTTCCATCGCGTCGGCCGCATTGTTGATCAAATTGGTAAATATCTGGTCGAGCATACGGGTATCGCCCTTAATCGTAAGGGGCTTGTCCGGAAACAGCGGGTTGGATTCGATATGCAGGCGCTCAAATCTCGGCCGCCACCGGTCAAGCATCGTCGAAAGCTGGTTGACCATGTTGATGGGTTTCCAGTTTGGCTCAACCGGGCGTGAATACGAGAGAATCGATTCCGTCAACTCCTTGAGCCGGCTGCAGTCACCTGCCATCCGGTTGAGGGGTTCATAGTTCCGGTCATCTTCTTCTGTCCAGGATTGCATCAATTGCACACCCAGCCAGATGTTGTTAATCGGATTTTTCACTTCATGCGAGAAAATGGAAGCCAGGCTGCCCAAAGCAGCCCGCTGTTCCAGATGCTGTACTTTGATACGGTTTTGTTCGTTTTCATTCTCATCTGAAATCAATATCAGAATGCCCTGAAGCTTGTTTTTCTCATTATTGATGGGCATCGCGCGGATATGCGCAGAAAACGCCTGCCCGTCTCGCCTGTGCAATGAGACAATCCCCATTTCGTGGGTTTCTATGCCAGCCAGGGCAATTTCCATGGCTTCCATCAACCCATCCGCCCCGATTAGAACATCCGATATCGGGCTTTTCTCAATTTCCTTGAAGGTATAGCCAAGAATGTTTTCTGCAGTCTGGTTGATCTCCATCACCTTCAGGTTACGGTCCACGATGATGACCGCATCTTTGGTGTTCTGGATCACCTGATCGTATTTTCGCAGGCTGTTCTTCAGGTTTTCATTTTGGTTCTTGAGATACATCTCAAGAATGTATCGCTGAAGCAGTGAGGCCAACAAACCGCTGACCACCTCAAGCCGTTTGGATATCAGAGGTAAATTCCCGGTCTTGAACCCGCCCGCTGAGATCAACCCCAACACGCCTTCACCCTCGGTGAGCCGGGATATCAGCAGGTATTCCATGCCGGTCTCCTGTGCATAATTCTGCAGACGGGTAAATGGCAGTTCTCCCTGTCTCCACAGGCAGATCCGCCCATGGAAATTCAATTCTTCCAGGTTGACTGATTTTGGGAACGCCTTTTCTTTTTCAATCGCTGCCAGTTTGGTAAAACCCAGGTTGTTGGCCCGGGCATGATAAATACACAACAAATCCACGCCTGCGAAGCGTTTTGCCTTCTGTAAAAACTCTTTCAGCATGGCTTGGATATCTTTTTCAGAATGAAAAGACAACAACTCGGTGATGTCACCGAGAAGTTTATCTTCATCTTTACAAGAAACCCTTTTTTTTGTCTCTTCCTGATCGATGGAGGAATATTCCATTTTCTGACAGCCTGATGCAAAAGGATTAGGTGATCATTCGCCGTAAGTGAGCGGGCAAAATGCCTTCCATTGCGCGGTATTTTGCCACCGTACGGCGTGCAACAAAGTGTCCGCGCGCTTCCAGTAATTTTACCAATTTTGAGTCGCTTAAGGGGCGCGTTTCGGCAGAAATAATCTCCCGCATGATGGTGCGAATATTCAGGCTGCGGTCAAAGAAAGAGGCCAATGGCACAATTTGTTTGGATGGCAATTGTACGGTTTTATTGGCCACCGCCCGCGAGATAGTGGATTCATGTACATCCAGTTCCACAGAAAGCTGAACGCGTGTGATCGGCTCGATAAACTTTGGGCCTTTGATAATGAAATCACGTTGCATCTTCACCAGGTTGTACATCAGACGGCGCATGGTATGGTTGCGTTGCTGCAGGCACTTCACAAACAGAGATGCCCGCTCCAGATCTTCTTTCCAGACGTCTTTCTGTTCCTCAGCAGCGGTTTTGACGGCTTTTCGGAACAGCGGATTGACCCGCAGGGTACCGCCAATTGGCATGATGATCTCCACAATCAACGGCTGCTCTGGGTCCTCATTCATATAGCTGATGATAATGTCGGGTCGATGATACACCTGCGTGGCTGAAACCGCCGGATTGCGCATGTCACCCCAGTGGGACCGCGCCGGGAACGGATTCAGGTTTTCGCTGATAAAAGAAACCGCCTCATGTACCTCGGCGACCGAGCAGTCATACCGGTGGGCGATCTCCGAAAACTGACGTTTGCTCAGTAGATCCATGGCTTCGTTGACGATCTTTGTCGCCAGTTCAGGGACTGTCTGGGTTTCAGCCAGAATCTCGATTTGCACCTGTAATGCCTCACGCGGATTCAAAGACCCAACACCTATGGGGTCTGCCCGCTGGATCATGCGTCGAATCGAGTTGATTTTACCCAACGGTACATGAAAATACTGCGCCAGCTCAAGTGGATCAACGGTCAAAAATCCGTCATCATCCAGATTGGATAACAAAAAGATGGCATATTGCCTGTCTGAATCCGCCAGGTCCGGCATGATCTGTTTCAATACATAGGTCGGTAAATCTTCGGTGATCGGCGAATAATCATGCCCATCCAGATAGTCATCCGTCTGTTGATCAGAACGCGGGGTAAAATCATCCTTTGGCGAAATAAATACAACAGGATCTTCCGGGCTCAAATCTTTGGGCACGCTGCAGACAGGGCAATTCTCGCGCTCCTGCAGTAACCGGCCGCAGGTGGGACAGCGACGTTCATCCCGCAACTCCAGAGCCGGGTTGGATGACAGTTCAGACTCGATCTCCTGCTTGATTTCATCAATCGTCATTTGCAGTAATGTCATCGTCTGCGCAAGATGAGCTGTGGTTAGTGGCCTGAGTTCCTGACTGGTTCGCTGAAGCATAGAAATCCCTCATGCAGTAGTATATTCGCGCAAGCCTTATGATGCAAGTTACGTGCCAAAATATTATCTTCCTTCTGCTTCAACCTGTATATTGCCCTCTACTCTGATAACATCTGTAACGTTTCCACAAAAGACTGGACAACTAATCAAGTTTGTGGTGTAAGATTAGCCATACAAATTATTATCACACTCAGGAGCTTGTAAATCATGACCGTGGACTTCATCAAACCCGCCAATCGGGTATCGGCATTCAAACCTTATTTTTTCTCCATTCTAGGAAAGAAAATTAAGGAACTCCAATCTCAGGGTGTCGATGTAATCAGACTGGATATGGGCTCGCCCGATCTTCCCCCTGCGGATTTCATCATCGACTCGATGACGCAGTCCGCCCGGGCCGCCAACGCGCACGGCTATACCGCGTATGGAGGCATCACCCAGTATCGTGAAGCCATTGCCGCATTTTATAAGAAACGTTTCAATGTCGATCTTGATCCGGTTTCTGAAATTGTTGGCCTGATTGGCTCCAAGGAAGGGCTTTTCGATTTACCCATCGTCCTGGCAAACCACGGCGATGTGATTCTAATCCCTGATCCCGGTTATCCGGTATATCAATCCGGCGCCGAGCTGGTGGGAGCGGATATTCATTATATGCCGCTGGTAGCGGAGAACAATTTCCTCCCGGATCTGAAAGCCATCCCTGAAAAAGTGGCGTATCGTGCGAAGATCATGTGGATTAACTATCCCAACAACCCCACCGGCGCTGTGGCTCCCATGTCCTTCTTCGAAGAAGTGGTCGATTACGCCCGCAAACATGAAATCGTGATCGCGCATGATGCCCCCTACACCGAGATTTGCTATGACGGCTATGTTGCTCCCAGCATTCTTCAGGTTCCCGGCAGCAAGGACGTGGTGGTTGAGTTCAACTCCCTGTCAAAAGCCTACAACATGGGCGGATGGCGTTTGGGTATGGCTGTCGGTAATTCGGCGGTGATAAAATTACTGAATACATATAAGAGCCAGGTCGATAATTCGCACTTCCACCCCATTCAGATTGCCGGAGCTACCGCCCTCACCGGTGACCAGACCTGGCTGCAGCAGCGCAATGATATCTATAAAGAACGCCGTGATATCATATTAAAAACCTTGAGAGAGATTGGCTTCACAACCGAAACGCCGCCCTCAACCATTTATATCTGGGCAAAAATCCCGGCCCGATTTACCGACTGCGTTGAATTTTGCGACAGACTTCTCAAGGAAACAGGCGTCTCCTTAACACCCGGTGTGGTGTACGGCGATTACGGTAAGGGATACATCCGTGTCTCGCTTGGTATTGCTACCGACCGCTGCCGTGTTGCGATGGAACGCTTGCAGGAATGGATTAAAAAACAATAATTTTGAATGAATAAAAAATCCTACACAACCGAAACACACGAAGAACAGGCTATTCTGGTTGGTGTAGATCTGCGGTCTGAAAATCAGCTCCTTCAAATGGAAGATTCACTGGAGGAGCTGGCTTTATTGGCTGATACCGCTGGTCTCGAGATCGTTGGTGAAACCTACCAGAAACTCGACCGGCCCAATCCGGAAACGCTGGTTGGCGGCGGAAAAGTGGAAGAAATTCGCATTCTGCTGGATGAAACCGGTGCGAAAACTTGCATTTTCGATACCGAATTGAACCCTCGCCATCAAAGAGAACTCGAAAACAAACTGGGCGATAATATCAAGATACTGGATCGTACCGCTCTGATCCTGGATATCTTTGCCCAGCACGCCAAAACCAGAGAGGGCATCCTTCAGGTGGAGCTGGCCCAGTATGAATATCGCCTGCCCCGCCTGACCCGCGCCTGGACCCATCTGGCCCGTCAGGCAGGTGGAGCATCTGGGCGGTCCGGAAGTGCTGGCGGTGTGGGTCTGCGCGGTCCCGGAGAAACGCAACTTGAGGTAGACCGCCGCGAAATCAATGCACGCATCTCCTTTCTTAAAAAAGAGTTGGAAAAGGTGCGAGAGCATCGCCAGCGACATCGTGTTCAGCGTAAGCGTTCCCGTATTCCGATTGTTTCCCTGGTTGGCTATACGAACGCTGGCAAATCTACATTGCTGAACCAGATCTCCGGCGCCGATATCTACGCTGCCGACCAGTTGTTTGCCACCCTCGATCCGACCACCCGGCGGGTCAAACTTCCCGGCGGCGAACAGGCTCTTATGACAGATACAGTTGGGTTTATTCAAAAATTACCCACCCAACTCGTGGCTGCTTTCCGAGCCACACTGGAAGAAATATCAGAATCCGATCTGCTGGTTCATGTGGTGGATATCAATCACCCCAATGCGCTGGCGCAGTGGAAATCGGTTCAGGATACACTGACTGCAATCGGAGCAGACCACATTCCTGTAATCACGGCCCTCAACAAAGTCGATTTGCTCCCTGACCCAGACAATGCGGTCGAGATACTCACCGATTACAAAGATTCCATTGCCATCTCCGCCCAATCAAAATTTGGTCTAGCTGATCTGCTGGAGCGTATCGAAGACAGTCTGTTCCGAAATTTTGTATTGATTGATGTGGTTTTACCTTACACTGAAGGTAACCTGCTGTCGCAAATCCATGATATGGGGATGGTGGAGCTCATTGAGCATAACCGCCAGGGGACTCATGTGAAAGCGCGCATCCCGGGTCGGTTGATTGCCAGTTTTAAACCGTATTTAAATGCCGGCGGGCAGACCGCCGAAGAGGATGAGCAAGCCTTTTACCTGCCGGATGATGACGAACAAAGCGACAGCACTGAAGTAACAGAATAATCGATAGTAAATCCTGAGAGTCTTTTATCAGGCTCTCTTTCTTTTAAGAATAGCAACAGCAAAGACCCAACCTCTCCACTGCAAAAGGTTGGGTCTTTGCTCGCATATGCCTGAAGCACTGCGATAAGTTTGAACTGAAATCCGAACTATTTCTTCTTGTCTTCTTTGGCGATGACTTCGCGGCCCTGATAAAAACCGCAATTATTACATACGGTGTGAGGCAAAATCATCTCACCGCAATTGCTGCACTGTACCAGGTTGATTGCCTGCAGCGCATCATGGGCTCGGCGGCGATCACGGCGCCCTTTTGACATTTTTCTCTTAGGAAGTGGTACCATCAAAAATCTCCTCTTAGCGATCCAACGAAAATCACTGCGTGATTATAATAAAATCGGTTGAAAAGTCAAGTTATTGCTCTTCAGGCGACGCATGATTATAACACAACTTGTGGGCAAATTTCTCAATCTCCTCTACGGTCCGCTCTCTTTTCTATATGGCTTTGTTTCCTGGATGGTATCCTTCGGACAGTGGAGGAACTGGATCGATGCGGTGATACCATATCTTGCCGGGCCTACCGTTTTGGAGATTGGTTACGGGCCAGGTTATTTGCTGAACAGGCTGCATAACGGACCCTACCGCTTACTTGGCCTGGATGCCAGCCGGCAGATGTCTCGTGCAGCACTGCGCCATTTGAAATCCGCATCGCCCGCTGATAAGAACAGGCGTGCAAACGGCATCGTGATTCGCGGGAGTGCTCTGCACATACCCCTCCCTACCCACAGTATCGACACCCTCGTATCCACATTTCCGGCTCCGTATATATTTGATCCGCACACCTTATCCGAGATTCGGCGCGTATTGAAGCCCACCAGCAGGCTGCTGATTCTCCTATCAGTCCAACCGCATGGAAAAACAATCCCATCAGCAATTCTTTCACTGCTGTATCGCGTCACAGGTGAAACTGCCCGAGACCCCATCATCATTGAGAGCCTGGTACGTAAAAAGTTTCTTGATGATGGATTCGAGCCTGCCATAGAATGGCTCGAGGTTCCTCATGCTCGCCTTTTACTCATTAAAATATAATATTATGTATTTTCCGGTAAGGCTTTGCAAAATTATGATACTGAAAGTACAATTATTGTATGGAAATTCAAATCGCAGTCGCAAAAATAAACAAATGTGGAACCATGGAGAGCGGTGACACGCTCGAATCGGTGGGAAGACCCAACGGTGGTGAGACAGTAGTCATGGCTGACGCTCTGGTTTCAAACCAATCAGCCAAGGTCATTTCTTCCTCAGTGGTACGCACGGTTACCAGCCGCATTGCTGAAGGTGTCCGCGATGGAGCAGCGATCCGGGCCGCTTCAGATGCCCTGTACACAGATCACAACGGACAGGTTGCCTCCTACCTTAATGTAATCTCTGTTGATTTGCAGACCTGTACCATTGTCATTTCACGAAACAACTCCACGCCTGTGTATATTTGCATGCGTGACCGAATTGAAAAGCTTTCCGGAGAGAGCAATCCCATTGGAAAGAACCGGAGTGTAAAACCTTCGATTACTGAAATTCCGCTCGAAGTCGGATTAACAGTGATCGCTTTCACAGAAGGCCTGTTGAAAGCCGGGTCTGGTTCCGGCCTTTCCTTTGAAATGGATACCCTGATCGAATCGTTGCTTGAAGAGCAGGAACCCTCTGCTCAGGCCGTTGCAGATACCATTTTGTCCGATGCGATCCGTATGGATAACCGCCAGCCGCAAAACGATATGTCCATCGTAGTTTTACGCGTCCTGGCGCATTCAGTCGATTCTGTCCGCAGAATGACCATCCAATTGCCCTACGGCGTACCGGATTGTACTTGCTGATTTTTAAAACGTCCTGATAGGACGCCCCTCTATAGAAAAATGACATTGGAGTATAATTGGTCAGCCGCCCACCTGGACCGGTATTTGTTTGTTTTGGAGGAGAGAACGAATGCGTGATCGCGTAGTCAGAATCATTATCATCATCATTCTGCTTGCCATCGGGATCTGGATCAACTTCCCGAATAACAACGGAATCAAAATCGGCGAATTCGAACGATCTCTGGATGTTGTACAGGGTCTCGACCTGCAGGGTGGCCTACAGATCCTGTTGGAAGTTCCCGAAGGGTTTGAAGCAACCTCAGAGGACCTTGAAGTCGCACGGCAGATCCTTGAGAACCGTGCCAACGGCCTGGGCGTCAGCGAGGTCGTTTTTCAGGTCGCCGGTTCTCGCCGCATCTTGGGCGAGTTCCCAGGGCTGACCGATACCAGTGAAGTGGTGGATGTGCTAAAAACCACCGGACAGCTCGAGTTTGTCGACGTGGGCGACACACCGCTTGATGCGGGAACCGCGATTACCACTGATCTGGGTGTTGCCGCTTCGACCGGAGAAACACCTGCCAGCACGGCGACTGCCGAAGTGACTGCAGAGGCGACCGCTGCACCTACTGCGGAGGCAACCGCTTCACCCACCTCCGAAGCTACACCGGCTGAAGGGGCTCCCCTTATCTACCATACCATCATGACCGGCGATCAGTTGAAAAATATCCGCGTGGAATACAGCGAAACCCTGGGATATTACATCTCCTTCGAACTGGAGCCTGAGGGCGCTCAAATTTTCAGCGACTTCACCTCCAATAATGTGGGAAAATACCTGGCCATCGTGCTGGATAAAAAGGTTGTTTCATCCCCTGGTATCAACGATGCCATTACCTCCGGTCAGGCGATCATTCAGGGTAGTTTCACCAGCGACAGCGCAAACGCGCTGGCCATTCAACTCCGCTATGGTTCACTGCCCATCCCGCTGGTGGAAGCTGAAACCCGTGTGATCGGCCCCACCCTTGGCGAAGACTCGCTCAACAAAAGTCTGATTGCGGGCGCCATTGGCTTTGTCATTATCGCCCTGTTCATGATCATCTATTACCGCCTGCCCGGAGCCATTGCCATCCTGGCGATCGGCATGTACGGATTGATCACGCTGACCATTTATAAACTCCTGCCGGTCACGCTCACGCTGCCCGGTATCGCCGGTTTCCTGCTCAGTACCGGTGGCGCACTGGATGCGAACATCCTCATGTTCGAGCGCTTGAAGGAAGAGTTACGCGGCAACCGCAAAGTGGGTCAGGCTCTGGAATTAGCCTGGAAACGCGCCTGGCCGTCAATCCGTGATTCAAACATCGCTTCTGCATTGATCAGTATTGTCCTGTTCGCTTTTGGATCTGCTTACGGCGCCAGCACGGTGAAGGGTTTTGCGATCACGCTGTTGATTGGTGTGGTCGTCAGCGTATTCAGTGCCTTCATGTTCACCAGAACTTTCCTGTCTGAAATTCTCAATGCGCTCAATATTACCAATTTTAAGCGCTGGTTTGGAATATAAGGAGCGATAGAAATGCTTGATATCCTTAGCAAACGATACGTTTTCTTTATCATCTCTCTGGTGATTATCCTGCCGGGCCTGATCATTTTGGCCATCAACGGGCTGCCTTTCTCCATTGATTTCACTGGCGGCAGCTTTCTGGAACTTCGCTTCGAATCAGGGCAGGTACTTTCACACGATGATGTGATTGCCATTTATGATCAGTACGGCATCGGAGATGTGCAGATCCAAACCGCAAATGAGGATATGCTGATCATCCGTTCGCAATTCATGGAAGAATCCACCCGGGCTGATATTGTGGCCGATATGGAAACCAAATCCGGTAGCACCATCGAAGTTCAACGGTTTGACAGCGTTGGTCCATCTATCAGCCGTGAGGTCACTGCACAGGCTGCCATGGCAGTCGGTATCGCAGCGTTAGGCGTGATTCTATACATCACCTTTGCATTCCGCGGTGTTCAGCATGCCTTCCGTTATGGTGTTTGCGCCATCATCGCCATGCT